>JAGHYT010000208.1:0-4853 GCA_017743535.1 Chloroflexus sp.
GTACTCCTACTCCCAGACCATGAACGTGGAAGAGTGGCAGCATCAACAGTAAACGGTCGGCCTCTGTCCAGTGCCATGCGTTAAGAATGGCATCACAATTGGCAGACAAACTGGCATGCGTATGGACTGCACCTTTTGCTCGACCGGTTGTTCCCGATGTATATGCGATCAGTGCCATCTCACCGGCTGCCGGTAGGGCGAATGAGGTAGGGTCAGCTATCGGGGCACCACACAACTCGGCTGATGGCTTCAGGACATGAGGCCGATTGGGTGGCATTACTGCGGTTAAGATTGCTTCATTATCATCGGTTGCAACCACGATAGTCGGCGCCGAATCGCTGAGCAGATGATTCAGCTCGGTGTGTCGATACTGCGGATTGATCAGCACAACTGCGGCACCGGCCAGTTGCGCGCCGAAGTAAGCGGCAATAAAAGCAGGGGTGTTCGGCAGGGCCAGCGCAATGCGGTCGCCACGCTGAACACCGAGAGCCTGAAAGCGTGCGGCCCAACCGGCTGCCGCTCCGGCCAATTCGGCATAAGTGATGGTATGTCGATCCTCGACAATGCACGGTCGATCAGGCGTGCGCCTAGCATAGTGCAGCAGGGTAGCAATGATCGGCAACGATGACATGATACTCTCCGCAGAAGTGTAAACCTTCCGGCAATACCGATGTACTAATGTTGTATTGCATTATAGCGATCCCGATACCGTTCTTGAGTTACAAGATCACGACGAACGGCGAAGCTCTCACGAGCCTCGCCGTTCGGTCAGAGGATTAGGGTATGTTCTTATTTATCGCGCTTTGCCTCGCCGAGCGCAGCCTGGGCGGCAGCCAGGCGGGCGATCGGTACACGGTAGGGTGAACAACTGACATAATTGAGCCCAACCCGATAGAAGAACTCAACGCTGGCAGGATCACCACCGTGTTCACCACAAATCCCAACCTTAAGGTTGGATCGGGTGGATCGTCCTCGTTCAGTACCGATCTGTACCAACTGCCCCACGCCCTGCTGATCAATTGTTTGGAACGGATCGTCTGGGATCAGTTTCTTCTCGACATAGAGCGGCAGGAAGCGTCCTGAGTCATCGCGCGAGAGACCAAGCGTGGTTTGCGTCAGGTCATTCGTACCGAAGCTGAAGAATTCGGCAACCTGAGCAATTTCATCGGCCACCAGAGCTGCACGCGGCAATTCGATCATTGTACCGACCAGGTACGGCACTTCGATCCCGGTTTCGGCAAAAACTTCGCTGGCGACGCGCCGGACAATCTCCTCTTGCAGCTTCAGTTCGCTTACGTAGCCAACCAGTGGGATCATGACTTCGGGGTAAACGTCGATCCCTTCTGATTTCACCTTAACCGCTGCCTTGAAGATGGCCCGGGCCTGCATTTCGGTAATTTCGGGATAGAGGATGCCCAGACGGCAGCCACGGAAGCCCAGCATCGGGTTGGCTTCGCGCAAGCTTTCCACGCGGGCCTTGATCTTCTTCGGATCAACGCCGAGTTTGGTCGCCAGCGCCTCAATCTCTTCGTCGTCGTGGGGCAAGAACTCGTGGAGTGGTGGATCAAGGGTGCGGATTGTCACCGGTAGTCCGGCCATTTCACGGAACAGGCCCTCGAAGTCGCCCTGCTGTAGTGGTTCGATCTTGGCCAGTGCCGCTCGACGCTCTTCGGGTGTATCGGCAAGGATCATCTCGCGCATGGCATCGATGCGGTCGCCCTCGAAGAACATATGCTCGGTGCGGCAGAGACCAATCCCTTCGGCGCCAAATTGACGTGCAACACGTGCGTCGCGTGGAATGTCTGCGTTTGCACGTACACCAAGTTTGCGGAACTCATCAGCCCACGACATTAGGGTTGCAAAGTCGCCGGAGAGTTCTGGCTCGACCGTTGGCATCTGGCCCGCGAAGACTTCTCCACTTCCACCATCGAGCGTAATCCAGTCACCTTTGCGGATGACGGTGCCGTTGACCGTCATCATCTGTTCGGCGTAGTTGATCCGCAGATCGCCGGCGCCGGCTACGCATGGCTTGCCCATCCCACGAGCAACCACTGCGGCGTGTGAGGTCATTCCACCACGTGCCGTCAGGATGGCCTGGGCGGCAACCATCCCATGGAAGTCCTCTGGAGCCGTCTCGACTCGTACTAGTATCACCTTTTCGCCAGTTTTAGCAAGCTCTTCTGCTTCATCGGGGTCAAACACAGCTTTGCCGGATGCGGCGCCAGGCGACGCTGGCAGACCGACGGTCAACGGCTGCGCATTTTTGCGTGCCGCAGGATCGATCATAGGATGGAGCAATTGATCGAGTGCGTGCGGATCAACTCGTTGAACAGCCGTTGCCTTATCGATCAATCCCTCGCGTACCATATCAACTGCGATCTTCACGGCTGCGGCGCCAGTGCGTTTACCGGTGCGGGTTTGGAGCATCCACAGCTTGCCACGCTCAATAGTAAACTCAACATCCTGCATGTCTTTGTAGTGGCGTTCGAGCTGTTTGGCAATCTCGTGGAACTGGGCATACACCTCCGGCATCTCCTGGGCCAGTTTACTAATGGGCTGTGGAGTACGAATACCGGCTACGACATCTTCACCTTGAGCGTTCACCAGGTATTCACCGAAGATTTCAGGATCGCCGGTACTAGGATTGCGGGTAAAAGCCACACCGGTTGCCGAGTCGTTCCCCATATTACCGAAGACCATTGCCTGAACATTGACAGCCGTTCCCAGATTATCGGGAATCTTGTTGACACGACGGTAATCGACGGCCCGACGACCGTTCCACGAACGGAAGACAGCGGCAATTGCAGCGCGCAACTGCTCGAACGGGTCTTCGGGAAAATCAACGCCGACGTCTTCTTTGATAATTGCCTTGAATTTTTCGGCCAGTGCGAGCAGTTCCTCGGTGGTTAGATCGGTATCTTGCCGTTGTCCGTGGCCTTTTGCTTCCTCCATTTCGTGCTCGAAGCGATCGCCGTCAACACCGAGCACAATCTTGCCGAAGAGCTGCACGAATCGGCGATAGGCATCAGCGGCGAAACGCGGATTATCGGTGAGACGAGCCAATCCTTCACGGGTCTCCTGGTTCAAACCGAGGTTCAACACGGTATCCATCATACCGGGCATCGAAAATTTTGCCCCCGAACGAACTGACACCAGTAATGGATTCGTTGGATCACCGAATCGCTTGCCGGTTTGAGCTTCAATGTCCTTCAAACCTTCTAACACCTGCTCCCACATTCCTTCGGGGAACTGTTGACCGTTCTCGTAGTAGGCATTGCAAGCCTCTGTTGTGATGGTAAATCCTGGCGGCACTGGCACTCCGGTTCGTGTCATCTCAGCAACACCAGCCCCTTTGCCACCCAGGAGATCGCGCATTGAAGCGTCTCCTTCACGGAAGAGGTAAACCCATTTCTTTGCCATAACCTGGTTCCTCCCTATGGTGTCTGTTGTTGAAATTGTGACAACTGCACATGGTAGAAAGTGCTCCCTACCCCAGAACAACTCGGAAGCATAGGTAAAACGTGTCTTCGATTGGCTAGTTCCAGTCGCACCCCCATGGTACGACGTTGACCTGAGAACGCAATTGTAGATAACGCAACTATACCGCGCTGTATCGCAACTGTCAAAAGGTAGGTACAATAGTAGAAATGGTGGTATGGTGTTACAACATCTAGTGGAGTGGTAAGCAGAGTGTACCCGATCGTGGGTTTGAGAGCGTTCCTGAAGAATGTTCCCATGACCTATGACTTGGAAGGGCAGGCCTCTAGAACGTTTCCTGCAGCCGCGTAAGGGTACGGCGCTGCTGTGCGCCTACCCCGTGTAATGTCTGTCTCGCCCACAGGTGGTCTTCGATGGAGGATAATCATCTGTGGAAGAACGTTACAAGTCCCCGTTCATTGCCGCTGGTGGCGAGGTATTGCAGGCGTTGTTCCAACGCAATAATACCACGCACGAGGTCTATCCTCTTCTCTGAGCATGTGAGCCTCTAGCCTGCCCAGTGACGTATAATGTGCTCAAAAGGAAAGGAAGCCGCTACCAATGCAACTCGATTGGGAACGAATCAGGTTACCAGCCGATACAATACGGTTAACAACGATTGACGCCCACGCTGCTGGTGAGCCACTACGCATCGTGACCGGGGGCTTACCTGAACTTGTCGGTCAGACGATGCTGGAACGGCGTCGCTTTATGCGCGACCATTTTGATTATGTCCGGCAGGCCCTAATGTGGGAACCGCGTGGTCACTACAACATGTATGGTTGTGTGATCACACCTCCTGTCAGTGCCGAAGCTGATCTTGGTGTGCTGTTTATGCACAATGAGGGCTATAGCACCATGTGCGGCCATGGCGTGATCGCATTAGTTACCGTTCTGGTTGAGAGTGGTGCGGTGACGGGAGATGAAGATCGTGCTTCAGTTGTCCTCGATACCCCTGCTGGTTTGGTGCGTGCCACAGCACACCTGGAAGATGGGCACGTCACAAAGGTTTCGTTCCGTAACGTCCCTTCATTTTTGTACATGCGCGATCTTGTCATTGAGGTACCAGGCTATGGGCAGGTAACGTGCGATATTGCCTGGGGTGGTGCGTTTTACGCTGTGCTTCCTGCAGCGCAGCTTGGATTGCGCGTTGAGCCGACAAAGATGGCTGCGCTGGTTGCTGCAGGTGAAGCCATCAAGCGAGCTGTAAACGAGATATTACCGGTTCAGTATCCTGATGAGTCAGATTTGAGCTTTCTGTACGGAACTATCTTTACCGATCAACCCGAAGATCCTACCCATCACAGTCGTAACATCTGCATCTTTGCCAATGCCGAAGTTGATCGCTCACCAACGGGAACTGGCGTCTCGGCCCG
>JAGHYT010000209.1:0-4824 GCA_017743535.1 Chloroflexus sp.
GCACGCCGGTTGCCAGTGGCACCGGATGTGGTTACCACGGCTCACGTGTTCACTCACCGAATGAAAACATTCGCCTTGCCGATTACTGGCGGGCAATGCAGTGGATGGGTAGTCTCATACGACACTTTGCCGGGTAAACGACGTACCTGCCTGAACGCCAGCCGTTGGTCATCATCCTGGTGCTGAAGCATTCGTCTCAGGAATATACCATCTGAGGCGGGTTGGGAACCCGCCTCTCCTTCCATCACCGAAGCATTTACGGAGCACCCGGTATCGTCACCCGAAGAGGGCCAAGCGTAGCCGTCGGTGTCGGCGGAAGCGGCGTCTCACATAGATACTCGGCGACGACCACTGCCCGCTCACGCTCTTGCACGACAATCTCGTGTTGTCCGGGACGTTCAGCGCCAATACGCAACACGATGCGGAATGTACCTGTCTGATCACTGGCTCCCCCCCCTACCGGTCGATCATCGAACAGCACCAGCAATGCAATGTGCGGTCGCGCTTTGCCGCTGAGTTCAACCAGATCGCCCGGCGCACAACGGAGCGCAGCCTGAATTGTTGGCGTAGGGCTGAAGTTCAGTGTCGGGGTTGCGGTTGGTGATGATGTTGGTGACGGTAATAACGTTTGGACGGTTGATGTCGCAACTGGCAATGGGGTCAGCGTCGCGGTTGGCGATACAAGCGTAGTAAGAGGCGTCGCGGTCTCAGTAGCGGTCAACGTTGGTGTTGCCGTCGCAGCGGGTGACTGGTTCGTCTGGCCCTGGCTACGAGCTGTTGCCGTTAGCGCTGTGGCAACGAGAGCTGTGCGCGTTTGGGCAGCAGCGGTTTTCGTGGGATTACAAATATCTGGATATGGTTCGCAATTAAACCCCGGTTCAACACATCCCGGATAGAGCGGTTGATCGTTGCAGCTCGGCTGGGCAAGCGAATTGCTATACGGCGCTGACAGCGATAACCAGATGGTAAAAGCTATCCCTATCGCAACAATGCTAAGTGGCCAGAAGTGGTGTGACCGTTTCATAGATGCATGTTTTGCCCTTTATCGCTGCGCCACGCGCTCAATCACCTGAGCAAACGTCTCAAAGCGCTGTGATCCGACAATGGTTTCGTTCCCAATCCGAAATACCGGTCGGGCGTAAATCCCTTCTGCGAGCGCTGCTGCATAGTCATCTTGCACTTGCGACCGGTACGTATGTGCATCCAGACAGGCTGTAAACGCATCAACCGGAATGTCTAACCCGGCAGCCAGTGCAATCACCGTCTCACGAGTATTGAAATATAGTTGATTATAACGCGCATAAATCTCACGACGCAATTCCCAAAAACGACCGTGATCGGCAGCACATTCACTGGCCTCAGCCAGCAATTGCGAGCGTTCACCCAATTGTAGCAGATGGCGATAGACGAGACGTACCTGGCCGGTAGCAACAAATGCTTCGATCAAACGCGGTTCAACATCGAGGGTATGGATCGCACATGAGGTACAGAGGAAGTCAGAGTAAGTCACCATCGTCACCGGGGCATCAGGATTGCCAAGATAATGATAGCCCTCGGCAGTACGACCACGCGGGACGTCGGGGAAATATTGATTCACCACCGGGGCATGATCGGCGGTCATCGGTGTTGAGGTGGGCGCAGCAGTTGGTAACGCCGTTGGAGTGGCAGTAGGTGATACCGCCGTCGGCGCACTACAGGCAGTGAACAAGAAAATCGACAACCAGATAAAACGATACATCTTCGTATGAACCTCCTTATGTTATCACGGTCACGATACCACAGATGTTGTTCGTTGGGCAAACAGGAGGGGCGCCTGTTAACGGCGCCCCTCTACTTAACCCTGATTGGCAGGCAAATGTCTATGATGCCTGTTGCTGCAACCGGGCCTGCAACACCGCATTCGATGGCTCGACCAGGATCGAACCGTCGGGGAAGACGATTGTCGGTACACTCCGGTAACCTTTATTCACTTTGATCACGAATTCAGTTGCCGCCGGATCGTTTTCAATGTTGATGTAGGTATATTGCACACCGTGCTGATCGAGTACACGCTGCGCACGCCGACAATCGGGACACCAACTTGTTCCGTAGACGATGATGGATTGAGCTGCCATATAACTCCTTTGTACCGATGCAATCAAAAACAACCGAAGCGAGGGCTTTCTGCCCTCTGAGCCAGCAGAACACCCCCGCTTCATCGCAACTATGTGATGTGTACACATTTATTATATCAGCTTTTTCGCACACTGCACGTACACCAATGTTCACGAGCAGAGTGCGCCTGGCATCCTTCACCTTACTCCGGGCACTTTCTTCAAATGGCGAATCACCGCTGAAGCAAGGGTAGCGGTTCTCAACGGTTTGGGAGAGGCAGATGAAACGGATGCAGCAGTATTGATGGAATCGGAAGTTTCCTGTTCCGACAGTAGCTTGCAGCCAGCCCCCTTATCGGTGCGCCAAACATACCCGTCAGCGCACGACAGGGGATGATGCGCCAGCCGAACTTTCCCGTCGCACACTCAGATGACTGCAGGATTCATTGGTAGCGCATGTGGGTAGTTTGTCGGTGTCGCTCTCCTGTGGCATTGTTCGGTTATCAAAGATAACCCGAAGCTAAGCACGCTGAAAAGCTCCGGCGCGGCGATGACAATATTTTCAGATCGCCACTGATAACGATTATGGTACAATACTATACGACAAACAACAAAACAGTGATGTACCCTTATGTATCGACGTAGCGGTTGGGAGATTGTGTGGAATATCAGCCCGATGTCAAGCGGATCACCGGTGAAGGTGGTATTATCGCCAGCGTCGCTGCCCATAGTCTGGGTGAAGCGATCGGTCTTCAGCCTGGCGATGTTGTGGTGGCAATAGATGGTCAACGCCTGCGCGATGTCATTGATTATCGCTTTGCAATCGCTGAGGAACGTGTAACTCTGCTTATCCGCACTGCTGCTGGCGATGAACGCGAAATAACGCTCACCAAAGACCCTGATGACGATTTGGGTATTGAATTTACCGAGCCTCTCTTCGATCGGTTACGCACCTGTAACAATAAATGCCCCTTCTGTTTTCTGACCCAAATGCCGAAGGGCTTCCGAAAAACGCTCTACCTGAAAGATGACGATTACCGGCTGTCGTTCCTCTACGCCAATTTTGTCACCTTTACTAACATAACTGAAGCCGATTGGGAACGGATCGAGCGTCAACGTCTTTCACCGCTTTACATCAGCGTGCACGCAACCGATCCATTCTGGCGCGCCATTATGCTGGGTAAACGCGATGTCCCTGATGTCCGCGAACAGATTCGGCGTCTGGGCCAGATCGGGATTCGGGTTCACACCCAAATTGTTGCGTGTCCGCAAGTGAACGATGGCGCGGTTCTCCGCCAAAGCATTGAAGACCTGATCGCTCTGTATCCGATTGTCGAATCGATTGCTGTCGTACCGGTTGGGCTAACCAAATTTCGCTTCGAAGGCAAAGCGCCAAAGACGATTCGGGCTGCGATCCAGGTGCATGAAACCCCAGAGTGGATCGATACCAACTGGGAACGTCAGCCCTTGTGGGAAGACCCAACCACAGGTTCGCACCCATTGCATCAACCTGAGCTGGGTTTCTGTTCACGTCTCGGCGCGGTAACCGATATTCCGTTGCGCTGTTATACACCTGCTGAAGCAGCCGACGTAATTGATCTGATCGAACCGTATCAGCGTCGCTGCTACGAGCAATTTGGTACCCACCTGGTCTATGCTTCCGATGAGTTTTACTTGCTGGCCGGTCGTCCAATCCCACCGGCTGAGACTTACGATGATATGCCACAGTACAGCAACGGTGTAGGCATGGTACGCGACTTTCTAGACAATTGGGCTCGCGCTCGCCGTCGCCTGCCAGCACGCATCGCGCATCCGACAAAACTGGCCCTTGTGTGTGGTACCCTTATCGCACCGGTGATGGAGCATATTGCCAACCGGCTCAATCAGATCGAGCAGTTGACGGTAAAGGTGGTTGCAGTAACCAACCAGTTCTTTGGCGAAACTGTGACCGTCAGTGGCTTACTGACCGCTCAAGATGTTATTCCGGCGCTGCGAGCATCTGGTTGCGAACGAGCCTTATTGCCGCGTGTGATGTTTGATTATAGCGGCGAACGTTCGATAGATGACTATTCACCGCAGCAGATCGGTGCTTTAGCCGGTATGCCGGTTGCGTTAGCCGGTGAAGCCACCGAACTGGCCCGCTATGTTCAGGCCCTGGCCCGTAGCGATGGATAACACGACTGACTCCCATTCCAGCCCCTCAATCGTCATGACGTTTGAGTACGAACAGGGAGCACGTTATGACTAACCGTGAGATGCGGCCACAACGGTTTTTGGAAATTATCCAACGTGCCAATCAGATCGCGGCCAGTACTCAACTCGACGACTTGCTGGATCGATTGCTCGATCTGATCATCGAAATCACTGCATCAGAAGCAGGTACCCTCTATCTGTACGACGCTACCACCGACGAATTGATCTTTAAAGTGGTCAAAGGTAGTCCGGCCGGTGAAGCACTCATCGGACGCCGATTACCGGCAAACACTGGCCTGGCCGGTTATGCGCTTCAGCACCGTCAGCCTTTCTTTGTCGAAGATGTTGCCAACGACCCACGTTGGTACCGTTCATTCGGTGAAATGGGTGAGTTAACCCTACATACAATGTTTTGCATTCCTTTAATGTTGCGTGCTGAACCGGTAGGTGTCGTACAGGTCTTCAATTTACCGTTCACATCGATAGATGATCAGGATGAGATGCTCTTGCTTGAAGTGTTGACTTCACGGCTGGTCAC
>JAGHYT010000210.1:0-4815 GCA_017743535.1 Chloroflexus sp.
GCTGCCGATGATGCCATTCAGATTCACGGTGCATACGGATACGCCGATGAGTATCCAGTTGAACGGTATTTGCGCAATGCGCGCGGTGCGATTATCTACGAAGGCACTCGCGAACTGCAAGAGTTGTTGCAGGCCGATTTTGTGATGGGCTACCGCAAATATCCGAAGCTACGCTGTGAACTGCCAGCGTATGATCCGGATTTCTGGGAAAGTGATGGTTAATGTTGCTGCTTTCAGTCCTTTGCTGATCGGAATGAAGCAGGCGTCGCTCTGCCATCAGCGAACAATATCAAGCGCCTATCCGAAATCTCCTATCGCAGCAGAAGATTGGTCGGGGTGCAGCGTCGCTGCGCCGAGAAGAGGGCGGCGGGATGCGTCTGATGGTGGCGTTGCGGGGTGAGCAACGTGGGAATGGTCGATGCGCTGGGTGGCGGGTACTGGTCGGGACGAGGCGCCCCCTCGCCCCGACAGGTGTCCACGGCGATGGTCGCGGAGCGCCTATCCGACATACCCTGTTGCAGCAACAGATCGGTTCGGGCGTCGCACCGCCTCGCCCCTATTGACTCGTTCAACATTTGAAAGCAGGTCTTGCGCGATGATAGAACATAACGGTCCGAGTGAACGATCGCCATTCCTCATCATCACACCTAATCCAGCAATTGATCGGATACTAGTTGTTCCCGCACTCCAGATTGGTCAGGCGCAACGGGTACAAGAATCGCGGATCGCGGCTGGCGGCAAAGGCTTGAATGTAGGCAGAGCAATGAAGTCACTTGGTGTTACTGCGTCGATCCTGGCGCCACTCGGTGGCTTTACCGGTCAACAGGCTACACACCTGGCCCGGCGTGAGGGTTTAGCGCTCAGTGACGTTCCTATCGGCGATGAGACACGAGTTTGTACGTTGGTCGTCGATCTGGCTACGCAACAGGTCACCGTCCTAAACGAAATTGGGCCACAGCTTACTGCTACGGAGTGGGCAACGTTCGAGCAAGCGATCCTCGACCATCCGGCGACGTGGCATCTCTTTTGTGGTAGCCTCCCGCCGGGGGTTGAAGCATCAACGCTAGCAGCATTAATCAGAGCGTTGCGTATACGAGGAAAACGGGTTCTGATCGATACCAGCGGTGCAGCGCTGGCAATGGCAATTACCGCTCAACCGGACTTGGTCAAGGTCAATGGCGAAGAGCTAGGGGGTCTGTTCGGCGACCATATCAATAATGAACACACCGCTTACCAGGCCGCCATCCGTCTACACCGGGAAGGGATCGAGCAGGTGATCGTTACACTTGGTGCCGATGGTGCGATTGGTGTCAATCGAACAACGGTTGTCAAAGCTACCCCGCCAGCAGTACCGGTTCAAAACCCGATTGGTTGCGGAGACTCATTTTTTGCCGGCCTGGCTATCGCGCTTGAACGCGGGCAACCACTCGCTACGGCACTCCGGCTGGCTACCGCTTGTGGCGCAGCCGATGCCCAAACGCTGGCTCCCGGCCACATCGCCTACGCTACCGTCAACGCACTTGCCGAAAAGGTGCACTTACGCTACTGGTGAACTTCAGCCGGTTGGGGTGGTGAGGCATCGATCAGACGCGCTAACTGCCGCATTTGATCAGCATTCAGATATGCACTCCGTTGTCCAGAGACCGTATAAAAGGCTAGATCACCGGAAGCACCAAGGATGAGACGGTACGATCCCAGCTCACGAATCCGCTTCTGCACCGAACCGAGCAGTTCGCGTAGTACAGCTACCTCATCAGCATTCAGCACCACAGCATCGTAGCCACGGATTAGATGGTGTAACACCAACGCCGGTGTCGCTTCAGGATGGTACGCTGCCTCAAATTCACCGATCAGCGCGATCCGCATCCTCTGCCTCCCTCGCGACCGGTCGGTCGCGAATTGCAATGACCACCTGCCAGATACTCGTCTCATCGAACGGAACTGGCGGCAAGCTTGTATCGCCAAATACACTGAGCGGTCGTAGGCCGGCAGTGCGTAGCATC
This sequence comes from Chloroflexus sp., assembly GCA_017743535.1. Taxonomy (GTDB): domain Bacteria; phylum Chloroflexota; class Chloroflexia; order Chloroflexales; family Chloroflexaceae; genus Chloroflexus. The sequence goes on from JAGHYT010000210.1 coordinate 2,004, forward strand.
GCCGTCAATTCCGGAAAACCGTACAGCCGAATCTGGTCGCCTGGATGGGTTACATCAATGCCACGACTGACATCAACATAGCGGTAATCAATTTCAAGCACTGCCCGGCGCGGGTCAAAGCGGGCTTCGCGTAAAACGAAACCACTTCCAACCGGATACCAGCCACTCCGGAAGTCATGGAGGTAACGACTAATCTGGTAGGGATTAAGACACTGTAGTAGAAGTTTGCCACCGGGAACCAGGGCACGAGCAATACCATTTAAGACAGCCTGATTTGTCTCATCGTCGAAAAAGCCAAGACTACTGTTCATCAATAAAACGGCATCAAAGCGCTCGTGGTAGGGTAAACAGCGCATATCACCGGTGACAAACTCAACATTCAACCCCCGTTCGGTTGCTACTGCACGAGCGTGGGCAATGACCGCCTCAACAGCATCAAGTCCAACCACCGTCCAGCCACGTTCTGCCAGCACCAGACTATGCCGTCCGCCGCCACACGCCAGATCAAGGATCGTCTCAACGCCCCGTAAGCTAAGTGCGTTGATCAGAAAATCAACTTCACGGCGGGTTAGCTCATCGGCGTATTGCCGATAATGAGCAAATTCATAAACCTGGAATAACTCTTCCCACCACTCACGCGAAGCCTGTTCAGGCATCACAAACTCCTGATCCGCTTACAGATCGATGGTGCGCGGCATAATTGGCAATTCATCAACGCGCAGACTGGGCGGCAGGGTACATACCCAGAGCAATGCCTGCGCCACATCATCAACCGTCATCAGACGCTTACGCAAATCTTCAGCCGGGTTTAGCGGTGCAATATCGGCATTGATCATCCCAGAGTATACTGTTGTCACGAAGACATTGTACGGGCGTAACTCTTGTGCCAGGGCTTGTGACAGGCCCGATAACGCGAACTTGGCGGCGCAAAACGGTGCAATGTTCGCCACGCCCACCTTTCCAACCCGTGAGCCGAGGTTAACAATGGTACCACTCCGCTGACGCTTCATATACGGTACCACTGCCCGCATCAAATAAAATACGCCGTTAAGATTGGTATTCATAACCTCTTGCCACTCGGCGTCGGTAAATTGCTCGAGCGGCGCAATCTTCTCGATATTGCCGGCACAGTTTAACAAGATATCGACTCGCCCCATCATCTGGACGGTCGTGTCCACCAGATACTGGACCTGTGATGAGACCGTAATGTCGGTTGGAATTGCGAAAGCGTTGTGGCCCTCGGTTGTGATCATGCTGACCAAATGTTCAAGCCGTTCACGTCGCCGGGCAGCGACCACGACCGTCGCTCCTTCGCGAGCGAAGAGCCGGGCAGCGGCGTAACCAACCCCACTAGAAGCACCGGTAATAATTGCAACTCGTCCTCTTAACTTCATGACATTCTCTCCGAATACTGCTGGAAATCACGGCTTCATAGATATTATACCTGAAGAATAAAATAAAATCGGCGCTGATGAAGGGACGGTCGGCGTTTGCAAAGTTTTCATCGTTTGGACCGAACGGTTGCCGATGGTCCCCGACCCATGCGCTTGCCTGGGCGCGCAGGTCTCTGGTCTGGGTCTTGCAGTAACATGGCAAGAAACCATCGTGTGTCGCATGAGGATGCCATCATCCCCCAGGCCCTCGCAAGGCGAGGTCGGGGAAACCTTCCCTTACCATACGGTGACAAGCATGATCGGTGGGACAACCAGAGGTTTGCCGCAAATGACCGCCGCATCGTCCGTATCAATCGGGCCAACCTATACCAGGACGGTTGAACAGCAGTCTGAACAGGTTTTACCGCTCACGCCAAGCGCGGGCTAGCAGCTCGCGCTTCCGGGTCATAGGAGCATTCTCAGAACTTTCTAAGGCAAGCTTGGTTATACTCTGGTAGAATCATTGTGCTACTATTGCGTTAGTGTGCGAGAGATGGTATAACATAACAGGTAACAACATACAGGAAAAGGGTCGCGATGTACTGGGAAACCATCACTGATCTGTTACACCACCCACGAGTTATCGAGACACGTTACCATATGCACCACAGTGTTCCCAAGCATGATCATCTTATGCGTTCGGTACACTTCTCGTACTATCTGGCACCATTTTTTGGCGCCGATCAGGTAACGTGTGTTCGTGCTGCCCTCTTACACGACCTCGACTCGCGTTATGGTACCCTGACCACTCATGGCGCTATTGCGGCACGGGTAGCTGCTGAGCTGGGCGAGCCGGAAGCAGTTTCGGCAGCTATCATTAGCCACATGTACCCCTTTGGCCCACGTCCAACCACTCGTGAAGGGTGGGTATTAGCGGTAGCTGACAAACTGGCTTCACTGGCCGATCTGAGTGCATTTATCGGTGGGTTGTTCTCTGGGCGGAGTCTCCATATTCGCCGCCAGCTCTGCAAGAGTGACCCCTTTTACGCCTCGCGCCGTGCCCGACGACGGCACCGCCGTCTGATCAGTTCACTCTGGCGGCGACTGGGCCGTAAGGGCCTTAGCTGGTGGCGTTTCGATGGTCGTGAAACGGTAGGGCGGGTTTAGAGTCCGTGGTTGGATACAGCTATCAGAGGTCACGATGGGGTTTGGTAGGGGCGCAGCGGTGCTGTGCCCCTACCACATTAAGACATAGTGGCGATGCGGGGATGAATATGGCGCTGGGCAATGCGGGCCAGTGGCCCGCGCACCCAGGGGGCGTAGCGGTGCTGTGCCCCTACCACATTATGACATAGTGGCGATGAGGGGATGGGTATGGCGCTGTGCAATGCGGGCCAGTGGCCCGCGCACCCAGGGGGCGTAGCGGTGCTGTGCCCCTA
>JAGHYT010000039.1:0-32768 GCA_017743535.1 Chloroflexus sp.
TTCCTCTCCCGCAGCGTGGGAGAGGAAGGGGGCAGGGGGGTAGGTGAGGGGGCTTCCCCACTCTCTCCTTGACAAGCCAAATATCCGTCTAAAGCATTTGGTTTCTGGCTCAGCGTTGTTGTAAAGTCAACCAAAGCCGACGAGATGCGTCGGGTGTAGGTAATGGTGAGGTATCTGTGGCGACCACGACGCGCACCGATCAGCCGGTTTTGTTTGCCGGTTTAACAGCTATCGACCTGACGATGTTGCTGGTGGTGGTAATTTGGGGGGCAAACTTCAGTATCGTGAAGTCGTCCTTAACCGAAATACCACCTCTTGCTTTCGCGACCCTTCGCTTCGCAACTGCCAGTGTGATCTTGCTGGTATTTATGCTGTGGCGCGAAGGAAAGCGAGCGTTACCGGATCGGCGGACGCTCTGGAAGCTGACATGGGTTGGTATCATTGGCAACACTATCTACCAGGCGCTGTTTACGTACAGTCTCACGCTGACGACCGCTGCCAATGGCTCGTTGATTATCGCCACAACACCAGCTCTAGTGGCATTAGCGGCGGCGCTGCTGCGAATCGAGCGGATTCGGCAGGTTATGGCAATTGGTATCACACTGGCAATCGGTGGCGTTGCGCTGGTCGTTGCCGAACGTGGCTTGGCTCTCGGCGGTCGGGGTCTCCTCGGTGATCTGCTGATGCTCGGCGCGGCAATCTGCTGGACAATCTATACGCTTGGTGTACGTACTCTTGGTCAGGGATTATCATCACTGGCCATTACGACATGGACGATGATAACCGGTGTCCCGGGAATGGTTCTGGTCAGCTTGCCTGACTGGTCAACGGTGGCCTGGAGCGAGGTCAGCCTTCAGGCGTGGCTGGGATTAGCATATGCCACAATCCTGGCATTGGTTCTGGCCTATGTGCTCTGGAATAACAGCGTGCGCATCGCCGGTAGTGCTCGTACTGCCATCTATGGCTGTGCAATCCCACTGGTGGCAACCATGATTGCCTGGCCGCTGATCGGTGAACAGCCCACGTGGGTACAGGGAATCGGTGGCTTGCTGATTATCAGCGGTGTCTTACTGACGCGCCGTCCGTGACCGGTGCTGCTTCTCGTGTTACTATACTACAATGCGAGTGTGATAATCGCCGGTAGCTTTGTCGGCGGTTGATAGTGTTTTGGCTGACGATGGCGACTCTACTGCCAACAATTCAGCGTCTAGAGCGCATCAACGAACTGGTAAAAATTATTGCTGAACTACCGGTTGTGGTGTCGTTGCAAGCTGCACTGCGACCCGGTTATCAGACGATTGCACCGGTTCCGGCAGCAGCGCGATCAGTGTTAGTTGCGGCGCTCGTTAGTCAACGCACGACGCCAACACTCTACGTAACCCTCAGCGCCGAGAGTGCGTTGCGTGCGACCGATGATCTTCGGCAGTGGCTCGGTAGCGACCGAGTCTGGCTTTTTCCGGCTGCCGATGCCTTGCCCTACGAGCACATGTCTCCCGGTCGTGAGGTTATTGGGCAGCGATTAGCTGTTTTGCGTGGGTTGCAGGCTGCACGCTTTTCCGGGGTAATCGTGGCGCCGGTGAAAGCATTGATGCAGCCAACGTTGCCACCCGCCGAGCTGACCAACGTCACGTTTCATCTGCAACGAGGAATGCAGGTATCGATAGAGCAAATAGTGGCGACGTTGCTGACCAATGGGTATCAGCGGGTAGCAATGGTGGAAGCGCCAGGTGAACTGAGTCGACGTGGTGCGATTCTTGATGTCTGGCCGCCGGGTGACGAGTTGCCGTTGCGCATTGAATGGTTCGACGACGAGATCGATAGTTTGCGGCGATTTGATCCTGCAACCCAACGGAGTGAGCAGCGTTTAGACCAGGCAGAGATTGGACCGGCGCACGAGATACCATTCTGGCGACGTGAAGCGGCATTACGCCAGATCGATCTGCTTGATCTGAGCACGCTGCGTCTTGAGGTGCGCGACGAATGGGCGACTGCGTGCGAGCAGCTCGCCAACGGTCACCGTTTTGAAGGTCAGGCGTTTTACGCTCCTTTCTTTTATGCGCAGCCGGCAACGCTGTTAGATTATCTTCCAGACGGGAGTCTGGTGGCACTAGCGGAAGGTCATCTTCTTGCTCAGCACGCCGCTGAGATTGATGCTCAGGCTGCAAATTATCGCTCTCAACTACAGATGCTCGGTGAGCTGCCGCCAGATTTTCCGCGTCCTTATTTGCAGTGGAATGAGCTAGGTTTAAGCGATTCATCCAGACTAGTGATCGCTGATCTCAGTCACAATGAGTACCCATACGCGCTTACGCCGCCATCGTTCGGGGTACCACCGCTTTACGGTGGTCAGTTGCGCCGTCTCATTGATACGATTATTCAGCGAGTCGATGCTGGTGAGCTAGTTATTGCGGTAACAACACAGGCCGCCCGTTTACAGGAGTTGGTCAGTGAACGATTAGGGAATAAAACTCTACCCGGACGCTTCGTACCAATTCATAGCGGATTGGAAGCCGGTTTTACTCTTGCCGATCTCAATCTGACGCTGCTTACCGACAGCGAGATTTTCGGCATTCGGCAGCGTCGGTCACTGCGAGAGCGGCGGCCTAAATCCGGTACCGCTGATCGAACAGCGTTTCTGCGGGCCCTGAAACCTGGCGATTATGTGGTGCATATCGAACACGGGATCGCGATCTTCGAAGGCATGATCCGACGCACAGTTGGCGAAGTTGAGCGGGAATATCTGGTCTTACGCTACGCTGGCGAAGACAAGATGTACGTGCCGGTTGATCAGATAGATCGCGTCACCCGTTATATTGGCGCTGGCGATGGTCCACCAACGCTTACCCGACTCGGTACGCAGGATTGGGAACGAACCAAGCGTAAGGTGCGGGCCGCTGTACAGAATCTGGCCGAGGAACTGTTACGGCTCTATGCTCAACGCCAGCTTACCTCCGGTTACGCCTTCTCTCCCGACAATGAGTGGCAGCGCGAGCTGGAAGCCAGTTTCCCTTATCTTGAAACTGAAGACCAACTGCGGGCCATTGCCGAGGTAAAGGCCGATATGGAGAAACAAACCCCGATGGATCGGTTGGTTTGCGGCGATGTTGGCTTTGGCAAGACCGAGGTTGCGCTGCGGGCCGCTTTCAAGGCTGTTCAGGATGGTAAGCAAGTGGCGATTTTGGTGCCGACCACAGTGCTGGCGCAGCAACATTTCGACACCTTTCGTAAACGCATGGCCGCCTTCCCGGTAACCGTCGAGATGCTCTCACGCTTTCGCACCCCGAAAGAACAAGAGGCGATTGTGCGCGATCTGGCGCGGGGGAAGATTGACATTATCATCGGAACCCATCGCCTGCTCTCTAACGATGTGGTCTTCCGTAATCTCGGTCTGGTAATTATTGATGAAGAACAGCGTTTTGGGGTACGCCATAAAGAACGGCTCAAACTGTTACGCACCGAGGTCGACGTACTAACGCTCACGGCGACACCTATTCCGCGCACGCTGCACATGGCGCTCGCCGGCATTCGTGATTTGAGCGTGATTGATACCCCGCCTGAAGATCGTATCCCAATCAAGACATACGTGGTACCGGCAGATGATCATCTTATCCAAGAAGTCATCCGACGCGAACTCGAACGCGAGGGGCAGGTCTATGTCGTCCACAATCGGGTGCAAAGCATTTATCACGTTGCCGAACGGTTACGGCGGCTGGTACCAGAAGCGCGGATTGCGGTCGGGCATGGTCAACTTGCCGAACGCGAACTCGAGCAGGTGATGATGGATTTCTTCGCGGGGCGCTACGATGTATTGGTATGCACCACCATTATCGAGAGCGGTCTTGACGTTCCGAATGCGAATACGATCATCATTGATGATGCAACTAATTACGGCTTGGCCCAACTCTACCAGTTGCGAGGCCGGGTTGGGCGGGGTGCGACTCGTGCGTATGCTTACCTGCTCTACAATCCGACCCGACCACTCTCTGCCGATGCCCGTCTACGGCTGGAAGCAATTCAAGAAGCCACTGAATTAGGGGCAGGCTTTCGTATCGCAATGCGTGATCTCGAAATCCGTGGCGCCGGTAATCTTCTCGGCGCCGAGCAATCCGGTCATATTGCTGCCGTTGGGTTTGATCTCTATTCACGCCTGCTCGAACAAGCGGTGCAGAAGCTCAAGCAAGAGGTTGATGCGTTGACCGAACAGCATGCAGGGACAGTGCAGGGGGTACCGACAACAATAACCGAGAGTCTACGGGCACCAACGGTTTCCGAACGAGTTCTCGTTGCGCCGCTGGTGACCATTGATTTGCCACTCACGGCCTATCTACCACCGGAGTATATCACCGACGAAACAGTACGGCTGGCGGTGTATCAGCGGATGGTTGACGCAACAACCATCGACGAAGTTCGTGGTTTGCGGCAGGAATTAATCGATCGCTTCGGCGGTCCCCTTCCTGAACCGGTATTGCACCTGATTCTCTGGTTGCAGATTCGGTTACTGGCCCTACAGGCCGGCGTAGTCTCAATTACGACCGAAGGCGACATCTTTCTCATTCGGATGGCGACACCGCTCGCATCGGCAATTCGTGAACGATTGCGACGACGATTCCCGCGGGATACGTCAATGACGTTCGGCCCTCAATCCATTCGACTTCATCGGCGCATCCTTGGCCCACAGTGGCCTGAACGGTTACTGGCAGTTGTAGAACTGCTGGCAAATAGTGGTCAGGGGTGAGCAGAACGATTATCGTCCTACCTGTACCAACTGGCTGCGGCGAAATACAATCACAACCTGATCGTACTGATAGCGCTGGCGGGCATTCGTGAAGATCACTCCATCGTAATTGTACCGATCTAACCACCACTCAACCACTACATCGGTCTCCATATCAAGCCCTAAACTCGCTGCTTCCTGTTTCATCTGGCTCACCTGACGCTGCCATCGGGCAAACTCAACCGTGAGCGGTTGTTCGATGCGCGCCCGATAGTGAGTGGGTGTAAGGACAAACAAGCGTTGCAACCAGCCTTGCCGCGCTGTCTCTTCAACTTCAACCAGAATGAGACCTCTGCTGGCCGGCGTGCGTTGTTGGACATCACCACCCAAGAGACGGTACGTTCCCTGCGTTGCACTACCGGTCATCCATCGTCTGGCTTCATCAGCGTGCATGCGCCTGATCACCTCCCGAAGGTCGGAGACGCACGGAATTCGGGGTGGCGCCATGATCTGTATCTCTGGAATTGGATGCTGAACTAGTTCGCCATCCTGGCTGCGCCACTCGGCATGTACAACCTGCATCGGCGGATTATCTCCTTCACGGTAGCGAAAGCCAAGCCGACTACGACCCTCTGCGGATTCAGCAATAGCGGCAATAGTGATGTGCAATCATATATCACCACCACACCCTAGCGCAGGGAACCAGACTCGTTCAGCGGTGAAGGTATACGCCATTCGTGAACCGGGTAGCGCATAGCAATCGCCGCGGCGCCAACCATGACCACTCAAACCACTCCAACCGCCAACAACTGCTCGTAATGGGGCATAGATGGCAACAACAGTTTGGGGGCCGGGTGGTTCATCGAGCACCCACATGCCCGGCGGAATGGCACCCGAGGAAGGCGATTTGATCGTGCCGCCAATGACACTCTGTTCAACACGTGCATTGGGCAGACGAACGGTAACCTGCCCTCCTGCCGCTGGTTGGGGTACAGCTTCCGGCTGAACTACGTCACTCAGGCGGTGACCGCATTCGATACAAAAGCGTGGGTTTCCTTCTGGGAGCATGCTCCCACAATGGGGGCAAAAACGAGGCGAACGCTGCCTGTGATTCATACTGACCTCGGCACGAGTGATTTCTGTCGCTACCTGTATTGTCGGGAGCTATCTTATGCAGTGTTCTCCCTGTGGTCTCTGTATCGCAATTATACGGGTAATCCGTCTCGTATATCGTGATACTCAACAACGCCCCGATAACGAATCTGAAGCATACGCACCGACATTTCACTGTTGGTTGGGATGAACATGTCGAACATCTCTATTTTTCACTTTCCAGACTTGACGCCGCTGTATCTATCCTCTACCATACCAAACAGTGCAGGATCGATGCACCGGATACTACCCTACACGGAGAAAGACTACATGGGGCAAATACTGGAACAACTCGGACTCTGGATTGAAAGTATCATTCTGGCAATTGGCTATCCAGGCATTACACTGGTAATGATGGCAGAAAACCTCTTTCCACCTATTCCGTCAGAGCTGGTAATGCCGTTCGCCGGTTTTCTAGTTGGGCGCGGTGAAATGAACCTGGTGCTGGCAATTGCTGCTGGGACGCTAGGATCGGTTCTAGGAGCGATTATTCTCTACTACATCGGGATGCTGGCCGGTGAACCATTGGTACGACCCTTCTTCCGCCATTATGGCCGTTTTTTCCTGTTGTCAGAACAGGACCTAGATAAAGCGCTCAACGCCTTTACAACTCATGGCGACATTATCGTGCTAGGTGGTCGGGTCATTCCGATCATTCGGAGTCTGATCTCGTTACCGGCTGGAATGAACCGCATGCCGCTCGGTCGATTTCTCCTCTTTACGACTATCGGTTCGACGATCTGGACATCTTTACTCACGATTGGGGGCGTTATTCTTGGTGCCAATTGGGAGTTTGTGATTGAAATTGTTGACCAGTACCAAAAGCTGGTGCTAATTGTGCTGGGCATTGCTGCTGTAGTTTTTGTTGTGCAGCGATTGCGCGGGTTGCGAAAGATGGCATTTAGCCGTAGTGAATAATAAACGTGCCGATTTTCGTTTTTATGAATCAAGCTACCGATAGTTCAGCGGCTAACCGCTCGGTTGGTCTCGCTCATCTTTCGCCACTGACGGTAACTGAACGAGAGTTGTGTCATGCCTTAGCTTCTTTCGTACCAGTGACCACCTGGCTGATTATTGGTCCTACTGCCTGGCTAGTGCATCATCGATCTGTCCGGCCAACGCCGATCTGGCCGTTACCGACAACAGTGATGCCGCTCACCGAGGAACCAGCATTTGAAACCTTGACCTCCGTTCAGGGTTCTTGGGTGCCGTTCAACGTGCGTGGCCGTGTGGTTGGGGGGCTGGTCTTGCCAGACGAATGGTCGGTATCGTCAACCCTCCTTGAGGGCTTGGCATCGTTAGTCGAAGGAGTTTATATTCGCCGTATGGCGATACGGCAGACGATCTGGCAGCATCTGCTCGAGCAACTTAGAGTGCGGTACGCTGCTGGGGAAGAACGGCAGGCGCTGCTCAGTGAAGTATTACTGCGCAGTTTGAATCTTGTCCCTCAATCTACAACCGATGCGCCGATTACGATTCCCCACATCTTTGACAAAGAGGGTGATCGGTACGGACGTTCTTACCCTTTTTGGCCCGATGAGCTTCATTTTATCGAGTTGGCCCTGGCAATTACCCATCCGGCCATCATGCAGCTTCAGGTTGTCGGGCTAGCGGCTGCGGGTGTTGCGCATGACATCAATAATTTGATGACGGTTATTTTGGGTCGTGCGCAATTGCTTGAACTTGATGTCGGAGAGGATCAGCTCTTCGATCTCCAGATGATTGAAACGGCAGCCGAGATTAGCGCCGGTAGCGCACGTCGCTTGCAGCGTTTTACCCAAGTTGAACATACCGTTATCCAACCGGTAAATATGACAACCGTCGCTTTGGCCGCAGTAGCTGAGGCCAAACGAGAACTCTCCCTACTGGGAAACATACAGCTTGAGACGAGTCTTCCTGACTTGCCACCGGCAGCCGGTGCAAGTGGATTGATCTATACTGCCCTAAAGAATCTCATCATATCAGCCGCGCGGTCATTACCAGATGGCGGCATTATTCAGATCGGTGGTGCGGCTGACGAACACTATGTCTGGATCGAGGTAACCGATCCAGCTCTGCCACCAAGTACCGACTTACAGGCAATTTCGGCACAAATACAACGAGCGCATGCGCTTGAACTGATTATTGCCCGTCAGACCGCACGTGTTCATGGTGGGCAAGTTCGCATCGATACCAATCAGGCCGGGGGAACGTGCATGCGGTTCATCTTACCGCGCTGGGAAGCACAGAATGGAGTAACACATGCCAGCATGGAAACTTCTTGAGCGAGAAGTATTGCTGCATCAACCACCATTTTTAACGGTTGAACGGCATCATCTTGTCTTGCCTGATGGCCGCGAAATTCCGAACTGGCAATGGGTGATCACGCCGGAGTATGTCAATGTGGCAGCGATCACGGTTGATCAGCAGTTCGTGCTCTTCAGACAAGAGAAATATGCGGTCGAAGGTCTGTCACTAGCGCCGGTGGGTGGGTATCTCGAACCGGGCGAAGATCCACTGCAAGCGGCGCAACGTGAATTGCAGGAAGAGAGTGGCTACGTCGCCACCGAATGGGAAGCGCTAGGAAGATATGCGGTCGATGGCAACCGGGGAGCTGGCATCGCTCACCTCTTCTTGGCCCGTCAGGCCAGGTTTGTTGGTAAAGGCGAGAGTGACGATCTAGAGGCGCAAGAACTGGTTCTCCTATCGGCTGACAACGTGCGTAGAGCATTGTATGCTGGTGAGTTTAAGGTACTGGCATGGGCAACAGTGATAGCATTGGCACTGCTGCGCCTGGCTGCGTGAGGTTTCGTGCTCACGGCGCACCCCGTCTGTTACCTGGCAGGGCTTTGCAAGGTTTTTTCCGGCGCCGACAAGTGATGATAGAGAAGAAACTGGAACCTCATTCTACCCACGCATCGCAGTGTGGGCCGGAAGCTGGCGTTTCCAGATAAGGCAACGGCCCAGAGCGGGGATCGCTCTGCGGATGTGCATGACATTCAAAATGGAAAACGTTGCAAGCCCTTCCCGTACAGACGCGATATAATTATCCTGACATTCATTACTTTATAAGCGGAATCGGAAGCTATGGGCAGAGGACGCTATCCTGCACGCTTACACGTTACTGCGCCGCCACCTGAGATTGCAGCCCGTTACTACCGTTCGTGGCCGGCGCATGAACTGTACCATACGCCAGAGCGCTTTCCACCACTCAGCGCCGAAGGGTTGTTTGGTCGTGTCGCTCCCCTAACCCTCGAATTTGGTTGCGCTACCGGTGAATACCTGTGCGCTCTGGCAGCAGCACAGCCGACCACATACTTCGTTGGCATCGACATTGTCGCGAAACCGCTCTACCGTGCTGTTGAACGTGCCGTCGCACTTGAGCTGACAAATATCCTGTTCATTCATGCCGATGCGCGACTACTCTACCAGCGCATTCCCGATGCAGCGTTATCTACCATCATTTTGCATTTCCCGCCACCACTCCTGCGGAATCGCCAGCGCAATCAGTTGCTCGTCTCACCACAAATGCTGGCGTGTGCCGCTCGAACCCTCGTTCCCGGTGGTTATCTCAGCTTTCTTACCGACCATCCTGCCCTCTTTGCGCTGATGCGAGAACTCTTGCCCGCTTTTCCTGCGCTGCGTGCTATCCCGGCTTCACCGGCTGAACTGGCAGTCTTCGAGTCGCACTATCACCGACGCTGGGCTGCACGTGGCCGTACTATTAGTGGTCTGCGGATCGAGCGGGTAGACGGAGACAATCCATAACACCAGTGCGACTGCGCTGGTCTGTCATCGCACCCCACCCGCTACCCGCCCACCAGATTATCTCTGGAGATAGCCTATGGAGTGTCGAGTCGGTTGCGGCGCCTGTTGCATTGCACCCTCGATCTCATCACCTATTCCTGGTATGCCCAATGGTAAGCCTGCTGGAGTGCGCTGTATCCAATTGACCGCTGACAATCGTTGTGCATTGTACGGCAAGCCAGAACGACCAGCAGTATGTGTGAGCCTGCGTCCGCATCCCGATATGTGCGGTCGCACCTTTGAAGAAGCAATGTGGTTGCTCACAAGCCTCGAGCTGGCAACCCAACCTGAAAAATAACTGAAATTTTATCTCCAGCGGTCGCCAGGTGAAACACAACCGGGCCAACTTGCGTTATTATTGCAGTGAGAGAAAATCGCAGCCAACCCCCTATGTGGAAAGGATTCTGTAACAAAATTGGAGTATGATACATATGGGGGGAAGGTTAGCAACCAACGCACACCGCAGTGCGTGCTACCAATCCCAAAGATTCTGTTTATGGGTGTCGAGGCGGGCCGGCAAGAGCGTACATGCTGTAAACCGGATCGACATCCCGGAAAGGAAGCCGCAGTGACTGACTTCGATCTGGAAAGTTTGAGCGTACCTGAGCTCGAACGACTGCGGGACGCTATTAATCAGCGCCTGCTCCAGTTGCGCTACAGTACACCCCGGTCATTACCGGAACTGCTGCGCATGTTGGAGGAGGTTAAGATCGTCCTGAGTGATCAGGGCAAGGAATGGCGCTCGCTCGAGCGCTGGCAATGGATGGATGGCCAGATTCGCTTCTGGCTTAATCCAGCCGATCAGGTGCGTTATCGAGCGGGATGGTATACAATCGAAGAACTCATCCTCTGGTCGCAGGATCGAGGCCCAGTGCTCGTCCCGCAGGAGGAAGAGGAAGAGGATCTCGAAGGCTGGACGGAGATTAACGGCGTTCGTATTCGCTGGTTACCAGACGGTACAATGGAGCGTCAGTGAGGAATGGACATATACTCTCCCCTTGATCTTGATGCAAGGGGAGAGTATATGGGTGACGTTTCATTTCATACGTCGTTACAGGCCCAACCAGGGTACAATGATGGGAGCCAGCAGTGAGGTTACGGCTCCATTTAAACCCATCGCCAGTCCGGCTAATGCCCCGGCTACGCTACTAAACTGCAACGAACGTGCTGTACCCAGGCCGTGAGAAGCCAGCCCAAGCGCGAAACCCCGTTCTCCATCGTCGTGGATGCCGATCAAACCCAGCAGTTCCCAACCGAACAAAGCGCCGACCATGCCCGTCATGATCACGATGACTGCGGTCAGCGATGGTAATCCGCCGAGTTGTTCGGCCACACCCATCGCAATAGGTGTCGTGATCGATTTTGGAACAAGTGAGCGCAGGGTTATATCAGATAGACCAAAGAGCCGGCCAACCACTACCGCAGCCGTTATGCCGGTTATTGAACCGATCAGCAAACCGGTAAGGGCTGGCCAGAAGATTCTGCGCAGCGTTCGCTCAGCTTCGTAAAGCGGAATTGCTAGGGCGACTGTTGCTGGTCCCAGGAGAAAGTGTACAAATTGTGCCCCGTCAAAGTAGGTTGGGTAGGGAGTATCAGAAACGAGCAGGATGATCACAATTGTCACAATAGACAATAAAACCGGATTCAACAACGGCGGCGATCCAAACCGTCGGCTGATGATCGTCATGAGTCGGTATACAGCAATCGTCGTCGTTAGCCAGAGTAACGGCGTTTGGGCCAGATAGACCCACAGTGAGAAAATGCGTTCGTCCATATCAATTATCACTTTCGTTTGGGCAGGATGCGCATGGTGAAGCCGGTAACCAACAGGGTGATCATCGTCGAGACCACAATCGTCGCCAGGAGTGGCAGACCTTCCCGGTTCAGGAGCGGTAAATGGACGATCACGCCGACTCCGGCCGGTACGAACAGGAGCGGTAAATGATCCAGAATGGTCTGAGCGGTTGCTCGAAGCTGATCCGGCACCTGGCCTCGCCAGCGCAGAATGGTAAACAAGAGTAACATGCCAACGACCGGCCCTGGTACCGGCAGGCTAAGACCACGGCTCGCGACTTCGCCGACTAGTTGGCAGAGTAAAATACCTAACAGTGCATCAATCATACCTCGCTCCATTGTGTGGTGACCATTGTCACTTCTGAAAGTTCCATTTGCAATCCCTACTATAATAAAGCTAGAGGACGCACGAGTGTCAGCGTCCAGGAGGAGTTATGACAAAACCGATTGTGGCCATTGTTGGCCGCCCAAACGTTGGTAAATCGACGTTCTTTAATCGCCTAATCGGCGAGCGGCGGGCAATTGTTGAAGATATTCCCGGTACCACACGCGACCGTCTGTACGGGGATACATTTTGGAATGGGCGCGAATTTACAGTGGTAGATACTGCCGGAATCCTTTTCGGGGGTGAAGACCCAACGTTACCTGAAGCCGAGATCAGTCGCCGTACTCGTGCTCAGGCTGAACACGCGATTGCCGAGGCCGACGCTATTATCTTTATGGTTGACGGACGTGATGGCTTGACTTCTGCCGATGCCGAGGTAGCAGCGATCCTCCGCACTACCTCAAAGCCGGTTGTGCTGGCCGTCAACAAGTGTGATAGTCAGGAACGCATGCTCGATGCGGTCGAGTTTTACGCGCTCAATTTGGGTGATCCGATCCCAATGAGTGCCTTCCACGGTCTCGGTACCGGTGATGTGCTTGACCGACTGACCGAGTATTTCCCACCCAAAACCTTTGATCAAGCAGAAGAACGTCATCTACGGGTCGCCATTGTTGGTCGTCCGAACGTCGGCAAGTCCTCGCTGTTGAACCGGCTACTGGGTCAAGAGCGGAGTGTTGTCAGTCCAATTCCAGGAACAACCCGCGATCCGATCGATACGACGATTGTGTACCACGGTGAACCAATTACCCTGATTGATACGGCTGGGATCCGACGGGCCGGTAAGATCGAACGCGGTATCGAAAAGTATAGTGTGTTACGAACCCTGCGAGCAATCGAGCGGTGTGACGTGGCACTGCTGCTCATCGATGCTACTGAAGGTGTCACCGCCCAGGATACACATATTGCCGGTATGGTCATCGAAGCGAAAAAGGGCCTGATCCTGGTGGTGAACAAATGGGACGCGATCGAGAAAGATTCGCATACCTATTACGAATTTCAAGATCAGGTGCGTGAAGCGTTTAAGTTTGCTGATTATGCGCCGATTGTTTTCGTCTCGGCGCTAACCGGTCAGCGAGTGTTTCATTTGCTCGACTACGCCCGCGAGGTATACGTACAACGGCAGAAGCGGGTACCTACCGGTGAGCTAAATAATTTCTTGCGCGAAGTGATGTTGCAGCAACCACCAATGGCTGTAAAGAAGGGTGCCCATCTGCGGTTGTACTATGCAGTCCAACCACAGGTTGAGCCACCAGTTTTTCTGTTTTTTGCTAACGATGGTGAGCTTGTGCATTGGTCGTATGCCCGCTATCTCGAGAATCGCCTGCGTGAACGGTATGGCTTTCAGGGCACGCCAATCGTGATCGTATTCCGGTCGCGTGAACGTAAAGAGGATGATTGATTTTCGATCTACACAAGCTCAGAGACTGTCCGTATTGTTCAACTGAACATCTACGTAGGAAGGTTATAGCGAGGCAGCGTCTCGTTGGCAATGAAAAGGTCAGCGTTTCGCTGCCTGTTATTTTGCAGGAGGCTCTCTGTTATGCAGATTTCCGACATCTGGCCGGGTCGTCCATATCCGCTTGGGGCAACGTGGGACGGCGAGGGAGTGAATTTTGCCATCTTCTCAGCTCATGCAAGCCGGGTTGAGTTGTGTCTGTTTGATAGTCCTACCGCAGCTCGTGAAGCAGTACGTATCGTTCTTCCAGAACGAACGGACGATGTCTGGCATGGGTATATTCCCGGCTTACGACCTGGGCAACTCTATGGCTATCGGGTTCACGGGCCGTACTTACCAAAACAAGGCCATCGCTTTAATCCGTATAAGCTGCTGATCGATCCGTATGCTCGCGCCCTCTGTGGAGAACTGATCTGGGACAAAGCAAACTACGGGTATCGGGTTGATAGTCCGTATGGCGATCTCACTATCGGCAAGCGTGACAGTGCACCGTATGTCCCCCGTTCGGTAGTAATCGATCCTAGATTTGATTGGGGCGATGATCGACCTCCCGACACGCCGCTGGCCAACTCGGTGATTTATGAACTACACGTCAAGGGTTTTACCAAACTCCATCCCGACGTACCAGAACCGTTGCGGGGCACCTATGCCGGTCTGGCATCGCCAGCAGTTGTTGCGTATCTGAAAGAACTCGGTGTGACAGCCGTTGAACTTTTACCGGTACACGCATTCATCACCGACCAGTTCCTCGCTGACCGTGGGTTGACGAACTACTGGGGGTATCAGCCGATCAATTATTTTAGTCCAGAACCACGGTACGCCAGTACATCTGATCCCCAGGCTCAGGTCAATGAATTCAAAGCGATGGTCAAAGCCTTACATGCTGCCGGGATCGAAGTCATTATTGATGTAGTGTACAACCACACCGGCGAAGGGAACCATCTTGGTCCGACCCTGAGTTTTCGCGGGATCGATAATGTTGCTTACTACCGGTTAGTGCCTGATCAGCCGCGGTATTATCTCGATGATACCGGAACTGGGAACAGTCTTGATCTAAACCATCCCCGCACACTCCAGCTTGTCCTCGACTCGCTACGCTATTGGGTGACCGAGATGCACGTTGACGGCTTCCGGTTTGATCTTGCCCGCACACTCACCCGTGGCCCGGTCGGCTCTGAACAGACCAGTCCTTTTCTGGCAATGGTACGTCAAGACCCTATTCTCTCGCGGGTCAAGCTCATCGCCGAACCATGGGATGTCGGTTTTGATGGCTATTGGGTCGGTCGCTTTCCGCCACCGTGGGCCGAGTGGAATGGTCGGTATCGAGACACAGTACGTCGCTTTTGGAAAGGTGATCCTGGTCAGGCAGCCGAGTTCGCTTCACGCTTTATGGGATCGATGGATCTCTATCAGCACAATGGGCGTCGTCCGTACCATTCGATCAACTTCGTGACGGCCCATGATGGGTTTACACTCCGTGATCTGGTTTCATACAACGAGAAACACAACGAAGCCAACGGTGAAGACAATCGTGATGGTGATAACCACAATAATTCGTGGAACTGCGGTGTCGAAGGGCCTACTGACAATCCGGAAATTCAGGCACTGCGGCTGCGGCAGATGATGAATTTCATTGCTACCCTTTTCCTATCGCAGGGTACACCGATGCTGCTGGCCGGTGATGAACGAGGTCGTACTCAGCAAGGCAATAACAACGCCTACTGTCAGGATAACCCCATCTCTTGGGTTGACTGGCGCTCTGATCCAGAAGCCGATCTTTTGCATGCGTTTACTCAGCGGCTCATCGCATTCCGACGCAATCACCCCGTGTTACGCCGTCGTCGCTTTTTTACCGGTCATCTTGGGAACGCCGAATACGATGTTGAATGGCTTAGCCCCGATGGTCAAGAAGTTGGCCCCGAACTCTGGCAGCAGCCGGAGTTACGCTGTATTGGGGTTTTGCTGAATGGAGCTGTGATTGATGATCGCGATGAACGCGGGAACTCGCTGCGCGATGATGTTCTGCTGGTGTTAATTAACGCTGGCGACGAGGCCGTTCCATTTATCTTGCCTGATTGGCCAGACGATGCAAGCTGGCACGTCGTCATCGATACCGCTCAACCTGATTTAGATCAGCCCCTGCCCGTTACCGATCAGATGTATCACATTCAACCGCGAGCACTGGCTGTCTTGATCGAGCAGGTTGCCAGTGTACCGCCCATGCAGATTACAGCGGTGACAGGGAATTAGGATGGCTTCTCGGCACTTTCGGCTTCGGTACAGGTATTAAGAGCCTATCCGAAACATCGTCTCACGATACGGCGGATGAAACCTAATCGATGTACGGGCACAGCGCCGCTGTGCCCCAACCGAGTCTTCTTCTGCGACAGGGTATTCCGGACAGGCCTTTAGCAGACAGTGTTGACAGTTGGAGTGAGCTATGCTAATCTGAAATCGTCCCACCGCGCAATCTGCTGACAAGGAAGTCAATGTGACATAGAGGAGGAATAGCGATGGCAAAGAAGATCCTCTTTCTGGTCGGCGACTACGTTGAGGACTACGAGGTTATGGTTCCTTTCCAGGCCCTTGCCGCTCTCGGGTATCAGGTCCATGCTGTTTGTCCAGGCAAGAAAGCTGGTGAATTCGTTCGGACTGCCGTCCACGATTTTGAAGGAGATCAGACGTATAGTGAGAAACGGGGTCACAACTTCACGCTCAACCAGACCTTTGACGATGTCAACGAACACGAGTACGACGCGCTGGTGATCCCTGGTGGGCGGGCGCCTGAGTATATTCGGCTAAACCCACGTGTGCTCGAAATTACACGTCATTTCTTCACTGCTAACAAGCCAGTGGCGGCAATTTGCCATGGTCTGCAAGTCTTGGCGGCTGCCGGTGTGCTCAACGGGCGTCGCTGCACGGCGTATGCAGCCGTTGGACCTGATCTCCCGCTGATCGGAGCTGAGTACCACGAATTGCCTGCCGATCAGGCAATCACCGATGGCAACCTGGTGACAGCACCAGCCTGGCCGGCTCATCCGGCATGGTTAGCGCAGTTCTTGAAGGTTCTTGGCGCGAAGATCGAGATTGAACCGCAAAGTGAGGCTGTCGCCGCTTAAGCTACCTTTGTCAATCGTGCGTGGCGCATCCTGTCTATGGATGCGCCATTTTTTCTAAAGGGGAACCCTCACAGTGATCGTGACGTCTAAAAAAAGAGGTCATGTTGTCTTGTCAGCACCGTTCATTACCGGTACAATGAAAGCACGAACACACATCAGTCGTAAATAATGCCGCCTATGCCGTATATTTCTTTCATTTATCCTGAAGCCCTCTGGTTGCTCCTCGTGCCGGTTGGTATGGTGGTGATCGCCCTGTTTGCACCGCGTCGCTTATCACCGCTGCGGTTTTGGGCCAGTCTCACTGTACGTACCGTGATTGCGGTGATGCTAATCTTCGCATTTGCCGGCGTTCAATTTGTGCGTCCAGTTGATCGACTGACAACCGTCTTTCTGTTGGATGGGAGCGATTCGATGCCGGCATCGACGAGGGCCCAGGCAGAGGCGTTTATTCGCGATGCGCTCCAGGCGATGCCTGCTGATGACCAGGCAGCAATTGTTGTATTTGGCGACAATGCTCTGGTTGAGCGTACCCCCGATAGTGATCGACGATTGGGACGGATTACGTCTATTCCGATCGCGCATCGCACCAATATTGAAGCGGCAATTCAGCTTGGTATGGCACTCTTTCCGGCTGATACCCAAAAGCGATTGGTACTCCTTTCGGATGGCGGTGAAAATAGCGGACGGGCAATCGATGCTGCTCGTCTGGCAGCCAGTCGTGGTATTCCCATCGACATTGTTGATCTAACGCTGGTAAATACCGATGCAGAAGTGCTGGTTGCCAGTATTGAAGCTCCTAACAGTGTCCGCGACGGTCAAGAGGCAGTCATTGTTGCCAATGTCGAAAGCAATGTCAGCCAGTCAGCCGTAGTCCGACTGATTGACGACACCGGTATTGTTGAAGAACGTGAGCTTGAGCTTTCACCTGGTGTCACTCCGGTAGAGTTTCTAGTGCCGGTGGAAGGCAATGGTTTTCGCCGGTATCGGGTGCAGGTCGAAGCGGCAAATGATGGACGAGTTCAGAATAATGAAGCTGCCGCGTTGATTCGGGTGCAAGGGCCACCGCGAATTTTGCTCATTGCCCGAGAAGCTGCCGATGCGCGACCGTTGGTCACGGCCCTCACCGCCACCGGTATCACCGCCGAGCTGATCTCACCCGAAGCAGCACCGCGCACACTGGCCGATCTGAGTACCTACGATGTATTGGTACTGGTTAATACGCCGGCACGCGCCTTACCGGTTGGCCTGATGCAGGCAATTCCCGGCTATGTGCGTGATCTAGGCCGTGGTCTCTTGATGATCGGTGGCGAAAACAGCTTTGGCGTTGGTGGGTATGGTCGTACTGCGGTGGAAGAGGCGTTGCCGGTCTACATGGATGTGCGTGATCGTGAGCTACGACCCGATCTAGCAATTGTCTTTGTCATCGATAAATCAGGCTCAATGGATGCCTGTCACTGCGCCGATCCTGACCGTGGTGTACCAGTGACTTCTTCGAGCGAACGGAAGATCGATATTGCCAAAGATGCGATTGCTCAGGCTACCGCTTTGCTTGGCCCACAGGATACGGTCGGCGTTGTCACCTTTGATGGGGCAGCGTCTGCTCCATTTCCGGCCACTCGTGGGGCGACGGTTGAACAGGTTATGAATGCAATCGCCGGTCTCGAACCTCGTGGGCCAACCAATATTCGGGCAGGTTTGCTACGGGCTGAGGAGGTACTGCAACAGGTTGATGCCCGGATCAAGCATATTGTCTTACTGACCGATGGCTGGGGAAGTGGCGGCGATCAACTCGACGTAGCAGCGCGGTTGCGTGAACAGGGTATTACGCTGACGACGGTAGCCGCCGGGAGCGGTTCGGCGAGCTATTTGCAGCAACTGGCTGCCGAGGGTGGTGGACGTTACTATCCGGTAGTTGATATGGCCGACGTACCACAAATCTTCGTGCAAGAGACAATTACGACGATCGGGAATTATATTGTTGAACAGCCATTTATTCCAGTACGTTACAGTAGCAGTCCGATCCTGGCCGGTATTAATGCGACACCACCGTTGTACGGTTACAACGGCAGCACACTGAAAAGCACTGCCCAGTTGGTGCTGGCGACTGAAGATCAACAACCGATCCTAGCGACCTGGCAATTCGGGCTTGGGCGTAGTGCGGCCTGGTTAAGCGATACAAAGGGTAAGTGGGCACACGACTGGATCACCTGGGATGGATTTCCGCGGTTTGTTTCGCAGCTCGTTGGCGATCTTATTCCGCGTGTTGGGCAAAATGTAAAAGCCGAAGTAGCGGTAACTGGCAGTGAAACGGTCGTTCGCCTGGTTACCGACAGCGGGCAAAATGATTTGAATGTGGTTGCAACCTTAATCGGCGGCGATGGTTCACGGCGCGAAATCCCACTGACTCAGGTGGCACCCAATCAGTATCAGGCCCGATTGGAAAGCCCTAATCCCGGCACCTACCTGGTACAGATTGCCGGCATGAGAGGTGATCGGGTGGTTGTGCAAGAAACTGCCGGGATGGTTGTCCCCTACTCTTCTGAATACCGCAGCGCGCAGGCTAATCCGGGATTACTAAACGAGCTGGCGACAACCACAAATGGTCGGCTCATTAGTGACCCGACAGCAGTTTTTGATCGCCTTAATCGGGTTTTTTCGGCTCAGGAAATTGCTCTGCCGTTGCTCTGGTTGGCACTCATCCTGCTCCCGCTTGATATAGCGTTGCGACGATTGATGATTCGGCGTAGTGATTTTCGTGCGCTCGGCATGTTACGAGTTGGGGAATCAGTGTCAGTAGCACCCGATCCGGTGCTCAGTCGCTTGCGAGCCGCTCGTGATCAGGCTCGGCGGCAGATGGTTGCTGAGCACGTTCAGCTTCCGCCAAGCGAACCGCCACCTGCTCAACCTTCGCCACCACCGCCATCAACACCGGTTCAGCCAGAAGATGCGCTGACCAGACTGCGCGCCGCAAAAGAGCGAGCGCGGAAACGCATTACCGGTGAGGGAGAATAGTAGGATGGTTGCGCATAGCTCTACTTCCGACACGTTGCAGGCCTGGTTGGTACGGCTGTTATTAGCACTTCTGATCGGTACCCTAACTGGCATCATTGCGTACCTCTCCGCCCGTGCAATTGGAGCGGCCTGGTTATTGCTTCACCAACAGGAACTTATCGAAGCGACACGACAGGCGTTGCAACAAGGGGTGATGGGCCTGGCCGATACCAATCTGCGCGCACTCCGCCTTGCCGCAGAGGCTGAGCAGAACCGAATTGCTGAATTGAGTGCCTGGTTTGGCCTGGGTGTGGCCTGCATCACCGCAGTAGTGACGTTTGTGCGGCTGGAAGGGTCACAGCAGTAAAGCGGCGATCCGAAATATCCTGTTGCAGGAGAAGATCAGGAGGGGTAGGATGAGGAGAATGTTGGCGGACAACTGGCGCCCCTCACCATCCCCTCTTGCCCCCTTCCTCTTCCATACGGGGCGCGGAAGGGGGGAGGTAGTGTGGCTGGCGCGAAAGTATGTCGGCAGTCCCTCACGCAATGATTGCGCGGGTACGATACGTGCCTGATGAGAAAACCGGGTTTTTGCCCAGGCTCTAAGCGCCTATCCGAAACATCCATCATCACCTCACGACGGATGAGCCTCGGTAATGGATGCAAGATAATTCATGAGGAGCGGTAAGGCGGTGCTCCGCCCTGACAAGGATCCACGACGATAGTCACGGAGCGCCTCTTCGACATCTCCTGTCGCAGCAGCAGATTGGTAGGGGTGCAGCGCTGCGCCCCTACATCCATCGATGGGATACATCCGTTGCACCGTAAGACGGATATTCGGATAAGACGCTAAAGACATTCATCCGACTCTTGTAAGCTGAGCGCTATCAGACGGGATCAATCGTTCAGCTCAACCTGATCACCTCTTGTCATAAAAATAATCTTTTCGACCATATTCAATGCTCGATCCGAAACCCGCTCGAAATTATGGGCGATAAACAGCAGATCGGCTGTCTCTGGTGGTGTCAATTGTGCTACCATAGCCCGCTTAAGCTGTTTATAATCGTGGTCGATCTCATCTTCGCGAGCAACGATATCCTTAATTGTCTCGGCGTCGCCATTGCTTAGGGCCTGCAATGTACGCTCAAGATTAGCTCGCGCTACCTTACCGAGAGCGACCAACTCTGCTGGTGCAACCAACGGCCCACGATTGGGATCGGGGCTGCCGACCACCATTTTGGCAGTACTTTTAGCATAATCAGCGATTCGTTCCAGTTCATAACTGATCGCCATTGTCGCGACAATCCGGCGCAAATCGCGAGCTACCGGTTGCTGGGTTGCAATAAGCTGGATAGCGTGTTGCTCAATGGCGTTTTTCGCCTCATTAATCTCGGCATCATTACTAACGACCGCTCGTGCCAATTCGACATCACCCCGTTCGAGAGCTGTGATTGCTCTAGCGAGCGCCTCACTCACTGCACGTCCCAAATTCACCACCTGACTACGTAGCGCATTGAGCTCCTGATCAAAGTGTTCACGTGGTCGCATGAAGATTTCCCCTCCACGATAATCTACCCTCCACACTTCCAGGATACACGTTTTGGTACGATTTTGCTAGGGGGTGCGCAGGTCTTTCAAAAATGTCCGGCGGTTGTCTTTATCCATCGATCGGGCCATAGACAGAAGAAGTTGATGAGGTAAGATACAGAGGAACGGAAGAAGACTTTCAGACTTGCTTCAAGAGGGAACAACTATGCAGCAACGAGTACTTACAATCCTGATATTACTCCTATTCACAATCGGCTGTAGCCAGTCTGGAGGATCAGAAACAACCCTTTTCGACCATCCACCGCTGCCCGACAACCTCACCCGCGCTCGAGTTGTGCGGGTTGTTGACGGCGATACCATTATCGTCCGTATTGATCGGCGCGAAGAGCGGGTACGATTGATCGGCATCAACGCCCCTGAATCGGTTGATCCACGACGAACGGTTGAATGCTTTGGTAAAGAAGCGGCCGCCAATGCCCGTGCTCTCCTCGACAATAAAACCGTGCTCCTCGAAGACGACCCCAGTCAGGATTCACGTGACCAGTTTGGGCGTCTGTTACGTTATGTCTGGCTCGAAGATGGTCGAATGGTTAACCTGGAACAAATCTGGCAGGGATACGCTTACGAGTATACCTACAACGTTCCATACCGCTACCAGGCTATCTTTCGAGCCGCAGAAGCCGATGCCCGCGCCGCAAAGCGTGGTTTGTGGTCCCCCGAAACGTGTAACGGGCAGCGTTGAGAACATAACCAAACGCGCTGCCGATCCGCATCGGTGAGGTCACCGGTTGACAAAACGCTCATCTTGCCAATGAAAAAACTGTCATCAAATGGATGTGTTTCATATCCTCCGCTTAACATCGACTTCAAAATCCCCTTTTATTATGAACAACACCTGACCACTCAATATTGCGGTTCACCTTGCTCCTGCTCTCCTCTCTAACCGTAGAGTGCTGTTGCTGGTTGGCGAACACGTATTTGTGAACTAATGAGGTGAAGTATGCCTGAGATGTTTCGTTGGACACGTCACTGGGTAAGTGTGTTGCTTGTCGTTGCGTGTATCTTCATACCGTTCGGCACCACAGTACCGATTGTGCGGGCGATCAGTGCAGACCTGGTAATCAGTCAGGTGTACGGTGGTGGTGGAAGCAGTGGTGCGCCGTATACGAATGATTTTGTTGAGATTTTTAATCGAGGAACGACGACCGTCAGTTTGAACGGGCTGTCGATCCAGTATGCCAGTGCAACCGGAACGGGTAACTTTGGCAGTAATCCGATAGTGCTGTTAAGCGGATCATTAGCGCCTGGTCAGTATTATCTGGTGCAGTTAGCCGGTGGGACTACCGGTAGCCCGTTGCCAACACCTGATGCAAGTGGTTCTATCAATGCCAGTGCCTCGGCCGGCAAGTTTGCCCTGGTGAACAGTACCAATGGCCTGGCATGCAACGGCGGTTCGACGCCATGCTCTTCAGCACAGCAGGCATTGATTATCGATCTGGTTGGCTATGGAAATGCCAATTTCTTTGAAGGCGCCCCTGCACCCTCTCTGAGCAATACGACGGCTGCATTCCGTAACGGGAATGGTTGTGTTGACACCGATAACAATGCGAGCGATTTCAGCATTGGGGCACCAAATCCTCGTAACAGCAGTAGTCCTACTAACCCGTGCAGTACGCCCCCGCCGATGAGTGGAAATTGCCCAGACGTACCCAATCTGACGCTGATCCACATCATTCAGGGAACGACCGACATCTCGCCCTGTGTGAATGAGGAAGTGTTGATCGAAGGGATTGTCATCGGCGATTTTGAAGGTCCTACTCCGAATCTACGAGGATTTTATGTTCAGGAGGAGGTCGCCGATCAGGATGACAATCCACTGACCTCGGAAGGCATATTCGTCTTCAACGGGAACAACAACAATGTCAGTTTAGGCGACATAGTGCGGGTGCGCGGATTGGTTAGCGAGTTTCAAGGTCAGACCCAAATCAGTGCAGTTCAGATCACGGTTGTTGGGAATGGTACCCTCGATCCAACTGATGTAGTGATGCCTTTCCCAAATCCCGACTATCTCGAGCGCTTTGAAGGGATGCTTGTGCGTTTCCCAATGAAGTTGGTCGTAACTGAACATTTCCAGCTCGGTCGTTTTGGACAGGTCGTGATGTCGGCGGCGGACCGTCTCTATCAACCAACCAGTCTCTACCCACCGGGACCGTTGGCTCAGGCGTTACAGGCGGCTAATGATCTTAACCGGATTATTGTTGATGATAACTTGCAAAATCAGAACCCTGACCCGATTTTATTTGGCCGCGGCGGTAATCCGTTGAGCGCTACTAATACCCTGCGTGGAGGTGATAGTGTTACCGGTTTGATCGGTGTTATGACATACACCTGGTCAGGGAATGCAGCGAGTGGGAATGCTTATCGTGTGCGTCCGGTCGGTGATTTAAGTGACCTGAGTCCGGGGGGTGGGGTACCAAACTTTGTCGCAGAAAATCCCCGACCAACGGCACCACCTAACGTCGGTGGCAGCATAACTGTAGTCGGAATGAATCTACTCAACTACTTTAACACCTTTAACGGATGTACCAACGGCCTGACCGGTGGTCCCACCAATTGTCGTGGCGCGGAGAATACCACTGAATTTGCGCGGCAAACAGCCAAGACGGTAGCAGCCATTGTTGTGCTCAATCCGACTGTGTTAGGAGTGATTGAAGTCGAGAATGACGGTTACGGTCCGACAAGTGCAATCGCCGATCTGGTCAACCGACTTAATGCTGCAACTACACCGGGTACCTACACATATATCGATGTTGATGCCGCCACCGGTCAGGTTGATGCACTAGGCAATGATGCAATTAAGGTTGGCATTATTTATCAGCCGGCCCTGGTTACGCCAGTTGGGCGAACGGCAGTGCTCAACAGTGCCACATTCGTTAATGGCGGTGATAGCACACCGCGGAATCGAGCAGCGCTGGCACAGGCCTTTTCGATCAACGCAACCGGTGCTCGCTTTGTCGTTAGTGTCAACCATTTCAAGAGCAAAGGAAGCCCCTGTGATATACCTGATGCCGGTGATGGACAGGGCAACTGCAATATTGTTCGTGTCAATGCTGCGAATGCGTTGGCTGCATGGTTGGCAACTGATCCAACTGGCGTGAACGATCCCGATGTCTTGATTATCGGTGATCTGAATAGCTATGCGAAAGAGGATCCCATTCGCGCTCTTGAAACGCAGGGGTATGAGAACTTAATCGAGCGTTTTGTAGGGGCGAATGCCTATTCGTATGTCTTCAACGGCCAGTGGGGGTATCTCGATTATGCACTGGCAACGGCGAGTCTCAGTGCGCAGGTGACCGGTGTGGCTGAATGGCATATCAACGCTGACGAGCCGCCAATACTCGACTATAACACTAATTTCAAGTCGCCAGGCCAGATTAGCAGCCTGTATGCACCGGATTTCTATCGCACCTCGGATCACGATCCGGTGATTGTCGGTCTTGATCTTGACGGTACACCACCTACGACGATCGCCACCGTTAGCGGGACGACAAATCCGCTGTGTCCGAGTAATTGTTATGTCGGAAGTGCGACAGTTGCGCTAACTGCTACTGATGATCGTTCAACAACGGTTGAAATTGCTTACCGGGTGAATGGTGGCACCTTCCAACCGTACAGTGGGCCATTGACGCTCAGTGGTGAAGGTACGTACACAGTAGATTTCTTCGCCCGCGACAGCGCCGGTAATGTTGAGCCAACCCAGACCGTGACGGTCAAGGTGAGTCCCTTTCCGGTTACATCTCCCCTTGATACATTCAACCGTGCCGATGGCAGGCTAGGCCGCAACTGGAGTGGAGCGACACAGAGCGATCAGTATCGGATCGTGAATAATGTTGTGACTGTCGAAAATGGCGGCCTGACGTGGTGGCGTCCGACCGTCTTCGGACCAGATCAAGAAGCCTTCATGCGCTTGACGTCTATCAACCCTTCTGGTCGGCATCACACATTGGCGTTGAAGGTGAACGGAAATCGTGGTCAACACGGAGCCATTCTAGTGAGTTACGATGCAGTTAACCAGCAGGTTGTGGTTGAGGCCCTCGTTCCTGGTCGGGGTTTCCTGACGGTTGGAACGTTCCCCGCTGTGCTTCAACCTGGTGATACACTTGGAGCATGGGCAAAGGCCGACGGCACGGTAGAGGTCTTTGTACGCTGTGAGTCAATAGGCGCTGCCGATACTCGAACGGTGGCTAGAAATCGTTATGTCAATACTGGTGGACGGATTGGGGTCTGGTTCCACAACACGGCTGGCGCTGCATTTGATGACTTCGGTGGAGGGACGCTAACGCCTTAACCAACACCTCCTACCAACAAGATGGGCGGAAGCGGTACTTTCGCCCATCTCGTTTCAGCGATGCGACCGACGTGCTCAGGCTGTGGTGAAACGACCGAAGGCGAAATACCCGCGATACTACCCACATTTCCATCACAGCAGAGTAATAAATCTTTCCGCTTCCCGCAAAACTGCCAGCGTGTTACATACGCCGAGGTGGCCAATTAGTGCACATTCGTGAACTACAAACCAGCGTCATCCGCTATCTGACCCTCGTCACCGAGACAGATGCGCCGCCTGGACCGGGCACAAAGGCGGCAGCCTTTGCACTCAGCTCACGAAACGGCGCTGCGACCGAATTCAGTCGGTCGACCCACTCTGGGCTAGGCGTCTGTCCTTCGATGGCTTTGAAGTAGACTTGCACAATACACACCATTGCAAAGGGATCAATCAGCGCCGCTTTAAGCGCATACGCGGCAATAATAGCGATTATCAGCGTCCAGAAACCACCCAGCCCTGGCATCATTCTCACGAGCGCGGCAACCGGGGCAATCACGACGAGAAAGATTACAAACGACACTATCCAGGCCAAGATGGTGAGGAATACCGCATTTTTGAGCATCATGCGGTAGTTCTGAGCGTAGAATATCACGCCGTCGCGGGCGCCGGCCCAAGCATTCTCTGGGTTGGTGCGGATCATGTAGGCGAGAATCGCTTCATCCACGTACGTAAGCGAGAAATTGATCACTGCCGTCACAAACTCCATTACATTCGTCAGTCCAGGGATGGGGAGAAAGCTACTGATGGTTAGAACGGTTGCGTTAAAGGTGCGGAGGATGCTCTTAATGATCTGGTCAATGCCAAACAACACCGATGCTTCGGCGAAGCGAGACTTGACGATCTGGGTGGCATACCCGATTTGTCCTGTCCCCTCTGGTATCGGCTGATCGTCGATCAGGCGCACCAGAACTGCGATGTGGCCTGCCTTGACGATATACAGCAGGTACTCACGAGCGAAATACAACACTCCCGAGACGATGCCAAATCCGATCAGGCCTCCCCAAAACGCAACACCTCCTGAAGGATCACTTTCTGCATCCCGAAGGATGCTGCCAATCATATAGCCAATGCCAGCGCCGCCGCCAGTAGCAATGAGATACGCGAGCGTGATAGCGAAGTAGATAGCGAGACGAAAGCCGATGAACGGTAGAGTACGAAGCATTAAACCAAACGCCTTCCCAAGACTAAAGTCCCACATGTCCTGTTCTCCTTTACCCCATGTAGACGTAAGATACATTCCTGATCGGCCACCAGGATGAGCTACCCACGTTTCCGCCGCAGCAGAATAATGCCGAGCAATCCGAGCAACCCTCCCCATTTCAGCAGAACCGCCAGTGCGTTGAGCAAGGCGAGGATGCCCATCAGCGCAAAAAAGCCTCCAACCCCTATGAAGATACCTGACGGCAACCAGAGTTCCCACGAATCGATCAACGCCGACTGTGGCGTTTGCAGGTCGTAGCGCACGTTGACTGTATCGCCGACACGATACGCCGACGGATTGCTGCCCGTGCTGCTCTCGAAGCGGACACTCTCCCCGTCAGCCGTGCGAAACTCCACGACCGGATAGAAGTAGGTCTTGCGCTCACCACTCGATGTTTTGGTGCGCGAAACGACTTCGACCACCTTACCCTCCGCCGGAAGCATCGTGGCGATCTGATTCTGGGTGAAGGTGCGCCATTGCCATCCTAGAAACAGGATTCCCAATCCGATAACAAGCACGATTGGCCCGCTCAGGAGACCGCCGATGCGATTGGCGGAGCGTACTCTCACGTTCATTGTCTTCCTCCCTGCGGTGGTGCAGTGGATGTTGGCGCTTACAAAAGCCTGCGAAAGTCGCCGATAGGGGAAGAGGCTCTGCCGCTCCTCTTCCCCAGGAGCATGCATTTACCTGACAACCAGCGGCAGGTTCACCCGGTAGCTGACCTCACCCAACATCGTCAACCCCCAGCGCCCTGGCTCGTGCGCCACGCTGCCACGCGGCCACGCCGCACCCGGATCATGGGCGACCAGCATACGCACCAGTTTGTTCCATCCACCCAGGCGGGCGACCTCGATCTGCATCTCGGCGCTCCAGCGTGGTTGTTGCGTTGACGACGCCGATGTGTGATCACGCATCGGCGCCTCGAAGTGGATTCAATAGCCTCACTGCTTCAGCAGCAGTGGTATGAAAACCTTCGCTGGCAGGCTGCCCACAACGCGCTCATCGGTCTCAACGCCATTGCGATTGAGGATGCGCACAATGTATTGGCATTTCGCCGTACCCGCAGTTGGGTCGGTGTAGCTCTGCGCCGTCGTGGTGGGGAAAGCCTCACCCAGCAGCGCCGGTGTGTCTTCCCCTTCGCACTGGCGGTAGACGTTGTAGCCCAGCACGTCGGTCGTCGTGCCGCTCCACGCCAGCGCATTGTTACCCGGCGCAGGCGTCAGCGTTAGCGAGCTCAGCGTCGGCCGCTCGCAGGCGTCGCCAAGATAATTCGCGTTGACGTCGGCCTGGTCGGGGTTCGGCGTCTGCGGGCACGAATCGATCGCGTCGGCAATGCCGTCGCTGTCGGTGTCCAGGCAGCCCTCGTCAATCTGATCGTCACCGTCGTCGTTCACGCCGTTGCATTGCTCCATGTTCGGTATTGGCGGCAACGATATATCGGTTTCTTCGATCGGTTCAGGTGGATAAACGTTGAGCGGCGCACCGGCTGCCGATGGTTGTTCCGGCAAAAGCGACGCCTCGGCATTGAGTGCGCTCATTCCGGCTGCTGGCGCGATGCGGCAGTCCCTTCGACCGATCGCATTGCGGTAAGCATCAGGCATTGCACGCCGGATTTCTGGGCTGTCATCGCGCACGATCCAGCACCCGCTGCCGGGACCGTAGGGCAGGCCGCGCCAGTCGTCGGGGCTGGTCAGGGTTTCGGTTTCGTTCGCGGGTCCTGCACCCCACATACCCTCGATGCCGTCACCGTTGATGTTATGGCTCACCGTCGCGGTTTGGATGGTGCCGTCACAGTTCCAATCCACGCCTGGAGCATGACTTGGCAGGTCGGTGAATTGCCAGTCGCTGTCCGGCATGTCCGCACGAGCCTGACCGCCCCGCTGCCGACCCAGGGTGCGCCTTCCATCGCTCAGCACGATCCACCTTTGACCCATCGGATCGGTGCAGCTATAGTGAAAGACGGGCACGAAGGCGGGGTCGGCCGTGGCGCACTGCACGTTGCGCGGTAGCTCGTAGATGCGGTTCTCTTGCAGCCTGGCTTCGTCCAGATCGAACCGCGAGCCGTTCTGGAAGTCCGTCGCCGCGAACCACTGGTTCGTGTCCTCCCTGTAGCACAGATGGCTGGCGTTGTAGCGATAGTTCATCACGCTGATGTAATTCGGCTTCAGGTTGGTGTTATTCCAGGCACCCTCGTAATACACGATGTCACCTATGCGCGTCTGCCTACCCAGGCCCGTCCGTCCGCCGTGACCAAGACCGAGGTTGTGACCTAGCTCGTGCACGATGCGATAGGGCTGATCCCAAACAGGCCAGTCAACGCAGCCCTCTGCGTCAGGATCGAACACATTCTCCGGACATAGGCGCATGTCAATCGTCACGTGGTGCCACGCGCCGCTCCGGCCGGGGAAGTAGCGACCGTAGATGTAGTGATGCGTCCAGCTCAGTTTGGGCGGGAAGTAGTACTGGCCAGTGGCGGGGTCAATCCTCGCAGCGGCCTGCTCGGCGCCGATGGGCGATGATGGACGTGGCCGCTCGTTCTCGGTCAGGTGGAGGATGATGCCATGGCGGCGGAACAGCTCAATGACGTAGGGCCACACCTCGGGGGCCACCCTCGCGCCCTGCTCGTAATCGTATTGCACAAAGATGTCCTTACGCAGTGGGTTCGCGCCCATGGCAGGCAAATTGATGAATTCACTGCCAAAGTCCAACCCAATCACCTCCCAGCCATCGGGCAGCGCGTCGCGGTCGGTGTCGGGGTTATCGGGGCGCGTGCCGAGCAGCCGTTCGAGATCGTCTACAATGCCGTCCTGGTCGGTGTCGGGTCGTGTCGCGGTGGGTGTGTTGCCAAAAAGGATGCTCACGCCGGATGTGTCGGCGATCAGCCCTTCGTTGTCAGTCGCCGTGGCCGAGTACGAGACGATGCGCCGCCCACCGGGTGCAACGGTGACCGTGCACGTTTCGGTTGTGTTCGCTCCGCTGAAGGTGCATCTGCGGACCGATGGTGAATTGATGGTGATGGAACGCACACCGCTAGGGTCGGTAGCCGTGGCATTGATGGTGACTAAGGCACCAATGTCCGGTCGGCGCGGCGAATGATCAATGGTAATGACCGGTGCGCGGCCATCCACCTGCACTAGAAAACTCGACATCGGCGCGAAGCCGACCCGACCACGATGATCAACCACGCGGGCGGAGTAGTATTGTCGGCCCAGCTCCCTAAACGTCATTGAGAAGGTGCACTCGCCGCGGAGGTTGTTCGTGCCGGCGAAGTCGCACGTGCGTCGTGCTATGCCGCCCACAATGATATCAATGCTCTGGATGTCCACGTCGTCACTCGCCGTAGCGGTGAAGGAGACTGTCGTGCCGCGCCGCACTACGTCGGGCGAGTGACGAACAGAAACAATCGGGTTACCGCTGTCGAACCTGGGGAGGGAGGATGCATCGTTGATGACGAAGGTGAGCCAATCGGCCGGGGAGTTCTGCGCCGCACCCAGCGGCCAGACGCGGTCGCTGCCCGCCGTGCCGCCGACGCCCTGATGTGCGAATGCCAGGCGGAAGAGGGCAGGCGAACCGGTCAGGAGTGAACGCGGGAAGCGAAACTCGGCGCTTTTCTCAAACTCGAAAGAGGAGGGAAGCACTGCCTGATAATTGCAGGACGATACGTTGACGTAGCCACCCGAACTATCCCCCTGCCTGCATTGGCTGGTACGATCAGCACTGACGATGAAGACCCGGTCATCCGCCTGCGCCCATGCATCGCCGCTGTTGTTGGGGTCGAGATAAACTGCCATGGCAGATGTATCAAATTCCACCCGCTCCATGCACACATACACGTCGCTCGACGTGGCCCCGACATATACCCACACCGGGCTCGGCGGATAGCTCGCCCACAGGTCCAGCCACATGGGCAGTCTCAGTTGCAGTGCGCCGCTGCCGTACTCGCCTGGACCGCACCAGCCATTGACTATCGGCGCAGAGGGCAGTCGCGGCACTCGGATCGGATTGTACGTCGTTGGCGGCGCGGCTGGGCCGTTGAAAGAGTATGTGCCGACGCCGGTGGCATTGTGATTGCCGAAGACATCGACTGGCGTGCCTTCCAGATGCCAGGCAGCGATCAAACCTGTCTCCGGCGCCTCAAACAGGCGAACCATGGCGTCGCGAATCTGGAATTCGCTGCGCGCGATGCTCCACAGCCGCACATCGGCCAGGTTGCCGTTGAAAGGGTAGTTGCTGAGGAGATCACCCACGTCCGCGCCGATCCGCAATGGCTGTGTATTGACCGGCAGCGGGCTGATGCGCTCACTTGTGGCGTCGAGGTTGCCGTTGACGTAGAGGCGGCGGATCCGGCCGTCGAAGGTCGCCGCCACGTGCGTCCACTCGCCAGTAGACAGCGTTGTCCTACCATCGAACCGTGAAGCTGAGCCGTTGCTGTAGAAGCGCAACTTGCCCCCGCAGATACCGAGCCAGAAGCCAGTTACATAATGCTTGCCGACAATGGTCTGACACCCCGAAGTGCTCAACGGTCGCACCCACGCCTCGACGGTGAGGCCACCACTAGGGTTAAGGGCCGGTGCGTTGGGCACTTGAAGGTACCCCGATCCTGAAAGAGACAGCGTGTTGGTGACTGCGGCAGGGCCGGCCGGCTCGGCCATGATGGGCCGTGACGGAGGTACAGATGAGAGGACGATCAACGTGATGCCAAGAATCATGCCAATCCGGATGAAAGAACGTTGCATATCTCATCTCCTTCTTTACGATAATATCCGGCTTTCCTGTGTATGTTTCGGCGAAGGAATTCAGTAACTAACAATCATTTGAACTAACGATGCGCTGCACTCTATCGCTGTTGCGAAAGATGCAGGATATGCACATCCTACCGGAGAGGCGTCTACAAAACGTCTACATCAGAGAACAGAGTTATTAAGATGGTGTGTTGTGATCCGAACGGCCGAGGGTACGGCACTGCTGCACCGGAGTGGACGGCAGGTCCTGGCAGGGCTGCGTGTGTGCTGCCGAGGCATAATGCGTGGGCGAAAGACGTGGATAGTCCCTTTGGGTTGCACCACCCCAACAGAAAGTGTTCACATTTCTCCTGGGAGCGAGGGCATCTTGCCCTCGCAGATGCGACGAGAGCGGGATGCCCTCACACTCAGGCGCCTGGGTGCGCGGGCCTCTGGCCCGCATTGTACAGTGCGCGGTTGGAACCCATCGTTTGGCGCATCAGCACGCCATCGGGGGCGGGTTTGGAACCCGCCCCTACCGTGCGGTGACAGGTATGATCGGTGAGACAGCAGGGGGGTGCACGTGTGTGCAGTTCCCCTGGAAGCGCGGGCATCTTGCCCTCAGCATCAGGTAGAAGCTGTTCCCTCGCTCATCTGCACACATCCGCGATATACGTTTATCCTATCGCAGCATTTGCCCGGAAGAAACGGTAACGTTCTTTCCTCTCCGCTGTTATGAAGACATCCCCATCTTACTGAAGAGCCGTCTACACAACGTTTACAGCAAAGAACCCGGCAGGGCGTCATTCAATGGTATGTCGAGATTCGAGCGGTTGGGGCGTGGCGAGTACTTACAGGGTGAAATGAGCGCCACTCACACCAACATCGGCGGTTCAGGCCAGACGCCACTGTCCCAGGCGTATAAGATCGCACGGTTGAACGAAAACACGTGGCGGTAACGTTCGCGGTACGGTGGCGGCAGTTGTTGTTCGCTGCGGTACAGGTATTTCACGGCTGACTGCAAAGCAGTGTTGGCTTCAACGATCCGCCCCTGGGCACGGAGCACCTGAGCACGTGCAAACCAGACCTGGTGCGGGTTTTCTACCTGTGGCGCTCGCGCCAGGTACTCCACAGCTTCCAGGCTATGCCGGTCGGCAGCCTCGATGTCGCCGAGACGCAGGCAGGCAATCGCCAGAAAGGCGCGGTCGATGCTCACATCGATATGTCCCTGCGCGACGCGCAACGCCAGTCCCTGTTCCATCAACCGACGGGCTTCTTCCAACCGCCCCTGCTGGAGCAGCGCCGCGCCCAGGTTCGCCAGTGCTGCCGCCTGTTGCGCAGGCAGCGGAATCGCAACCGCGCGCTCATACGATTCACGCAGCCAGGATTCGGCTTCGGCGCCGCGTCCCATCCAGACCAGCGCCGCACCCCTGTTGCTGGCGGTGACGCACATGCCACGCGCGTCGTTGATCGCCTGGAACAGTTCCCAGGCTTCCTCTGCCAGACGCAACCCG
>JAGHYT010000211.1:0-4654 GCA_017743535.1 Chloroflexus sp.
TGTTGGTCGCGGTGGCAGTCGCGGTCGGTGTGTTGGTGGGCGTGTTGGTCGCCGTCGGCGTGTTGGTCGGTGTGTTGGTCGCCGTCGGCGTGTTGGTCGGCGTGTTGGTCGCCGTCGGTGTGTTGGTCGGCGTCGGCGTGTTGGTCGGCGTGTTGGTCGGCGTGTTCGTAGCTACTGGCGCAAAGTTGGCAGTTAGTGAACGGTTATTTGTTGCCGGGAAGCTATAACTGGCAGTTGTGGCGACCACTGTAGACCCTTCCGTCCAGTTCACAAATGTGTAGCCACTTGCCGCTACTGCATTGACTGTCACCAGAGCGCCGTGCATATACACGCCGCCACCGCTCACCGTTCCACTCCCGCCTGGGGCAGCGTTGACCGTGATCTGGTATTGCGGACGGGCGTTGATGTGAATGGCAAAGGCATCCTGCGCAGACAGGCTATAGTTCACGATTTGACCACTGGCATTGACTTCAATCAGGGCACTGGCCGGTACCGGTGTTGTGGTACCGGAGAGAACGCAGATACCATTGACAAAGTCGTAGTGGACAATATCGCAGTAGAAGCCTGCTGGCAAGCCAGTTTGGTAAGTGGTTGTTGCTGACGTCAGACTGTTGTTAATGGCTACAAATCCTTTGTTGCCGCGCCCAAAGGCAATATGGTTGGTCGGTGTGCCACCAATGTTTTGCCAGTTGGTTACCGGTTCGCCGTTGGTCGTCTGGCGAAACTGCACCATGTTTGCAATAGCCGGATGGCGATGCTCGCAGACCCACTTGCCAAGATCGGTACTGGTGACGGGATTGGGGTAGGTACCGGCACAGTTCGCCGGATATGCGCCTGCTGGCTGGCCGGGGCCGTATACCGGACGGGTATCGGCTCCCAGACCTGGCCCCCATGTTATGCCACCGTCGTTGCTGCTCGGTGGGCCAAGACTATCGCCAGCGTTACTGTTGGGATTCGTTGTCCAGTAGTAGCTCGACATGACCGATGGATGGCCGTAAGGGTAGGCGAGTGTGAAGATGTTCGCCAGCAGGTGTATTTTACCGTCGCGATGGTCAACGACACATGCACCACCGGGGCCGTGACCACGCTGATTGTCGTGGTTGTCAACGAAGATTTGGGCAAAGCGTGATGGCAGCAGGCCGTTGGTGAGGGTTTGCAGGCTGCTCAGAGAGCCACCGCAGTTAAAGCTGTTGCCAATGACACTCACGCTGTACGCAAATTCGGTGACATCACCGAAGGGTGTGTATTCCCAGTCGCGAATGCGTTCGGTGGGATCCATATCGATAACTTCACTAAAGATGTAGGGTTTGCCGCCGCCAGGGAGTGTCAAACCGGCAAGGATCGCGCCAACCTCATGGGCCGCCATATGTTTGGCCGCGTCGATGCGGAATCCTCGCACACCGGCATTCAGCAAGGATTGCAGATAGTTGCGTAGTTTAGTTTGTACAGTTGATTTGCCGGTATCGAGATCAGGTAACCCTGCCAGTTGGCAGCGTTGTACCTGATAACGGTCAGTGTAGTCGGTAATCAAACAATCTGGATGGAAATCGTCAGGCAAGTATTGAGTACCGTAAAAGCGACTGGCCGCCGGTTGCGACTTGTATTGGGTACCCGCCGTGCCGGTGGCCGGGCTACCAACTTCAATATCTGCCATGTGGTTGATCACAGCATCGACAATGACATCCACCCCGGCATTGTTACAGTCGGTAACCATCTGCTGGAACTCGGCCCAAGTCCCGCTGCGGCTGGTAAAGCGCGTGGTGTCGTGAGTAACCGGCTGGTAGCGTGCCCACCAAGGAAAGTCGTTGGCGGGATTACCGCCGAGATCGGCGGTCGGCACAATATGTTCATTGGGCGGTGAGACCTGTACACCAGTGTAACCTTTTTGGGCGAGGAAGGTACATTCTTTGGCGACATCGGCCCAACGCCACTCGAAGAGATGCACGAAGACACCACCTGCCGGTTCGGAGGCACTGTCCGCAGTCGGGACAATCGTGATCAGACCGTCGCCCTGGTCGTCATCGGTGACATTACCGTTGATGTCGTAGCTATCTCCTTTCCACTTTGGCCCTTCACCTGGCTTCTTACAGTAGGTGGTAAAACCATAGGTACCCGGTGTCAGACTCTCTAAAACCGTCTTGGGGATCGTTGCCCGATACTCATCATTGTTCCCGATGTCGGTATTGTAGACCATTGGAAGATCGTTCCACGGCTGACCGTAGCGCCCCCAGTGCAGGTAACATGCGATGCCCGCTCCCTGTCCGGCGCCAGGTGTCACACCGGCCTCATACACCTGTACGTAGACATCGAAACCGGCAGGGGCAAAACTTCCCTCGTTGATGGCATGGGCAATGCCGCCACGTGGGTACATCAAGCCAACCCAGTCAATCGTACTCGGTGGTTCAAGTGCTTGTGTTGAAACGAAGACAACCGTTGTCCGTGGTGGAATGGTAAAGGTATCGGTCGCGTCGTTGAAGGTTGCAGTAGCGATAACCGGATCATCATCTATACCATTGGTATGAAGTGGGTGTAGGGTGAAGCCGTTGGCGTTAGGAATCGTGATCGACTGAGCAACTTTGTTCGCGTTGAAAAAGACTAGAATATTTTCCCAGTTTGGATCGAGATCAGGATCAACCTCATCAGAAAGTCGCATCACGATCAGCGCATCACGACTGTTGTCGGTGTTGTAATGGCTGACACGGGCATTAATGGCCGACTCGGTGGTTAGCCGAAAGAGGGGTGAACTCATGCGCAAGCGTAGCGTCTCGCGCATATGCGCAGCAGCAAAGTTCATGTCACTCGGCGCGGGATCAAGCGCGGTGTTGTTGAGCAATGGTGTCATAATGCTCCAGCGTGAAGCATTATCCCAAGATGGTGGCAAGCCGCGACCAAAGTTGTTGGCGCTGCGATCCCAGTAAACGCGGTTGAACCAGTCGCCTGAATCGTAGCTGTTGCGGTCGAGCGATTTCGAGCGCAAAATGTCTTGCCCCATGTGGAAGAACGGAATACCCTGTGCTAATCCGATCAGGCTTACCCCCATGTTCTGGCTGCGGACCCGATCACTCATTGAGGTGGTGGGAATGCTACTCCCGATCCAGCCAGGGTTACCACTGCCGTCCCCGTTAGGTAATTTGAAAATATTCTGATCAAAGAGGGTTTCGTTGTCATGTTTTTCGACGTAGTTAATGGCCTCTTGTGGATCATCAGTGAAGGGGTTCCCCTGACCGTTCCAGTCGGTACCACTACCGCGCAATGCTGAACGCAGGGTATCCATGGTTACATGGAGATCACTCTGGAAGCGGTTGGGATAATTGTAGCCGTTCCAGTCGTAGCTCAGACCGTTGATAAAACCCTGACGGCGAATACCAACGCTGTCGGTACTGTAGCCACCATGAGCGGCATCGCGAATCACATCGTTAAAGAGACCGATGCCGCTGCCGGTCATATTGTGCTTGTGGGCATAGCAGTGCGGACAGACAGTAAGACCTTTGTCTTTGGCCGATCCGAAATCCCACCCTTCGCCGTACAGATATATTTTGCTCCCATCGACACCGTGGCTTGCCGGGGTTAGCGCTTGCAACGCCGCCTGTACATTGAGCATATTCTGACGGGTATGCAGGTTCATCAAGTCGAAGCGGAAGCCATCGATCTTATACGCTGTGGCGAAGCGCACGACCGTATCGATCATGAGCTTCTCCATCATGGCGTATTCGCTGGCGGTGTCGGCACAGCATGATGACTGATACAGGGTGCCGTTTGTGTCGTAGCGGTAGTAGTATCCAGGTACAATCTTATCAAGCACAGACTTGTCATCTTGTCCGCTAGCTGCTGTGTGGTTATAAACAACATCCATCACGACCCGTAAGCCATTCTGGTTCAGGGTCTGCACCAGCTCACGGAACTCAAGGATGCGCGTCACGCCGTCAGGGTTTGTGCTATACGAGCCTTCCGGTACCCCATAATGGTATGGATCGTAGCCCCAGTTGAAGCTGTCGGTATTTCGTGCTGCACCAACTGCGGCCTGTGGATTGCTCGAAGCCCGATCAGTAGCAGGGTTGAACGAAATCGACGGTTCAGTGCGGTCACTCGGTGTCTCGATTACCGAAGCAATATCGAAGGTCGGCAGGAGATGAATGTGGGTCAAACCGGCCTGCCGCAACTGAAGCAGGTGGTTCATGCCATTAGATAAGGCGGTGTTTGGATGGGGGCCAGTTCCATCATAGGTAAAGGCGCGGTACGTGCCACGGTCGGTTGGGGCAACCGTAGAGTCATTAGCGCTAAAGTCACGAATGTGTACCTCGTAGATGACAATATCTTCTGGGTTGACGAGCGCCGGTTTGCTCAGCGTATCCCAACCAGCCGGCTTGAGATCGGCATCATTGAGATTGACGAACTGGCTACGCACATCGTTCGCCGCTGCACCGTCTTGCGAGAGGCTAACAGCGTAGGGATCGGTTACTAGGTTTGTAACCACTGCATCGAGTGAGGGCACGTAGACTTCAACTGCAAACAAGTAAAACTGGCGATTCCAACTGGCATCACCGGTGACACTCCAAATACCGCTGGTCGGATCGAGTGTCATTGGATGATCGGTATAGATGCTGGTCGTCGAGTTTGCAAACCGCCGTAATGAAACAGATTTAGCCGTTGGCGC
>JAGHYT010000040.1:0-32264 GCA_017743535.1 Chloroflexus sp.
AAACCCGGCTGTGGGCAGAGCAATCGCGACGCTGGGAAGAGAATCAACGTGAAATTCGCGAGATGCTGCGGCGGTTGGGCGAGATGGATCAGCGCCACGCGGAAATTGATCGCAAGTGGGAAGAACAAACACGCCGCTGGGAGGAGCAGACCCGCCGCTGGGCAGAACAAGCTCAACGCTGGGAAGAGCAAGACCGGCGTTGGGAAGAGCAAACCCGGCTGTGGGCAGAGCAATCGCAACGCTGGGAAGAGCAAACCCGGCTGTGGGCAGAGCAATCGCGACGCTGGGAAGAGAATCAACGTGAAATCCGCGAGCTTATGCGACGGCATGCGGCGCTTGACCGAAAGTTCGACTCTACCATTGGCGCGCTTGGTGCGCGTTGGGGGCTGTATTCAGAGCAGTCGTTCCGTGACGCTTTGCGTGGTATTCTGACCGGCTTTTTCAATCTCGAAGTGATCAATGTTAACGAGTTTGATGAGACCGGCGAAGTATTTGGACGACCTGAACAGATCGAGCTTGATGTGATTATCAAAAATGGCCTGTTGCTCATTTGTGAGATCAAGTCATCGATGAGCAAGGCCGATATGTATCTGTTTGAACGTAAGGCGCGGTGGTACGAACGCCGTCACGAGCGAAAAGCCGATCGGTTGATAGTCATTTCGCCGATGGTAGATGCTCCGGCGCGGAAGGTTGCTGAACGCTTCGGGATTGTGGTCTACAGTTTTGCGGAAGATGCCGGCGACGCTTTGACCAATGCAGAACAGTAGCGTTTCAGGCATGACCTTCCTCAATCTGCCGCACCGTGCTGCGCCGACTTCGCCGTCGTCCGGTATCAGTTAGCGGAAAAAGTTTGTCTAGGGCAGCAGCGATAGTCTCTTGCTCGGCCTGTACTCCGGCCGTATGCCGCTCAAACCAGTCGCTGTGGCGCCACGTTAATGCCAGCGGTGCGATTCGCCGAATATCTTCGGCGTTGACGACATTGCGAAAATCGGCTGCGGCCCGTGCACGTGCCCCTTCCAGGAGTGCTATTTCCGCACGATGCGAAGGGATATGCAGGTGCTGAACTAAGGCCAGGGCCTGCTCTTCCAACTCTGGCGGAATAGTGACGTGTGGGAGAATCTCACGGGCGATCATGATCTCTTCGGCGAGCGCTGCGGTCTGAGCTGCGTACCCTTGCCGAAAGCCTACCGGATCGTTGCGAAAATCACGGGCGCGTCGATAGATTTCGAGCCGAGCACGATGATCGGCAATAGGCGCCACCCATACCCGCAAGCCAAAGCGGTCGAGAATCTGCGGTCGTAGTGCGCCTTCTTCTGGGTTCATTGAGCCGATGAGCACAAACTGACTGGGAAACAGACGCACCATTGCACCCCGCCGTACAAACGTTCGACCTTGAGCTGCTGCGTCGAGAATAGCATCAACGACTGCCTGATCGAGCAGGTTGATCTCATCGACGTAAAGGACATTACCGTGAGCGCGGGCTAAAATTCCTTCTTCCAGGCGTACAACGTGTTGCTCGATGGCAATGCGTTCGTTGATCCCACCAACCACGTCTTCCAGCCGAGCATTGAGCGGTAGTTCGATCAAGCGCATGCGCTCAACTAGTGTTTTCCCGTCAGCATCGGGATGCTCGCGGGTCACGAAGGGCATGACATCGAGCAGACCACGCACAGCAGTGGTTTTCCCAACCCCATAAGGCCCGCTGAGCAAAATGCCGCCAACTTGCGGGTTGATGAGGCCAAGGATCAGCGCCGTTTTGAGCTCGGTCTGACCGACCATCGCCAGCAGCGGAAAGGGATA
The DNA here is from genome assembly GCA_017743535.1 of Chloroflexus sp. GTDB lineage: Bacteria > Chloroflexota > Chloroflexia > Chloroflexales > Chloroflexaceae > Chloroflexus. The sequence goes on from JAGHYT010000040.1 coordinate 1,801, forward strand.
AATATCGTCAGCCATGGGCGAGCACCTCGCTTCTGCATCTTCCACTCGGAGGCGCGGAAGGGGAAGGTTGAGGTGGGTTGGCGCTCCTCTCACTACCCGTATCTCCACCCTCCGTGCCATGGGGAAGAGATTTGAACAGCTCTGCGTCACAACAGCTCGATTTCATACGTCAGTAGTGGACAATCGGGACGCTGACGTTCGATAAAGTTTACTACTGCTTCAAGCTGCTGCTGAGCATGAATGCCATCGGTTGCCACGACCGCTATTCCGAGGCGGGCGCTCTGCCAGCGATCTTGATCGTCGATTTCGGCAACTGAGACATTAAATTCGTTGCGGATGCGGGCGATTAGTGAACGCACCACTTGACGCTTCTCTTTCAACGACTGCGCTGTCGCGATGTGGAGATGAATGGTACATGAACCGATGATCATACGCTTGACGGTTAGTTGAGACTGTTCCAGCCGCCCAACAGAGTCGATGGATCGAGACCTTGCGGGCCGCGTGGCAGAATTGCCAGTTCAGTACGGATAGCCATTGTCAGACTACGGAGACGTTCGGTAACATCGGCTTCTAACCAGCGTTGCTTCTGGGCCTGATCAATCCTTAACCGGTCGGCTAACATGTAACTCAGACTCACCGGATCAACTGGTAACGGTTCAACATCAATCTCGGCGCCGGTCAGCGTAGCAATACGTTCCCAGTATCGCCGGTAGGTATTGCGTAATTCAGCGGCGGCAGCCTTTGCCTGCTGATCAACGTGATCGGGAAGCATCTTCACCTGAGCAACCAGGTACGGCGATTGTTCAATGACCTGGATGATACGAAAGCGATTCTGACCGATCACCTGAAGCAAATAGCGGCCATCCTCCAGTCTGAGATGATCTTGAATCACTGCTACCGTGCCCACCTCGTAAGGTTCAGGGGCAATCGCCATTCGTTGTCCCTCAATCACTTCATGGCCGCGACGGAGCAAGACAATCCCAAACGGCTGTTGTTCGGCCAGACAACGACCGATCATCAGGCGATAACGTTGCTCGAAGATGTGCAAACTCATGATGCTACCGGGAAAGAGCAGCGAGCCGAGCGGAAATAATGGCAAAGTTTGTTCCATAAAGATTCACCCATCTGTCCACGTGCAGGTCCAGACGGTTGTTTCGGCCAGGCCAAGATTGAGGTCGATCATCAATTCGACTTCAGGGCCTGACATCGTCTGCACCAGGTTCGTCGGGTCAAACGGAACGGGCGTACCGCGAAGCATAACCGGCACCGTCCCGATCCGAAGATCAAGGAGATCAGGACGCAACTCAACAGCGCTAGCGCCAATAGCAGCTAGGAGTGCACCCCAATCGGATGAGTTGCGCCGACAGGCTGCTCGCACCGAGCCGGAGCGGGCCACGGCATGGGCAATAGCTTGAGCCGTCGCTTCATCGGCTGCCCCCTGCACCACCACCTTAATCACTTTACCAGAACCGGCTGCATCGCGCACAATTTGGTTTGCTAGATCGGCGCACAAGAAGTCGAGGGCTTCTTGAAAGACACCAAACTCCCAGGTACTTGAGTCAGTGATTGGTGGATGGTCGATAGCGCCATTCGCCAGCATAATCACACTATCATTTGGGCTACAGTCACCGTCAATGTTCAACCGATTGAACGAACGATCAACACTCTGTCGTAGTGCTCGTTGCAACAGTGGTTGGCTGATCGCCAGGTCAGTAGTGATGAGAGCCAACAGCGTCGCCAGCCGGGGGTGGATCATTCGGGTTCCCTTCGCCATTCCGGCCAGCGTGTAACGTGGGCCGTTTCGCAACGAAACGCGCAGAACTCGTTCTTTGGGGCGTGTGTCGGTGGTAAGTATGGCCATTGCCGCTCGTCGCCCTCCGTTACTGTCGAGTTCACTCACTGCCCGTCGAATACCGTTGCGCATTCTTTGCATTGGCAGTGGTACCCCAATCAGACCGGTTGACATCAACAGCACTGAATCGCGTGGTACTTCCAGCTCATCGGCTGTTATCTTGGCACACTCAATTGCATCATTCAGTCCATTCTGGCCGGTGCCAGCGTTTGCCTGACCGGCGTTAATCAACACGGCGCGGATCGCATCGTGGTTACGCAGCAAAATGGCCTGACTGAGAAACACCGGCGCCGCTTTGAAGACGCTGGTTGTGAACATTGCCGCTGCACGGCATGGATGTTGTGAGTAAACGAGGGCCAGATCACGTGCCTTACTCCCCTCTTTTAGGCCGGCAGAAATGCCGGTGGCGCGGAACCCGGTTGGGCTGGCGATATGACCATCTTCAAAGATTGTGAAGTTCATAGCCGCTCGACAATAAACAAGGATGCAAATAGTTTACCACACCCGACAGATCAATCCTTTGAGATATTCACTTTCTGGAAACGTCAGTAGTACTGGATGATCAGGCGCCTGAGTCAGCCGTTCGAGGATTTGTACATCGCGTCCGGCATCAATTGCAGCGCCAAAGATAATTTTCTGAAAGAGATCGGCTGAAACCAGACCCGAACAACTGAATGTTGCTAGTATCCCCCCACTCCGGATCAGGTGCAGTGCCTGCAAATTAATATCTTTGTAGCCGCGGGTGGCGCGTTGCAGGTGAGATTGCTGGTGGACAAATTTCGGTGGATCGAGGATGACCACATCAAATTGACGATGCTCGTTGCGATATTGACGCAGAATCTGAAACGCATCACCCTCAACCAATTCAGTTGGTATCGACAGATCGTTTAGGCGGAGGTTATCGGCAGCCAGGGCGAGGGCTTCAGCACTGGCATCGATCAAGGTGAGCCGACGGGCACCGGCACGGGCAGCCGCCAGCGCAAATCCACCGGCGTAAGAAAAACAGTCGAGCGTATCGGCGTCGCTACAGTAAGCTCCTACTCGCAGATGGTTAATCGCCTGATCAAGGTAGATACCGGTCTTCTGACCGGTTTGCAGATCGGCGAACATACGTCGTTCGCTGGCGAGTTGATCGAGACCGGTTATCAACGTTACCGGTAAGCGAGGTGGCGCTTCACCCCAGCGCAACCCAACAGCCGGTGGGAGCGCTTCTTTCTCTCGTACCTCGGCATCGCTCCGTTCGTAGATACCGCGTGGGGCGAGTAAATCCACCAATACTTTTATCACCTGATCGGTTCGGGTTGCCATTGCCTGCGTGAGCAATTGGATAACCAGATAGCAGCCGTACCGATCCACGATCAGGCCAGGGATACCATCCGACTCGCTAAACACCAGCCGGCAGGCAATGGCCGGGTTGTGGAGCCATTTTTCGCGTCCGGTAATTGCCCGTGCAATCGTTTCGTGGAGCCACGTTTCATCGAGCGGTTGGGTTCGTTCCCAGGTAGCCAGTCGCACGCGCAGTTGTGAGGTGCTGCTCCAAAAGCCACGGGCCAGCCAGCTTCCGTCATGAGCGTACACATCGACGACCGCACCAGGCGCCGGATTTCCGCGTACCTCGGCGATAGCTCCAGAGAAGATCCATGGATGTCGTTGAATAACCGGTCGTTCGCGACCGGGAAGCAGAATAACAGTTGCCATAGTAGACTGACTCTAACATGTGCTGGCAGAGTGGTCAAGCGAAACATAGAGCGAACATAGGGGTGGGAGGGCAGGTGAGTTTCCAACCTGTCTCCCCTCCTCGCACGATATAGGAGTGGGTGCAAGACAGGCATCGGCACATCAAACACGACCGAAAACCGGCAACATTGAAAATCCTTCCTTGCTCGCCTGTATGGTTCTGCGACCTGTCCAGCTTCGTTATAATACGACCGTTACCCGCTTCTTGATAAGAGGTGTCATCGTATGCAGTACACACGTTTCGGCTCAACCGGGATGCAGGTTTCGCGTATCTGTTTGGGTTGTATGAGCTATGGTTCGCCAACCTGGCGGGAATGGGTGCTCGACGAAGCTGCCAGTCGGCCTTTTATCTTTCGGGCGCTAGAATTGGGGATCAATTTCTTCGATACGGCTGATATGTATTCGTTGGGGTTGAGCGAAGAGATTTTAGGTCGCGCCATTCGTGACTCTGGGGTACGCCGTGATGAACTGGTTATTGCGACCAAAGTCTATCAACCGATGAGTGATCGACCCAATGACCGTGGACTTTCGCGTAAACATATTATGCAGGCGATTGATGCCTCATTACGCCGACTAGGGATGGATTATGTTGATCTGTATCAAATTCATCGCTGGGATTACGAGACGCCAATTGAAGAGACATTAGAGGCGTTGAATGATGTGGTGCGCGCCGGTAAAGCACTCTATATCGGTGCGTCAAGTATGTTCGCCTGGCAACTAGCCAAGGCCCTCGGCATCCAAGAGCGACGTGGTTGGGCGCGTTTTGTATCGATGCAAAATCATCTCAACCTTGTCTATCGTGAAGAGGAACGTGAAATGTTGCCTCTGTGTCGCGATGCCGGTCTGGCGGTGATTCCCTGGAGTCCGCTGGCACGTGGCTTTCTTGCCGGTAACCGACCGCAAGGCACCGGCGCGGCTACGGTACGTGGCCGCTCAGATACGATCTCGCACGCCATGTACGATGCCAGCGATTACGTGATTGTCGAGCGGGTAAGTGAAATCGCTCGTGCCCGTGGGGTCAGTAATGCCCAGATTGCGCTGGCCTGGCTGCTTCATAAGCCGGAGGTGACCGCACCTATCATCGGCGCCACGAAAATGTACCAGCTCGAAGAGGCAGTTGCTGCGCTCGACGTGAAGTTGTCACCCGAAGAGATTCAGCGTTTAGAAGAGCCATATCGGCCAAAGCCGATTCGCGGTCATTCGTAGCTAGTGCTCCGGTGTTCTTCTCCGTTCAGGCAACAGGAATAGGCTCATGAAACAACTGTTGTTCCCTACACCCGCCGATATACTGGCTGCACATCGACGTATCGCCGGGATCGTTCAGCCCACGCCGCTTGAGATAAGCCGGCCGTTATGTGCATTGACCGGTGCCGAAGTCTGGCTCAAGCTAGAGCTGGCCCAGGTGACCGGTAGTTTTAAGATTCGTGGTGCAGCGAATGCTCTGCGTCAGTTACCGGCTACAACCCACGTGGTAGCCTGCTCAGCCGGTAATCATGCTCTGGGTATTGCTCATACCGCAGCCATGATAGGTATGACGGCCACGCTAGTTGTACCGGCTACAGCTTCTCCGGCCAAAATCGCGGCCTTGCGCCGTTATCCGGTTGAGATCGTTTTGCATGGCACGGGCTATGATGCAGCCGAGGCTGAAGCGTTGCGTATGGCCGCCGAGTACGGCTGGCATTTTATTTCACCTTACAATGACCCGCTGGTGATTGCTGGTCAGGGTACGCTGGCAGTTGAACTCTGGCAGACATTGGCCGATATTGATGTCATTGTGGTTGCGGTTGGGGGTGGTGGTCTGGCGAGTGGTGTTGGTCTCTGGGCTAAAGCAATGAACCCACGAGTGCGGGTGATTGGGGTGCAGGCTGCCGCTTCTGCGGCTATGACTGCTGCGTTACGCGCCGGCAGAGTAGTACCGGTGGTCGATGAACCAACGTTAGCCGATGGTCTGGCCGGTAATCTTGCAGCCGATACCATCACTCTACCGATCCTGCAGCAGGTGCTTGATGACATGGTACTGGTCGATGAACCTGCTATCGCTCGCGCAATGCGCTGGCTTATCGAAGAACATCATCTCATCGCAGAGGGTAGTGCTGCGGTGCCACTCGCTGCGCTGCTCGAACAACAGATCAGCGATCTGGACGGACAGCGCGTTGTTGTGCTGCTCTGTGGGCGTAATGTTACTGCGGCGACATTGCAACAAATCTTCGCTATTCCGTCAAAAGACTGAGCGAAATTCCATTGACAGTTCATCACTGCTATGCTATGCTGCACGGGCAAGAAGTACACAGTCACGTAGAGGAGGTCGTTCATGACACTCGTAATTAATCAGAACGTAATGACAGGCAATGTTTTGATGGTGTCGAACGACTCCGCTGACGTGAGAGCGGCTTCACACAGCGCAGGCTAAACAGGCGCAACCTGTGATACCGGCGGGCTGTGGGAAGCCAGTAAGCACCCGCAGCCCGCTCTTTATTCGGGCTGAGGTGCTACGGCTGCCACAGCCTTTTTCATTCCCTCCACGTCGCGATGGTGGTTCGGCACAGCAATAGTAAGGATTGCTGATATGTCCGTTTACGATGCTGTCGGGTATGCCGCAGAACATCAGTTACCAGCCGACGTGGAGGGAATCGTCATGATTATCCTTGAGCGAGATGGCTCATTATCGTATCATCCGCCGAAACCTGAGTGGAAATATCGAATACAACCTACGATCACTGCGGCAACGCCAGAAGGTTTGAGATGGTTACCGTTTGTCGACCGTATCATACGCATAGCTTTTGGTGCGTTGGAAGTTTATTGGCCGGAGCTGAAGATCGATGAGTCGTAAAACTACACCCACTACCGCACTTGAGACAACTCCAACAACTGGCGCAACCCGCCTGGTTGGGTCAGTCTTACGAGCGCAGAGTGGTTTCTTCTGGGTGCAGACAGAACAAGGCATCCTGGAATGTCGTTTACGTGGACGCCTAAAGAAAGAGCGTCAGGCAACCGATCTGGTTGTCATTGGTGATCAAGTTGAGGTTCAACCGGTAGGAAATGGGCAGGGTGCTATCGAAGCGGTGCTGCCACGACGGAGTCGCTTGGCGCGACGTGCTGCCGGGTCACGTGGTGCGTATAAAGAGGATGTGATTGTTGCCAATGTTGATCAGGTGCTCCTGGTCTTCGCCTGTGCCCAACCTGATTTCACACCCCGTATGCTCGATCGTTACCTGGTTATTTGCGAGCATAGTGAGTTACCGGTTGTGATTGTCGCAACCAAGATTGATCTGGTCGAGCGCAGCGCGGCTGAAGCAATGTTTGCTCCATACGCACGCATTGGCTACCCTGTCGTCTATACCAGTATTGTCACCGGTGAGGGCATTGATGAACTGCGGAGCCGCCTGGCCGGCCAGATCAGTGTTGTAACCGGCAAGTCGGGGGTAGGTAAGAGTAGCCTGCTGAATGCGATCCAACCCGGTCTGAATCTGCGTACCGGTGAAGTTAGTGAACGTCTGTCTAAAGGCCGCCACACGACGACGGTCGCCGAGTTGATTCCGCTGAATCTGCCTGGTGGTGGCTATGTTGCCGACACACCGGGAATTCGCGAGATTGGGCTTTGGAATCTACCGGCAAGCGACCTTGCCTGGTGTTTTCGCGAGTTTCGTCCATTTCTCGGTGATTGCTACTTTGCCGGTTGTACGCATCTCCATGAACCTCGTTGCGCGGTACGTGCCGCAGTAGAGCGTGGCGAAATCACGCCAGCTCGCTACGAGAGCTACGCCCGCTTGATGAACAGTGATGAAGATGCGTGAAGGCGATAGGATTGCCTTTACCGCTAAGGAGCTACTAATGAATAATTTCCTGCATCCCCGTCCGGTTGTGCTGGCCGGAGAAAAGGTCTTTCTGAGCCATATCTTTGCTGAAGATGCAGCATTGTTAGCACAGTGGTTCGCCGATCTGGAATTGACTGCGCTGCTCGGTCAGCAGGGGCGTAGCTTTACCCTTGAACAAGAACAGCAGTGGATTGCAACAAGGGCCAACGGTATTGAACATGAGCGTACTTTTGCCATCGTGTTGCGGGATTCTGAGCGCTTAATCGGCACATGTAGCCTGCACAACATAAATCTTTTACACGGTACCGCTGAGTTAGGCATTGCTATCGGCGACAAAGCAGCATGGGGGCATGGCTATGGTCGCGAAGCAGTGCGGTTGCTAACCGGATACGGTTTTCAGTATCTCAACCTCTATAACATCAGTCTCTGGGTGCACAGTTTTAACGAACGGGCATATCGCGCTTACCTGGCTGCCGGATTTCGTGAGGTTGGACGTTTACACGGTGCAGTACATCTCAATGGTCAACGCTACGACCGCATCTTGATGGAGGTTACGCGCAACGCCGATGGGCGATGATCGTGATCGGTGTACAGCGGGCGGATGCGCTCGTAGACCGCATCCCAGGTCAGTTCACGCCAGACTCGTGCCCGTCCGGCTGCTCCCAACGCCTGGGCCAGCACCCGATCACGCAGCAGGCGGTCAATCGCGTCAGCAAGTACCGTAACATTGCCAAACGGTACGAGCAAGCCATCGACACCGTGGCGCACAACAGCCGGTACACCGCCTGCTCGAGCACCAATGACCGGTATCCCGTTACACCACGCTTCAAGATACGTTATTCCAAAACTATCGGTGCGTGACGGTTGCACGTAAAGATCGGCCGCCGCCAGTGCATCACGTCGGGTCGCATCATCAACGTAGCCGAGAATTCGTACTCGATCCTGTTCCTCTGGTTGCAATGCTGCCACCGCATCGGTAAATCCGCCAAAGGCTGGCCCACATTGTACCCAAATCGCGTCGCTTCCATGTGCCCACAGGCGCCGCATCGCGGCCAGGGTATGAACAGTACCTTTGTCAAAGGCGGCTACTCCAAGGCTTAACACCATCGGGCCATGGATTCGATAGGTAGTGCGAAAACGTCTTCCATCGCCACCGGTCACTTCAGTCGGATTGACCCCCGCGCCAACGGTGACAATCTGGCTGGCCGGTATCCCACGCCGTATAAGGTATGCCCGTTCAATATCGGTCATCGTCGCCACCCAGGTTGTCTGCCGGAGGAGTTCGATCTGGTGCGGCATAGCATAATACCGCACTACCTGCTCACTACCCGGTTCACCCAGATGTACGAAGGGTGTACAAATGTGAGTGAGTCCACGCTCGGCAGCCCAGCGTGCGACCGGGATCAGCACAAAATCGAGCGTGATGTTGGTGGTATGAACGATGTCTACGTCGGCGAGTGCCGGATCGGTTAGGACTGTCGCAAGATCGGGTAGTTGCGGTGTCAAGGTTGCCAATCGGCGGAGGAAAGGGATTGCAGGCCGCCCGACACGCCCCAACTCAACCATCAGCCGCCGAATGACCGGGTAGAGCATCGCCGATGCGGGTACACGCCGAACGGCCAACCGTCGAACCATCACGCCATCGTGCTCACCGGTTGGCTCACTAATCCGCCGTTTTCCGGCCATCCAGAGATGTTCAAGATCGAAGGCATCGGTCGTCAGTACAGTAACCCGATGACCTTCAGCTACCAGCCGCGCTCCGATCTCTTGAAAATAACGCGCTGCCCCGCTCGGTGCTGGCCAGTAGAGTTGAACGACGTGAAGAATGTGCATGCCGCGATGGTTCCTTAACTATCAGAAGAGCGGTCATCGTTGTTGGCGCTTGGATAATCATAACAAATTTCTGGTTCTGGGCCGCGACACCTTCCTTCACCACGTTAGGGGCAGGTTCTCAACCCCTGCTCGTCGTCTTCCCGATACCTCTGCTCAACCCAATTGCGCCTGGAGTGCTTCAGGGGTTGTCACCGGTAACTGACAGGCAAACTGCTCACAGAGATAGGCGGTGGGCCGACCGTCGATCATCGTGCGTCCGCTGAGCAGTGGGCTGAGCGACGCAACCGGATCGTCGGGCATTGCTCGTGCAATGACCAGGCGAGGCCGGTATGCCGCACGGGCCACCGCAACCAGTGCCTGAGTTTGCGGATGATCAGACGGGCCAATAATTGCCAGTTCACGGGTTGGGCCAATCGCAATATCGGCTGCACATAACATCCGACCGAACCCAAGTGGAAAGCGCTTCAACATAGGCGTCGCCTGTTCAAGTACGTGCCGGGCGCGGGTTGCATACAGCTCACGTCCGGTTATTGCGTAGAGCCGCAACAATGCGTAGGCCGCTGCCGATGAACCCGAAGGTGTTGCGTTGTCGCTCAGATCACGTGGACGAGTTACCAATGCTGGTTGATCGCAACCAGTGTCGAAGAACATTCCAGCCTGCTCATCCCAAAAGAGATCGAGTAGAGCATCGGCCAGTTCGATAGCGATTGCCAGATACCGAGTTTCACCACTGGCCGCATGCAGCTCGATCAACGCATCGCAAAGCAGTGCATAATCTTCGAGAAACGCTGCTGGCCCTGGCCGCCCATCCTTCCAGCTTCGGAGTAATCGACCATCAGCACGCCGCAGATTCGCTAGCAGAAAATCGGCGCACTGTTGGGCAAACCCCAGATATTCCGGGACTCGCGCACTCGCGACTGCCAGTGCCCGGATTGCCAGCGCATTCCATGCGGTAATAATCTTTTCATCACGAAATGGGCGGGGTCGTCGCTCGCGGAATGCACGCAAGATTGGGCGTGCACGCGCTACCGTCTCCTCCAACCGTTCAACCGACACGCCGAGCATTGATGCTACTGCGGTTGCCGGACGTGGCACATGTAAAATCGAACGACCTTCAAAATTTCCCTGGCGCGTTACCCCATAGTAGGCGCCAACCAGCGTTGCATCGTCGCCGAGGGCAACGCGCAGTTCGTCAGGTGTCCAGACATAAAATGCACCTTCCTCGGCGTGGGCAGCCCCTGCTACCGGTAAGCTATCAGCGTCCTCGCTACTGAAGAATGCGCCATCGGGATGTCGTACATCGCGCAGCAGATAGGCGAAGGTCTCGTCGGCAATACGGGCGAGGAACGGATCGCCGGTAACCAGCGCCGCCAGATGGTAAATCTCGGCCAGCAGTGCGTTATCGTAGAGCATTTTCTCAAAATGTGGCACCAGCCAGCGTGCATCGACGCTGTAGCGGTGAAACCCTCCCCCCACCTGATCGTACATCCCACCGCGTGCCATCTGCTCGAGCGTTTGGTGGAGCATCGGTAAGGCCTGGACATCGCCACGCAGGTGGGCACGTAATAAAAACTCAAGCACCAACGGTTGGGGAAACTTAGGCGCATCACCAAAACCACCGTACTGGTGGTCAAACTCGCGCCCAATTTGGGCAGCGGCCTCAATCAACAATGCCTCATCGAGTGGGGCAGTCTCTGGAAGTGGACGGGCCAGGAGTTTAATATGATCAAGCAGCTCGTGGGCTGACGCTGTCACCTCGGCGCGCCGGGAGCGATAGGCTTCGGCAATTGAGAGTAACACCTGTCGCCAACTGGGCATCCGGTACCGTGCTGCCTTTGCGTCAGGAGGAAAATAGGTGCCGGCGTAGAACGGTGTCCCGTCAGGGAGACAAAAGACATTGAGCGGCCAGCCACCACGTCCCGTCAGAGCTTGTGCTGCTGCCATATAAATGGCATCGAGATCGGGTCGTTCTTCACGATCAACCTTAATGTTGATAAAGTGTTCGTTTTGAATTGCTGCGATCTCAGGGTCGGCAAAACTTTCATGCGCCATGACATGGCACCAATGACAGGCAGCGTAGCCAATACTGACCAGGATCGGTTTGTCTTCACGCCGGGCGCGCTCAAGAGCCTCCTCTCCCCACGGGTACCAGTCAACCGGATTATCGGCGTGCTGCTGCAAATACGGACTGGATTCGTGGGCCAGTCGATTTAAGGGACGTGATCCGGCACTCATGCCTCCTCCTTTTTGATAGATGTTCCTGTCCAAATTGTAACACAGTCGTAAATGTCGAACAAACTTTCGGATTTTATTGGACAGAACGACGTGGATCGGGTATAATATCAGATGGCGAACATCGCATAAGAATGCGCTAAAACCAATTTAACGGAGCAACCAATGGAAATCGGCATCGTTCGGCCCGTCAGCATTACCAATGAGATGCGGACGGCCTACCTCAGTTACGCGATGAGTGTCATCGTCTCGCGTGCCCTGCCCGATGCACGCGACGGCTTAAAACCGGTACAGCGCCGCATTCTCTACGGTATGTGGGATATGGGCTTTCGGAGCAACCAGCCCTACAAAAAGAGTGCCCGTATCGTCGGTGATGTACTTGGTAAGATGCACCCTCATGGCGACAGTGCCGTCTACGATGCCCTGGCCCGCATGGCACAGCCGTGGAGTATGCGCTACCCGCTCATCGACGGTCAGGGGAATTTTGGCTCAATCGACGGCGATCCTCCTGCCGCTATGCGATATACTGAGGCCCGTTTAGCGCCTATTGCTGAAGAGTTGTTGAGTGAGATTGAGAAAGATACGGTCGATTTTCGTGATAATTTCGACGGCAGCTACCGCGAACCGGTCGTCTTGCCGGCAATTTTGCCCAATTTACTTCTTAACGGTGCCTCTGGGATTGCCGTTGGCATGGCAACGAATATCCCGCCACACAACCTCAATGAACTCTGTGATGCGATCAGTTACCTGATCGATCATCCAGATGCCACGGTTGAGGAGTTAATGAAGATTATTCCCGGTCCAGACTTTCCGACCGCCGGCCTTATCTTGGGCACCGAGGGCATTCTGGCTGCTTACAGTACCGGTCGCGGCCAGATCACGTTACGGGCAAAAACCCACATCGAAGAGGCCGGACGTGGGGCTTTCATGATCGTGGTTACCGAACTCCCCTACCAGGTCAACAAAGCACGTCTCCAGGAGCGTATTGCCGAGTTGGTCAAGGATCGGAAGATCGAGGGGATTCGCGATGTCCGCGATGAAAGTGACCGCAACGGTATGCGGCTGGTCATTTTGCTGAAACAAGATGCTCAACCCAAGAAGGTGCTTAACGCACTCTATAAGCATACCCAGATGCAAACTACCTTTGGGATCAACATGTTGGCATTGGTTGAGCATGGCCGCCAGCCTCGCGTGCTGACTCTCAAACGATTGCTGCAAGAGTACATCACGCATCGGCAAGAGGTCATTCGCCGCCGAACGGAGTTCGACCTGGCCCGTGCCCGTGAACGTGCCCATATCCTGGAAGGATTGAAGATCGCGCTCGATAATCTGGACGCGATCATCCAGACCATCCGCGACTCACGGACTGCCGAGAGCGCACGAAATAATCTGATGAGTAACTTCTCGCTCACCGAACGCCAGGCTCAGGCGATTCTTGATCTGCAACTACGCCGCCTCGCTGCACTTGAACGTAAGAAGATCGAGGATGAGTATCAAGAGGTGATCAAGCTTATCGCCGAGCTGGAAGATATTCTGGCTAATCCGCGGAAGGTGTTACATCTTATCCAGCAAGACCTCACCCGTCTGAAGGAAAAATATGGTGATCCACGGCGCACACGCATTATTCCCGATGTGACCGGCGAAGTGAGTGATGAAGATCTGATTCCCGACGTGCGGGTGATGATCACCCTGACTGACCGAGGCTATATCAAACGCCAGTTGCCCGATGTCTACCGTACTCAACGTCGTGGTGGTCGGGGAATTAAGGGGATGCTGACCCGTGAACAGGATATTGTGCGCCACCTGTTGACCTGTAATTCGCTCGATAACTTGCTCTTCTTTACCGACCGTGGCAAGGTGTACCAATTGAAAGCGCACGAAGTTCCCGATAGTTCACGAACTGCCAAAGGTTTACCCCTGGTTAATCTGGTGGCACTCGAACCAGGTGAGCAGGTTACCTCGATGCTGGCTGTGCGCGAGTTTGATGCGGAGTATCTGGTAATGGCGACGGTGCGCGGCAAGATCAAGCGAACGCAGTTGCGTGAATACAGCCAGGTTCGCTCAAATGGTCTGATTGCCATCGGGCTTGAGGAGGGTGATGTATTGGGTTGGGTGCGTGTCAGTCACGGCCACGAAGATATCCTGCTTACTACGGCTCGTGGGCAGACGCTCCGTTTCGAGCAGAGTGAAGTGCGACCAATGGGCCGTCCGGCAACCGGTGTGATCGGTATCAATTTGGCCGAGGGTGATCGCGTGGTCAGCATGGATCTGGCCGAGGAAGGCGCCGATCTGCTCGTGGTTACTGCTCGTGGGATCGGCAAGCGTACCGCTCTCTCTGAGTATCCGGTCAAGGGCCGAGCGACTGGTGGTGTGATTTCTATCAGGCTACGCAACGAAGATGAGGTTGCGGCTGCCGCAGTAGTGCACGATCACTCGTTGCTTACTTTCATCACCACTGGTGGTATGGTCATGCGCATCAGCGCCAGCGAGGTCTCGCGGCTTGGGCGGGCAACCCAAGGAGTAACGCTTGTGAACGTTGCTCCTGGCGATCGGGTTGCTGCCCTATCGGTTGAAGACCCTGAAGAGAATGGGAACGGCAACGATAGGTCGCCAACGTTAATCGATCCGTTGTCGTGAAGTAATGGAGTAAAGATATATGAGCGCGAGGGGCGGGTTCACAACCCGCCCCTGCTGATGTGGCAAACGATGGTTTCTAGCCGTACAATCAGGTTGTCGGAGTAGTTTAGACCTCCTTTAGACAAAGCATCCAATCCTCTTAGCGCAAGGATTGTACCCTCTTACCGTAGCAATCCCCATCCTCAATTAGTACACTGACGATAGGTGCAGATGTTGCACGCTGCCTGCGTAGGCGCAATGGCCAACACTGGGGTGGCTTGAAAGACCGTTTTGATTTCGACTCTGCAATATTGCATTTTGTCGGAATAATCGGTTACTTGCCAGGTCTGTTGCCTGCCACGCTTGTCGCGTATCATCTGCTTCCCAAACCATTAACAGTAAGGAATACGACGCCGCTGGTCATATACATACCACGGCGTCGTTCCCTGTTTAAGGACCATGTTCGTTCTAGGGACCGCGTTCGTTCTAGTAAAACAAGGAGTAGACTCTCATGGCGATGGATGCAAAAGGTGTAATCGAACTGATCAAAGCCAAAGGAATTCAGATTGTTGACACCCGTTTTACCGATCTTTTCGGCGGGTGGCAGCACTATTCACTGCCAGCGTCTCGCTTAACCGAAGATATGATCCGCGAGGGCTTAGGCTTCGATGGGTCGTCGATTAAGGGCTTTCAGGCGATCAACGAAAGTGATATGCTGATGGTGCCCGATCCGTCAACAGCGTTCATTGATCCGACCCTAAGCGTACCGACCCTAGTACTCATTTGTGATATTATCGATCCCATCACCCGCCAGCCCTACACACGCGATCCGCGCACGGTGGCGAAGAAGGCCGAGGCCTATCTGAAGACGACGGGTATTGCCGACACCGCCTACTTCGGGCCAGAAGCGGAATTCTTCCTCTTTAGTGATGTGCGTTTTGGTCAGAGTGCTAACCAGGGCTTCTACTACATCGACAGCCCGGAAGCGGTCTGGAATACCGGTGCTGAGGTGCCCGGTGGCAACAAAGGCTATCGCATCCGTCACAAAGAGGGGTATTTCCCAGTGCCTCCCACCGATACACTCCAGGACATTCGCTCGGAAATGATCCTGAAGATGATGGAAATCGGGATCGAAATTGAGTTGCACCATCATGAGGTAGCAACAGCCGGTCAGTGTGAAATCGACATGCGTTTTGATACCCTGGTCAATATGGCCGATAAGGTACAGAAGTACAAGTACATTGTGCGCAATGTCGCACGCGCTCACGGCTACAGTGCTACCTTTATGCCCAAACCGATCTTTGGCGATAACGGTTCAGGCATGCACACGCACCAAAGCCTGTGGAAGGATGGTGAACCCCTCTTCTTCGATGAGACCCAATATGCGCTGTTGTCGAAGACGGCGCAGTATTACATCGGTGGTATTCTCAAGCACGCGCCAGCCTTACTGGCAATCTGTGCCCCAACCACCAATAGCTACCGCCGTCTGGTACCGGGCTTCGAGGCGCCGATCAATCTAGTCTATTCAATGCGTAACCGCTCGGCAGCCATCCGTATCCCGACCTACAGCTCATCACCGAAAGCACGCCGCATCGAGTTCCGAGCGCCTGATGCGATGTGTAACCCCTACCTGGCCTTTTCTGCAATGTTGTTGGCCGGTCTTGACGGTATCCAGAACAAGATCGAACCGCCACCACCACTCGACGTAGACATCTACGAGCTGTCACCTGAAGAGAAGGGGGATATTCGCAGTACGCCCGGATCACTGACCGAAGCGCTCGATGCTCTTGAACAAGATTATCACTTCTTGCTCAAAGGTAATGTCTTTACCACCGATCTGCTAGAGACATACATCGAAGCCAAGCGCAAAGAGGCTGTTGGTTTGGCTCTGCGGCCCCATCCTTACGAGTTTATGATGTACTACGATGCCTAAAAATAGGTGTTTAGCACAGGGGTTTTCAGAAATTCCGCCCTCTGATGCTACACTGGCTCCTTACCGGTGAACGAACGGAGTGATACGACGCAAAGGTTATCTATACGCTCAAGACGCCCCTATCATGCGGTTATCTGGGTGCGCGGGCCTCTGGCCCGCGTGATACAGTGTATGGCCGGAACCTATCGGTTGGCGCATCTAATTACTCCCACCTCGGGTGCGCGGGCCTCTGGCCCGCGTACGGAATGGACGTCTGCCCACTTTCGTTCTTGCGCAAATATTAAGGTCACTGACTGCTGTAATCATGTTGGATTGGTACGAAACCCAAAGCTTCATCTCTTAGAGGCTGAGACCAAGTTCGGGCGTTGATAGGCACCACCGTAGGGGCGAGGCATCGCTGCGTCCCTACGGTGGCACACCCCCAACGGCTCTATCACCTGTTTTCAATCAGTGCCGCAATTGCAGTCCGTGCCAGATCGATCCGCATCAACCAATTCCTTGGATCGGCGTCAAATCGATCGAGCCACGCCCGTGCACTCCCCAAGGCGGCTACCTCATCGGCATAGCGATCCAGGGTCTCGAATTCCAACCCCTCTGTCGCACAGTACGTCAGCGTTAGACCTGCCTGCTGGGCCAGTAACAGCCAGGTGCAATCGGCGCCGATACTATCATCACGACTGGCTGTTGTAATCAGTGTTGCAGCGCGTCGCGATAAGCCACGGGCAGCGGCCATCACATCCCAGGCTTGTCCGGTTATACGACGAAAAACTTCATTTACCAACGATTCGGTAGCGACCTGTGCTTGTGGATGCGTGGCGAGCGCCCGTGGTGTGCGCCCAAAGACTGTCACATCAGCCGCTGGCAGGTTATCGAGTATTATTCGTAGTTCATCGGGCCAGTGTTCAATCCAGTGCAGAACTCGATCAAGATCACAAAATAGGAACCGCTCAGCAGCAGGAAATGCCTGTAGCGCTGCCTCAACCGCGCCACGTCGCCAGCGCCCCAGATGTAAATGACCAATCGGTTCGTTCATCGGCGCTACCTTCAGCGTAATCTCTGCCTGTTCAAGCCAGGATCGCGTCATTGGTACACTGGTTGGCGTGAGCAACACTGCGATCCCATCAAAGTACTGTCTCAGGGTCGTAAAGGTGCGCACCATCTGTTGGTAGAGGCGTCCATCGGGATCGTGATGAGTGGCCGCCAGAATCACGCTCATGGTTCATTCCTTTCCCAAATAAAACACCCCGCTTGTTCGCGGGGTGTGTGATTTGTTCAGGCTGTTGATTGATTTACCGAACAACGTACTGTAAGATGAAAATCTCTTTGTCGTAGCAAGGGTCTACAGGCAGGAACGGTACAACAATGTCTGGCAGATTGAAGGTAGAACGTTAGCTAAACGGTAGGTTGACGGTAGCTATACCTTGCTGCGCCTGTTAACAGCCTGAACAGATGGAACGGTAGAGGACAATGCAAAAAGATTTTACCGTTCTCCTACATCGTATCTGATAACAGAAGTCCCCGCAATAGGGTGATAGTCCTATCGAGAATCGAGAAAGGTACTATTGACGAATAAGCCAAAAGTACTACTCAACCACTCTGTATTGGCATCGGCAGATAAGATTCTATCGCATCGTGATCGACCCGCAGCTCAGTTTCTCTCTGAAAGCCAGATTGGAAACGAAGGGTCGATCAGGCGTTCCGTGCCTGACCAACCCGAACGTAGCATGGTAGTATCACCGTGCCTATCGATATGTTCGTTGTTTGTTATGCTCCTTAGGGGCGTAGGCCGTCATTCCCTACCTCTTGTTCCTGATTCCTCAGACGCACCCTAGCCAGCTTGACGAGCCGCTGCGACAAATCGCCGTACTCGCGCAACATCAACCGGATTAGCAATATCACCATCCTGTTTGATGCTACTGCCTACAATGACACCATCAGCCACCTGCATAAAAGCGGCAATATTCTGTTCGTTGGTGCCGCTACCGAGGAGGATGGGGGTATCACCGGCCAGTGTTCGGGCCTGTTTTACTTTGGCGATGTCCGGCGCATCACCGGTCATCCGACCGGATATAATAAGCGCATCGGCGCCAAAAAAGCGTGTCCATTCGATATGTGTTGCCAGATCGATACCGGGAAAGCGGACTGAATGTTTTTTATCTACATCGGCAAAAATCTTGATCGACTCTGCATGCAACTCCTTGCGTCGGCGCATTAGATCGGCAGCGCAGCCTTCATCCCAACTCCCGGCATCCCAGACTCCAGCACCGGTGAACATACAGACGCGAATAAAGCTGGCGCCAGCAGCAATAGCGATGCCTAACAGGGATACCCCACCGTTGTGAACCAGATTAATACCAAGTGGTAATTCGGGTACAGCTTGGCGCACGGCGTAGGCTACAACTGCCTGCGCGGCAATACTCTCTGGTTGAACGTGTGGGCCAGCTCGAAAGGGAATATCCCACATATTTTCGACAATCAAACCATCACATCCACCCTCAGCTAGTGCTTCAGCATCACGGATTGCGTGATCAATGATGGTTTGCATTCCGTAACCAGTATAGCCAGGGGCGCCGGGTAATGGCCAACAGTGGACCATACCGATAATCGGCTTGGCGGTGCGAAAGATCTCTCGGAGATCGCGTAATCGCCAGCGATCAAGATGTTCTTTCCAGAGTGGTGGCATCGACAAGCTCCTTACTTCACCTATGAGCCAGATGGCCAGAGGCGATTGACAATCGCTTCGTTCAACCGATTACGAATATCATCGGTGGTAGGAATCGCTTCTACAGCACCATGACGGGTAGCGGTCAGAGCAGCGACAAGATTCGCGAGGGTCGCACTTTGCGAGAGATCGAGACCATGGCTCAGACCCCACGCATATGCCGCACTAAACGCATCACCACAGGCGGTCGTATCTACTACTGGCACGGCTGGAGGTAGGACATCAAGCCGTCGCCCCTCGTTGTTGGCGACACTGCACCCCTGGGCACCACGTTTAATGGCCACGTGGTGGACGCCAGCCCCAATTAAACTATCGATGGCATGGGCGATGCTTTGTCCTGGTAATAGTACCCGCAATTCGTCTTCATTCATCGTCAGCAACCACAACTGTGGCAAGAGACGAACGATCAAGCGGCGTGCAACTCGAATTGCCGGCAAGCAGAGATCAAGAACGATCGGACACCCCTGCTCAATCGCCATCTCCATTACCTGTAGCGCGGTTGAGCGCTGTGGATCGTCGATCAACGCATGGGCGCCAACCAGCAGTAATCGGCTTGAGCGGATCAATGACGGAGTGATGGTGGATATATCACAGAAGACGTTGGCTCCGCGAAAGCTGAGAAAGCTACGCTGACCACCAGGAGTAACGATCACTCCGCACAGGCCGGTGGTTGCACCGGGATCAACCTGTACGGCGCTGACCTGCACCCCATGCATACGTGCTACCTGCAATGCAAATGAGCCGGCCAGATCGTTACCCACTCGACCAATAACATAAGGGATTGCGCCCAACCGTCCGGCTGCTACTGCCATGTTCAGCCCGGCGCCTCCCCCACCCCAATGAACGGCCATTGCCGGATTGTCGTCGCCTTCACGGGGAAAGTGCGGTAACAAAAAGCCGAGATCGACATTAATATCACCGAGCGTCGTGACAACTCGCCGCGTCTCCGCTTCCATGGTTATCCTTTACAAGGTTGCAGTAAGCGTAGCTTCCGTGTACAATTTTACCCTAGAGTCGGCTGTTGAAACGTACTAATTATCACTAAACCGACCTCCTATCCTTACTAAGATACATCAGGCTCTTCACCATGGAAGAGATCCTTGTTATTGATGATAGTGAGCACGTCAGCCGGATGCTGGCGCAGACGGTGCTTCCAGAACTTGGCTATCGAGCGGCAATTGCGCTTACCGGAAAGAGCGGTCTTGAGCGGTTGCGTGCTCGTCTGCCAGATTTGATCCTGCTCGATCTCCAATTGCCCGACATGAACGGGCTTGATTTTCTACGCATCTTAACACAAGAAGGAATTGATGTCCCGGTTATTCTGATGACTGCCCACGGCTCCGAGATGATTGCTGTTGAGGCATTTCGGCTCGGTGCTCGTAATTACTTGATCAAGCCGTTTTCCGATAACGAAGCCCGTGAAGTTATCGATCAGGCGTTGCGGGAACGTCGTTTGCAACGGGAACGTGATCGCTTACTCCAGCTCTTGCAGCAGCGCGTGCAAGAGTTGACCGTTTTGACTCGCGTTGGTAAGTCGGTGACGACATTGATGGATCAGCGTCAACTGCTTGATCGAATCGTCGAAGCAGCAGTGTACATGACGCAGGCCGATGAAGGGATACTCTTTCAGTATGTCGAGCAAAAGCATGAATTGATACCGCTCGCCCTGCGGAATGTAGCAGTGGAGTCGCTTGACCGGCTGCGTCTTCCAGTCGCCAATTCGCTTGCCGGTCAGGTGGTGCGGAGTGGTAAATCGTTGCGCTTGCATCGAGGAATGACCGACGAACCGATTGCCATTACGGCGACCATGGTTGTGCAGGCGACGTTGCAGACACCGTTGCAAGTAGGTGATCGGATTATCGGTGTGCTGGTGGTCAATAATCGGCGGAGTACTCGAGCTTTCAGTGATAGTGACCAGTATTTACTGGCTGCGCTGGCCGACTACGCAGCAATTGCACTTGAAAACTCGCGACTGTATCAGGCAGTTCAGAGTAGCGAGGCGCGTTATCGAACAATCTTTGCTAATGCGTCTGATATGGTGTTGCTCCTCGATACCAATTGGCGAATCATCAGCGGTAACCAGCGTAGCGCGCAGATTCTTGCCATGACGCCTGATGATTTGGTCGGTCAGCCGTTACAGCGTTGGTGTTTACCACAGGAATGGCCGACAATTGCTCAGGCACTACAGCGTGTTGCACAAGGGTTGCCCCAGCCACCATTCACCATCTCGTTGCAGCGGACAGCGTATGAGTTGGCAACGGTTGAGCTAAACGCTCAGCGGCTTGATGCTAACGATCAACCGATGATTGTCTGTATTGGGCGTGATCTGACTGAGCGTCGGCGGTTGGAACAACAGCTTATTCAGTCTGATAAATTGTCGGCGCTTGGTCAACTGGTAGCCGGTGTAGCCCATGAGCTTAATAATCCGCTGACGAGTATTTCAGGCTATGCCCAATTACTGCTGCGCAATCGCACACTCAACGAGGAGATTCGCGCCGATCTTGAACAGATCCGGCAACAGGCCGAGCGTGCTGGGCGTATCGTGCGGAATTTGCTGATGTTTGCCCGTGAACATCAACCTGAACGTCTGGAAACTCAGATCAACGAAGTCATCCAGAGTACATTGGCCCTGCAAGCTTATCAGTTGCGCGTTGATAATATTACGGTTCAACTCGATCTCGATCCTGAATTACCATCGACGGTTGCCGATCCCCATCAATTACAGCAAGTGTTACTCAATCTGATCACCAATGCCCGTCAGGCTATGAACGAGCGTGGTTCGGGTATTCTGACGATACGTACCAGACGTTACGAAGCGGCTGATGGTCGGTATATTGAAGTTTCTATCTCTGATAACGGTATTGGTATTCCTGCTCAATATCTCGATAAGGTGTTTAATCCATTCTTTACGACCAAGCCGGTCGGTCAGGGTACCGGTTTAGGTCTTTCTATCTGCTACGGCATCATTCAGGAACATCAGGGGCAAATCTGGATCGAGAGTCGCGAAGGGGTGGGGACAACCGTTTTTATTCGCCTCCCGATTGTTGAGGCATCGGCTGGTGCCCCAACGCCATCGTCGACAGCGACAGCGACTGATGCCGAGAGTGGCCCGCAACAACGAGTGCTGGTCGTTGATGACGAGGAATCGGTGCTCCGCATGCTTCAGCGCTTGCTCGGCGAACTTGGTCATCAAACCACGGTAGTGAGCGATGTCGATTCTGCGCTTCGTGAATTAGCAACCCATCCGTATG
The DNA here is from genome assembly GCA_017743535.1 of Chloroflexus sp. GTDB lineage: Bacteria > Chloroflexota > Chloroflexia > Chloroflexales > Chloroflexaceae > Chloroflexus. Next base: position 23,792 of record JAGHYT010000040.1, read on the forward strand.
ACCTGGTGATAACCGATCTCCGAATGCCCCAGAAGAGCGGTTTCGATCTAAGCGAAGAGATTCGGCGTTCATATCCGCATCTAGCTGAGCGTATCATTTTTATCAGTGGTGACACGCTGAGTACCCTCAAACCTCATCAGAAAGAGCAACTACACGGCAGATTGCTTTCTAAGCCCTTTTCAATTCCGCAACTGGCTGAACTGTTGCGTAATCTCCCTCCCCGGCGAACGGATTGATTCTTCTCAGCACCGCCTGATTGTCCTATGGTAAGATTCGACAGGTGGGCATTATCAGATACATTGAATACCGGTACAGGAAATCCCATGGATCCATTTATCGCCCGATCCGTTGCCGAGATTGCGGCCGATACGGTCTCAGGCGCAGTGGAAATTGCCCAAAAGTGTGCGGGGATTCTGGCACGGGCAGTACGTAGTCGTCCGATGGCCGATCACGCCGATGTGCAACGTGAGATTCTGACCGTTGGGCGAGCATTAATTCGTAGCCACCCAACGATGGCGCCATTGGTGAATCTGGTTAACGGTTTGCTCTGGCGGTTAGAAGAAGCAACCGATTGTGAAACGGCGTTGCGTTTTGTTGATGAAACGACAAACGACTTTCGTCGTCGTCTCCATGTGCATGAGGCAGCAATTGCTGAAACGACGTTGCGTTTGATCGGTGAAGAAGCTGTTATTTTGACAATTGGTCGGAGTACAACAGTACGTGCCGCATTGCGCCACGCTCAACGCGCCGGTCGTCGGCCGCGGGTGATTTGTACCGAGAGTCGGCCGATTGGCGAGGGCCGTATGTTAGCCGGAGAATTAGCAGCCAGTGGTATTCACACGACCTTGATAACCGATGCTTCGGCGGCTACACACGTTGCGCAGTGTCATCTTGTTTTGGTCGGGGCTGATTTGATCGGGAGTGAAGGTTTAATCAACCGCGTGGGTACGTACCCGCTGGCTCTGGCAGCCCACGCGATGAGTGTGCCGTTTTATACGCTTTGTTCAAGTGAGAAGCTATTACCGCCAGGGTACCGCTTACCCCAACAGTTTCCGATGGTGTCGCATCAGGTCTGGTCAGATGTGCCCCCAGGTATTACGGTGCATACCGCCTATGCCGATCGCACACCACTCGATCTGCTGACTGGGATTATTTCCGAACGAGGTATTTCACCGCCGGTAGGCATCGAGGCCTGGTTAGCGGCAACACATTTGCATCCCCTGCTACAGGCTGATTTGGATGAGCGGTACGAGTGAGACGTGTCCTTTGATCTGAACGGTTCCTGCCGGTAGGATGACCGACGCGGTTGTCCTACCGGCTCTGTTCCGGTGCGACCCTGCTTCAGCAAAGTTTGTCTCATCCGAGTTGATTGTTACTCATCTCGTCCGATCACTTGTCGGTAGAGGTGTAAGGTCTGCCTGGCCGCTGTTGTCCACGAAAAGCGGGCAGCCTGTTGTGGCCCACGTCGAGCGAGATCGCGTCTTGTTGCCTCATCGTGCCAGAGGTGCTCGATCAGGTCGGCCCAGGCAATCGGATCAAGAGGTGGCGCCAGCCAGGCTGCATCACCAACGACTTCAGGGAAGCTGCTGGTATCAGAGACAATGGCCGGTGCGCCGCAGGCCAGAGCCTCGAGCGCCGGTAGCCCAAACCCTTCATAGCGCGACGGGTTGAGATAAAGACGACAGGCTGCATATAACCAGTGCAGATCATCGCCGCCAACAAAACCGACCCGTGTAATGCGGTCACTTAGACCTAGCTCACCGATCAGTTCCAGAATTGGTTGATCAAGCCAGCCTCGTGCCCCGGCTAACACCAGGTGATAGTTGGTAGATGGTCTACGGTCGCAACAAATGCGTAGTGCGCGCAACAGCGTAGGAATATTTTTGCGTGGTTCAATCGTGCTGACGAAGAGCATAAAGGTATCGGCAGTGAGTGTTTTCCCATCAATGGTTCGCGTAGCACCAGGCGGTAATGACCATGGCTGAAACCGCTCATCGGCTGCCGCGTAAATAACCGTAATCCGTTCTGGTGGAACGCCAAGGCGATCAATAATGTCATCCCGCGTTGCCTGTGAGATGGTGATAATGGCCTCGGCACTAGTTGCAGCGCGCTGAATCTGACCGTAATAACGTCGCGCTGCCTGGTCGAGAATCTCCGGAAAGTGCAGAAAGGCCAGGTCGTGGATCGTAATGACTGCCGGGCAGGGGCGTAAGAAGGGTGGAATAAAATCGGGACTGTGTAACAGCGTGGGACGACGGAGCGTGATTTCAATCGGTAAGCAGATTTGCTCAAGACGATGATGCGGTGGGGTCAACAGATGTGTACGACGTGCGATTGGTACCAGCGGGATGCGGGATCGCACGTGTTCAAGGACAAGTAGCTCCTCATCGTCTGCCAGCAAGGGGATCATAGCCTTGATCAGGCTACGTGTATAGTGGGTAATACCGCCTTGCCGGTAAGCATGCAACCGCGCATCAATAGCAAATCGAATCATCTCGGTTTTTAGATTTCAATTTCAAGCCCATCGTAAGCAAAGGTAACGCCCGAAGGTAGACCATAATCGGCCCGATAATCGACCGTATGCGTCATATGGACGAGAAATGTACGTGGAGCGCCAATTATTCGGGCAACTTCACCTGCCTCAGCAATCGAGAGGTGGGTTGGATGTGGTTCTGCACGTAACGCATTGAGCACCAGCACTTGCACACCGCGGAGGGCCTCCATAGCCGCCGGCGGAATAGCGCTGGCATCGGTGACATAGCCCAATGGTCCGATCCGATAGGCAGTAATCGTCCAGGTGCCATGGGGAATGGCAAGCGGAAGTACCGTCAAAGGCCCGATCTGAAAAGGCCCCTCAATCGTATGAAGGGTAATCGACGGGCGCGAGGAGCCTTGGGAAGTGTCATCGAAGGCATACGCAAAGCGTTGCCGTACATCAGCCAGCGTTTGTGCACTCCCGTAGATTGGCAGCGTTCCCTGGCGCATACAGAATGGACGCAGGTCGTCGATACCGGCGACGTGGTCGAAATGGGCATGGGTAAGTAGTACCGCATCGATGCGACGCAGGTTTGCTCGTAGCGCTTGCATCCGAAAATCGGGACCGACATCGATGAGAATATGTAAACCGTGGCTTCGCACCAGGGCCGAGGTACGTAATCGGTGATGACGAGGATCCGATGAGGTGCAGATTGGGCAATCGCAGCCAATTACGGGAACTCCCATTGATGTACCGGTACCAAGAAAGTGTAGATGCATGCGTTCTGTAAAGATGAATAACGGATGAATACCACAATACATCGGTATTATAGCACGGTTGTTTGCAAGAGTACTGATACAGCAAAAGCTGGCTTTCATGCAGATAATAACATCTCATACGCCAGATTGTACTATTACCGATTGTATTAATGGCTTTATGTGCCTATATAAATAAACTGTTAACCATTTGCTATTAAAAAGGTATTCGCAAGCGCAACAACCTGTCTTATACTATTGGTGAGCGCTAGAGTTTGTGAGCCTGTTCATGATTGGGACCGATGGAACAATTCCTGTGACTCACATCCTTTTCGCTGATCAACGACAGACCTCCTTGTGCCGGGTAGGTTGTTATGAGGCGGCTAATAAAGGAGCTGCAAAGCCAACTCAAATATCAGATCATTGGCCCCTTCCTCGTCCTCGCGGTCTTAGTCGCCATCGTGGGCCTATCAATTGTTGCGTTTTTCCTTGCCCGGCAGCAACAAGATCGTTTTGATAATGAGTTAGCCGCAGCAACCAGGACGGTCAACGATACTTTTTTTGTACAAGAACAGGCTAACCTTAGTTTTTTGCGCGAAGTCGCTTTTGCCCAGCGGAACGACAGTATTAATGCGCCGGCTGTTGCTGAAGCCTTTGCGTCCGACGATCGCGACGGTTTGCGCAGAGCGCTTGATCCATTCTTTCGTCAGGGTATCCAACGAATTGATGTCCGCCTTGATCGCTTGATCGCCTTTGGCCGTGATGGCCGCACTATCGCCGATTTCGAACGTCTACCTGAGGCAACCAACAACGAGTATATCACCCATGCTTCATCTGACCTTAGCAGTGCCTGGTTCACTTCCCTTGTTTTACAGGGTAAGGCCGACGAACGCGGTGACAAGTATGCCGGTCTGATCCAATTTAGCAATACGCAAACAGTGTATCTGGCTACTATCACACCAGTACGCCAGGGTGAAGAGGTGGTTGGCGGGCTGATTGTAGCCAATCGGCTCGATAAACTGCTCAATGAGATGCTCAAACAGGCACGACTGGATGGGATTATCCTATACGATAAGGATGGCGCGACTATTGCCAGCACATTTAGTAGTCTTGTTCGGCCACCATCGTTGAGATCGGATGTGGTGACAAAACTGATAGAAAAGAATGCTGACCTATACGGACAATCACTCTTTACCGTTGAAACCATTGATGGTAAGGAATATCAATTGGCATACGTGCCGTTAACGATCCGTGGTAGTCGGGTTGGTATTCTGGCGACTGTTCGTGCTCGGGAAGAAGTACTGCTGTCGTGGAATAACATTAGTCCACTGTTGGCAGTCGTGACGCTTGGCCTGGGGTTGACGATCGCTGTCATTGGCTTGTGGGTCACTCAACGCATTACGCGACCGCTTGAGGAGTTGGCAGAAACTGCTCGTGCAATTGTGGACGGTGATCTTCAGCGGCGCGCACGAGTATCTTCTCAAAATGAGATCGGCGAGCTGGCGCGACATTTTAACCGCATGACCGATTCTCTGGTTGAGCTTATTGCTAAGGTGCGGGCTGAGGCGCGCCAACGGGCGGCAATTGTCGAGAGTATTACTGACGGTATTATTTTTACCGATGTTCAGGGTGAAATTCGTTCAATCAACCGCGCAACCCGTCGCTTGCTTGGCCTGGCAGAAGATGCTTCTTTTCCCAAACGCTTGAGTGACTTGCCACTTACGCCATTGACCGAAGGTGTACCTGGGTTTGGTGATCAACGGGCGCACGATCTGTATTCGCTTGGCAATTATATTATCCGACTTTCAGTGGCCGAAGTGCGTGAGGATAACGGCCACTTGTTGGGCTATGTCGCCATCCTGCAAGATCTCACCAAGGAGGTGATGGTTGATCGGGCAAAGACAAACTTTATCGGTACGATTTCGCATGAATTGCGTACACCGCTAACGGTGATTCGCGGAAATGCTGATCTCCTGGCGCGTGGTCTGGCCGGTCCGCTCGCTGATGAACAGAAATCTTTTGTGGAAGCTATTCGCTTGCAGGCAAATAATATGACGACGCTGATTAGCAATGCAATCACCATTGCTAATCTCGACTCCGGAACACTTAGGTCTGTTATCGAGCCTATCGATGTACAACCGCCGATTGAAGATGCAATTTGGCAGGTTCGTGGGCCGATTAAAGCGAAAGGATTACAGCTCGAAGTTGAGCTGCCGAAGAAGTTGCCAAAAGTGCTGGCCGACGCCGAGCATGTACGTACTATCACGCTTCAATTGCTCGATAATGCGCGGCGGTATACCGACACCGGAAGGATTACGGTTTGTGCCATTCCCCAACGCGATGCGCTACGCATTGAGGTAAGTGATACCGGTCGCGGGATACCGCATCATCTCCACGAGCAAATCTTTGAGCGCTTTTTCCGCGGTGAAGGGGTTAACGAAGGGATTAACTCGAGTGAACGCGGTATTGGGCTTGGTCTAGCGATTTGTAAGCAACTGATCGAGCGCTTGGGTGGCACGATTGGCGTCGAAAGCACACCAGGACAGGGCAGTACATTCTTCTTTACATTACGGTACGCCGATGATACCACCACTCCTGAAAAACCGGCAACCCGCATGGAATCGGCTGCTTAGGTATGATCGTTGGCAACAACCGTTACCCTGGCTGATTCTCGCTGCGCTCCTCCTCCTGTTGGGGTTGATTTCGTTGGTCATCAATCTGATGATCAATCAGGTCGCCCCACGTATGGAGTGGTTTAGTGGTGATTTCAATACTGGTCGGGTTGATTACAGTCCCTGGGGTGGTGGGCTGCAATTGCCACCGATTAATCCCAGTATCATTGTACCTGATGAGAGTCCAACTCCAGTACAGACCCCTGAACCTGATCAGATAGAGGACGTACCGGTTGTGGTTATCGAGGTGCCCACCGCAACACCTACGCCGACTGCCACACCGACTGCTACGGCGACCTCCACGCCAACAGCTACCCGTACCCCTACTCCGACTCCGACAAATACACCGACCGCATTGCCAACCGCGACCCCGACCCGGACGGCCACACCTACTCGCACAGTACCGCCTACGCGCACTCCATTGCCAACGTTGACCCCAACGCCGATTGTAACTTCTCCACCTCCGCCGCCACCACCGCCACCAACGTCACTACCATCACCCACGGCGACGCCAACCCGTACTGCTACGGCAACGCCAACAGTGACGCCAACTCGTGTCGTTACCGCGATACCGACAAGTACTGCCACGCCAACGCGGACAGCAACACCGGTACCAACCAGTACCCCGACCCCGCGCCCTGGCGAGTCGATCTTCTTTTTTGCTAATGAGAATATAAGCGTCAATGAAAATGCAGGTACCTTGACGGTAACGGTTCGCCTTGGCTCGCCTGCCGAGCAGACGGTGCGCGTGCGGTATGAAACGATTGCCGGTAGTGCATTGCCCGATGTCGATTATCTCCCTACCAATGGGGTGTTAGTTTTTGCAGTCGGTGAACAGCAAAAAACATTTACCGTTCGTATCATCGCCGATGACCTCTACGAACCTGCCGAGACATTCAGACTACGCTTACTCAATCCAGAAGGTGGTTTTATCGGTATTCCCGGTACTGCAACTGTTACGATTGTCGATACCAGTCCACCACCAGTAGTCCGTTTTGTCAGTGCTGCCGGTATCATAGATGAAGGTGATGGTCTGGCTGCCGTGACCATCCGCCTGGAGCCGGTCTCGGCGGTTGATGCCCAGGTGAGTTATACCGTCACCGGTACAGCCTCTCTAGACGATCACGGTCTCCGTGCGGGCACAATTGTGATACCGGCAGGAGCCAGTGCTGCCCGTTTACTGATCCCGATTATTGACGATCCTGAAGATGAAGCTGATGAGACGGTCATTGTTCGGCTTACATCGGCGGTTAATGCCACGATCGGTTCACCAGATACCCATGCGCTCACCATCCAGGATAACGATCAGGCCGGTATCGTTGTCCAACCGTCGGTTGTTGATGTAGCCGAAGGTGGCCCAGATGGTACCTATACCGTTAGATTGAACAGCCGTCCGACAGCACCGGTGACGATTACGCTTACCGGCGTTCAGGTAACGACAATACCCCCAACTCTCATCTTTACGCCGGATAATTGGGCCGCTCCGCAAACAGTGACTGTGCAGGCGATCGATGATCGGATTGCCGAGGCAACCCCTCATCCGGGATCGGTGAGTCATACGGCAACTAGTACCGATCCCTTCTATCAGGGCTTGAGTCTGCCTGTGCTGAGCGTGCGGATCGCCGACAACGATGTGGCGGCTATTGTCACCTTACCCTTCAGTTTGACAGTAGCCGAAGGTGGGCCAGCGGTAAGTTATACCGTGCGTCTGGCAACGCAGCCAACAGCAAATGTGGTCGTGACTATTACACCGTCAACACAGGTCTTACTTGATGGCCAGACCACACCGGCACCGATAACTCTGTTCTTTACTCCAACCAACTGGAATGTTTTTCAAACAGTGCGTGTAAAGGCTCTCGATGATGACATTGATGAAGGTATCAGCGAGGTTGTGCAGATTACGCATAGCGCAAGTAGTACCGATACCTTCTACAATGGCCTGACAGCGAATGTTGCAGTCACTGTCATTGATAACGATCTGGCCGGTATTGTGCTAACACCGGCGAATCTGACACTGAATGAAGGGGCAACTGCTTCGTATAGCGTTCGTCTCAATAGTCGTCCTGTTGCACCGGTTACAATCACTATTACACCCGAAATTGTTGTACCACCTTCGCCATTGATCGGAAGTAATGATCAGGTTCGTCTCAATGGCTCGGCAACCCTGACTCTGACGTTCACGCCAGATAATTGGAATACGCCACAGCTTGTTAATGTGCAAGTGATCGATGACCAGATCGATGAAGCGCTCGATCCGGCCACGACCTATCTTGTTCACCTACGTCATACTGCAACCAGCGCCGGTGATGCGATGTACAACGCGCTTCCACCATCGTTGTTGCCGGTGACGATCATCGAAAACGATAACGCTGCCCTTATCCTTAGCCAAACTAGCCTGACGGTGGTCGAGGGTGGGCCGGCGGTGAACTATACCGTGCGCCTGGCGACCCGACCGTTGGCCGATGTGACGGTGACGATCACGCCGGAGCTGGTGCGGGCAGCATCGCCACTGGTAGGGAGCAGCGGGCAACTGCTGCTGAACGGTCAGCCGACGCTGACGTTGACCTTTA
>JAGHYT010000212.1:0-4641 GCA_017743535.1 Chloroflexus sp.
GGTAAGAGTGCTGCCAGCTCATCAACCAGGATGTTGCCACCCGCCGGCCAGTGGGTTGAGAGGCATCCAGCGCCGGCAAACAGGTCAGGATAGCGACAGACACCATATAGCGAGATCAAACCGCCCATGCTTGATCCCATCAAAAATGTGTTTGCGGCATCGGGCAGAGTTCGGTAGTGCGTGTCGATAAAAGGCTTCACCTCTTCCACCAGAAAAGCCAGGTAGGAATCGGAGACAGGCTCGCCACCCATCCGCTCAACAATCTGCGTCCACCCTCGCGTTGCCCGCAGTGCCGCAAAGGGTTGCTGCGGTGCATATTCGCGCCAACGTTGATTGGAGCACCAGATGCCCACAACAATCGCTCCCGACCAATGATGCTCAACCCGCAACTGCTCGATAGCCCGATCAACTGCCCACACCTCACCATCGGCGCGCAACGCAGGATCGAACAGGTTTTGCCCGTCGTGCATATAGATCACCGGCAACGGTTGATCTTCCATTCCTGCCGGTATCCAGACATTGATTGGCCGTGACACGACATAACCACTCGCAACATGATGGCGATGTATTGGCATAATTGCTTATCCTTCGTCCGTATCCATCTCGATCACCAGAACAGGAATGTTTTTCCTTGCCAGGGTGTCAACTGATAAGTTAACACACCATCGGCCCGTGTCCCAATCCACAGAACGTTCGATTGATCAATCGCCAACGCCAGTGGTTCGGCGCCGGTAAACCCAGAATTGCGCGGCAGATAGTGATGCCACGTTTGTCCGTCGTAGCGCAGCAAAAAACCTCCGGTCGTTAGTGGACGAGCAGCGCCGACCCATAGCTCACCGGAGGCCGCCTCAAGCAAGGTGGTGATGGTCTGCGCCGGTAACTGACGATTGGCAGTGGTGAGCCATTCCCAGTGTACCCCGTTCCAGCGAGCCAGGCCATTGCCCAGGGTTGCTGCCCATACGTTTCCACGCTGATCGACCAGAATCGCTGCAACACCAGCACTGGCAAAGCCATCATCTCGCGCAAAATGTTGCCAGGTGTCGCTGGCCGGTATGTAGCGGCTCACCACACCGATGCCGCCAAACCAGACTGCACCCTTCGGATCAATAGCAATGGCGATCACCATCCCACCCTGTGCAGCCTGTGGCAACGGCTGCCACTGCCCATCGTTCCTCCGTACAGCTCCACCAGCATTCGTTCCAATCCAGATCGTTCCATCTGGCCCGCCTGCAACGGTACGTACCAATACCTCAGCGTGCAGTGGTAGGGGTGGGGTCTGCCATTCCCAGTTATTGTTCTCGCGTACCAGCGCCAACCCGCGATCACTTGCGACCCACAAACCGGCGGAAGTTTCGGTCAGCGCGTACACGTGGCCGAGCGGGAGATGATACCAGCGCGGTGGGTCTTCGCTAACAACCGGCGCCTGCCAGATCGTCACCCCGGCCTCGCCCCCAAGGGCAACCCGACCATCACGCAACGGCTGAATGGCGTAGATAGCGCCTGACGGTAAGCCGCCATGACCCGCCGAGATTGAGCGCCAGCCGATGCTGCCGATAGAGACTGTGACCAGGGCAGTAGCGTAGACAGTGGCAATGAAACCGATAAACAAACTTAACATAATCAATGCTGCACGTGGTGGACGAAGCGCCATTAACGTACTCCAACCCCAATAATCGTTGAAATCGTGCAGCCATGTGACGAGGCGCATAATAACCGGTGCTGCCAGCCTGACAATTGGCACCACCAGGGTCAACGTATACTGCGGCCACTTTGTCGGCCAGGCGAGCAACAGAAGTACGCCGCCCACCAACCAGACGACTAGATACCGGCGTTGGGGATCGCGCCATGCAGCAGGAAGCGCTATCAATGCCAGTAGTGTCAGCCATGGATCAAGGCCTGGTCCAAAGAATACTTCTGGATGCCAGCCAACAGCCGGAGCCGTTGCCAGCCAGACAATCGGTTGATACCAGACAATCGGTTGATACCACGGATAGTTGGCCGCCTGCACTTCGTGCCCCTGGGTGTACGTCATCCAGAAGCCGGCCATGGCTGCCAGCCGTTCCAGTGGGTGGTGCCAAAGGGTTGGATTCGCAATCACGAACGTCAGGGTGGCGACACCTGCCAACCCCGGCAAACGACGCCATTGGCCTCGTTCGACAAGCAGGAATACCATTGCAGGTGCAGCGACCAGCGCATAATTCATCTTGGCTGCCGTTGCCAATCCCCAGGCCACTGCGCCGGCGTACCACCATAACCGCTGCCGGGCAGATTCGTCCCGTCCGGCGTATTCCCAGGCGCTCACCGCAGCAATGGAAAGTGTCAGCGGCCAGGCCTCCAAATAGGCCTGCGCAGTATATTTAATCGTCAACGTGTGGCAGGCCAGTAAGCCGGCAGCCAGCGGCCCAGCGGTCCATGCCAGCAATGCCACGGCAGCAGTGCCGAGAAGAGCTGCGATCAGGCGGGCCGCATAGAGCACCGTCGTTTGATTTGCCGCATCACCGAGCAACAGCGCACCACCGGCATAGATCAGCTTGTGCAACGCCGGATGTTGCCGGTTGCCGGGGTAGTCGATCACGCCAACCCAATCGCCCTGACGGATCAGACGCGCATAATCGAGTGCTGCACCAACATAGACCGGCTCATCAAAATCAACCGGTAGTGTCAGTGCAGCCCATAATCTGAGTAACGCGGCCAGTACAATCACAGCGAGCAACCAGCCGCGCAATGGAACTGGCTTCACGTCGGCTTATCCCTTTACGCCGCCAACCGTTAATCCCGATACCAGGAAACGCTGGAGCGACAGGAAGACAATAATGGTCGGTAGAATGATCAGCAAGCCACCGGCGGCGAAATTCCCCCATGGGACACTCTGGCTATTAGCCAGGCTGAACAAACCAGGTACGACCAGCTTCATGCTATCCGGTGCTGGCACCAACACCGACGCAAAAATGAAATCGCCCCAACCGGCGAGAAAACCGAGCAGTGCCGTGACTGCCAATGCCGGTCGCGCCAGAGGCAAGGCAATTAAGATAAACGATTGAATTGGGCCACAACCATCGATCATTGCCGCTTCTTCCAGCTCAATCGGAATGGTATCGAAGTAGCCCTTCATATTCCAGGTGCTAAAGACCAGCGTTCCGGTCGTATAGGCCAGGATCAACCCTTCGTGTTTACCGTACAGACCCAACGCTGTCAGCAACTGCGCAACCGCCACCAGGCTCAACACACCGGGGAACGTCTGAATTGCCAGGAGTAAGATCAGTGCAAACTCACGCCCGTAAAACTTAAACCGGGAAAAGGCAAATGCTGCCGAGGTGGTAATCACCAGTGAGGCTACCGTTGTCACTCCGGCCACATAGATGCTATTCCGCAACCACGTCAGGAGTGGCCGGTCAAAAATCATCGTCCGGTAGTTCTCAAACGTCCATTCGGTCGGTATAAACATACCGAGCAGGTTGAGCGTATAGAGCCGATCACCGAAACGTCCCGATGCAAGGAAGGCAAACCATAACGGATAGAGTGCAAACAGTGCACCTAGCACAAGAATAGTATACTGCAAGATCAGTACCAGTCGTGAAGGTTTACGGATCATGACTCGTAGGCCCCTTTCGTGATGCGCGTCAGCCGCAGACTGTAGAGCGTCACCGTGAAGAGGAAGATGAAAAGGATCACCGCAAAGGCCGTTGCGTTACCGTAGTTTTGGGTTTGAAAGATTTGCTTATACGCATACACAATCACGAATTCAGTTGCACCAGGGCGACCAACCTCATTGACCGGGCCACCCTGTGTAATCGCCCATACGGTACCAAACATCTGAAAAGCTGTGATCGACGTCAACACCGTTGCGGGTAATACTGCTGGCCGGATCAAGGGTAGCGTAATACGGGTGAGCTGCTGCCACCACGACGCACCGTCAAGTTCAGCCGCTTCATACACATCACGGGGTACCGCCTGAAGTGCACCCAGGATGACGATCATAAAGAACGGATACGAGAACCAGGTATCGACCAGCACCACAATCGCAAACGCACTGACCGGATCACGCAGCCACGACGGGCCATTGATCCCAAAGAGGGCGAGCACCTGATTGATCGTACCCTGTTCGCGGAAGAAGAACTGCCAGATCAACGCCATCAAAATCGCCAGTGACGAAGCAGCCCAGGGTACGAAAAGCAACACCCGAAACAAGGTACGGCCGGGCAGATAATCACTATTTAAGATAAGCGCAAAGGTAAGGCCCAGCACAAAACTAAAGGGCACACGGGCAATCACGAAGAGCAGAGTCCGGAAGACCACCACCACGAAATCGCCGCTCCGCATCAGCGTCTCATACGCATTGGCTACATTGATCACGGCTGCCAGAATAAAACCTAGTACCAATGCGCCGAGCCAGACCACCGACGGAGCGACCGGCGGTTCGAGCATCTGGTTCAGACGGCGATTAATGAAGAAAGCGGCAATCAGCGGCACAAAACAGAGGAAAATAGCTACCATCGCCCCCAACGCTTCCGGCGTAAAGAGATTGCCGATCAGATTCGCATAGTTTGCAAAGATTGGGTCTTGTAGCCGGTACGGTTGCCCCAATCCAACCGGTGCACTGGTACGAAACTGCGGCCAACACAGGGGATCGAGGATACCGGT
>JAGHYT010000213.1:0-4597 GCA_017743535.1 Chloroflexus sp.
ACTTGATAGGTCTACAACGATACAGGCGATACGAGAATGGATTCAACGAGAATGAAATAATGCTCTAAACCAGGGTTTATCACGTATCGGATCAAACAGGGGCCACTGAGGTCGTACACTTTCCCGGTACAGGTATTCCTTCCCAGTATTCTGCATCAGATGACGTGCATTATCGTAATCTTCGTGCAATATGTACAAGGCGATCTGGAATATTAGCGGAAGCTGTTTGCGAGAATAGATGGTGTTCAACGTACCGAGGATGCGATCCATTTCGACCGTTCTTCCTTGCTCACGGAATGCGATTGCCAGGTTAACAATCACATACGGTTGCCGTTCCTTACCTATAGACTCAACGAAGTCGGCCATTTCGGTAACCAACCGAAAGCGTCTTTGACACAAGAGTTCGTATGTCAGGTCATGAACTGCTTTATCGGCGAGCTTGTGATGCTTGCTCCATTGACGCCAGGCCGCTTGTGTGATGGTGAACGCTAGCATGAGAGCCACATTCATTGCCCTCTGTAGATACTGGGTCGGAACAAGCAAGATACGTTCCGCTTGGGCTTGTTCAGGGGCATATGTACCAGCCTGTTGCAGGTATTGATTATCAATTCGTCCCCCGCGATGGATGCATACATTACGACGGGCAATAATTTCCTGCCATTCATCCTTCCATTTTTGCCAGCGATCTGATGAAACAACCTCTTCTAGCTTTCGCCAGCGCTTTGCCCAACTACGCAGTTGGTAATGCTCTTCTATGGTCCGTTCCTTCTCATCAGGGTTTGAGATGGATTGATACTGCTGATCGTTGTACCAGCCGTACCCAAACAGGAGGGCATCGATAAGCACCTCCACTGCACTGACCAGCGCAATCAGGGTACTCTGGCGTAAATATATCCCAATGACCGGTGGTCGATACAAAAGTTCAGCCAGTATCTCCTGTAGCCGTGAGCTTCGCTGAGGGTGTTCCTTTAACCAATGTTCGAGTTGTTGCACCAATGACGAATCGTTAAACATATTGATAATCTCTCGTCCATTTGGCGTATCAATAACGTTACGCAGAATATGGTCTTTATCCGTGGGCAGAAACTCGCACAGCGAGTTGCGGATCGCCGGAGTTTCATCATCAAGAGCTATGGCCAGTTCTTCGGCCATTGTTTGTAATCGTTTTTCATCGAATTGATCAGCACGGCGTGTCATTTCTTCAACAAACATCTGTAGCGCACCATAGGTCGACAGGAAGCCTTGCCAGTGCGAATTGAGATATGTATCAAGTGTATCAGGTTGTTTCATAGAGGTTTTTTGGTCGATTTCTATGTATATAAGTCTCGACTGATTTCTATTACTTGATTTGGTGGGAGTGAAAAACGGAATGATTTGCCAATGGATGATGACAATTTGATGCAATCTTCTAATGTTTGGATAAGTGCATTCTCGCTTTGTTGGTTTTCGAAATTTGCCTCAATCTCTGTAATTAGGAGATGACCCAGATACCAGACCAACACATAATTCCAAGAGTTTGATTTAAGGTCTGCAATAAGATAATATAACAACCTTTCCAGACCGGCTTTTACGTTGAAAATATCTAGTGATCCATCTCTTTCAAATTCGGCACGGGCAAAGGCTGTCATTTGTCGCCAGAGTTGTTCTCCAATCCGGTGAATCTGGCGTCGCCAGCGTTGAGGAATATCGTAAATTTCAGAAAAGGCTTTCATCCTTGTATCAAACAGATTACTAGCGTTTTTATCACGTGCGATGATAGACAAGGCAGGGGATTCTTTTGTTTGCACCCACTCGAACTTGACTGCACCATGCGTCAGGACAGTTTCGTTGCGATAAGGCAAAAATACTTCAAGCAGGGTACGCCGTGTACGATTTCCGCTGTTCAGAGGGTCTCTATCACGATGTGCCGAATTGCACGCATTACAGATGGGTATCAGGTTGTAGGGATGGCATGCGAGATGCGGGTACACACTCTTGGGGAAGTAATGTTCGATGTCGCTGTGGACATGACCGCGAATAATCGTGATCGGGCGGTGTTCATCGCAAATGGCACAAACCGATTGCCGGGGATTGGCCTTTTCATACGCCTTGAAGAATTGCTCACGTCCGTACCTGGAGTATTTCCTGGGGTTTGAAGCCAGGATGTCGGTAGGGATACCGTTGCTCAATTGCTCGTAGAATGAGAGCAGGAATTGTTTAGCCCCTTTTTGATACGCTGGCAAATGTCTGTCATCGGCAAAGCAACATTCTAATGTTTTGTTAAGCTGTCCACAATAAAGGCGTAAAACATCTTGTTGCATAGACTTAACCAGGTCCTGGCGCTCGCACTGGGTTCCGGTCACAAATGTTTGCAGACCCTCTCTGGTGTCTCTATGATTACATATCCAATTCGTTACCAGAGCAGCCCGCTGCTGGTGCATTTTGCGTCTCAGAGCAGTTTGCAGGTTCCGCTCAGTAAAACCGGACTGGAGTTGCACTGCACAGGTTAAAACATCGATTTGCAGACAGGTTATCTGCCATAAATAGAATTTCGTTTCGTGGGGTAGACGCACTTCGTGAATCATTTCAAAATTCACTCATTTAGGTAGTCCAATCATCTCACGACGAATACGGTATGCCCAATAGCCAGGAGAAACCTGCTTAAGCTTTTCCTCCAGGAATCTCCGGCGTTTCGTTTCAGGTGTTTGGTGGGCTTCCCCCAGCCACTGTTCGATCTCGTTCACACTGTGTTGACCCATCGCATGTGGTGCGTCGAAGACATGCACCATAATGTCGCTGGGGTCTGCACCAAAGGTCTGGATGGATGGCATACTCATTGTATCGGTCAGCATACCGGAACGTCTTAACACTACCACATCTTCTTTGGCAACATCGCTGAGTGAAATACTGGAATGGGTGGCGATCAGGAGATGACTGCGGTGCGACGTGTTTTTGCTTACCAGTATCTGGTGAATCGTGTCTACGATGTGACGTTTCCAGTAGTCGTTGAAATGTACTTCCGGTTCATCCAGCAAGATCAGTGACTCAACGTCACCGAACAGCATAAAGAGGCACATGCGTCCGAGAAAACTGCGTTCGCCGTCGCTGAGCCATTCCCAGGTGTGAAGAGGACTTACCTGTTCTTCGGTCTTAGCTCGCTCTAGGAAAAGGTTAACTTTGGTAAGCAACGGCGATTCCTGGCTATACCAGTCTGCCAGTTGTTCAAAGAGCGCTAAGGCGCTGCTCTGTTCTTTCAGCAATCTCGCAAATGTATCGGGCTGAAAGACCAGCAAGACTCTGCCACCGCTGCGGATAGCGCGGCTAGCATATTGACCGAAACGCTGCCAGATTTGATTGCGCTCGTTAGCGCTGGCATAAGCCAGATTGAATTGCAGAGAAAACCCCGCCAGCCCTTGCAGGTTGACTTGCTTGAGTGCGTTTGTCAAGGGCGACGCCTGCTCTGCTTTGTGATGCAATAGTAGGCCTGTCAGGGCAACCAGCGCCAGGTGGGCTTGCCGGATGAAGCGAAATTGTGTTGCTTTTCTCTCTTGCTTCTCTGTTTGTGCCAACGACCAGCCGGGCCGTTCTTGAAGGGTTCGCTCTTCGGCAGTCATCCTTAATTGAACAGGCTCATCAGCAGCGTTTGCCAGCAGGCTGAACTGGTCTTGATTAAGCCATTCGTCTTCGCTGCCGGTAGTGTAGGCGATGATACGTTCAGGCAACAGCTCTGGTTCGACAGCATCTTTCAGATGTTTATCGTCAGGACTTTCGACTTTGTATGATGCATCTAATTCTGCGGTGCGAACAAAGTATTGATTCAGCGGTTGCATATTTCCTTCGGAGTCGGGATGAATGTTGGCAATATAGATTTTGCGCCTGTCGCTTTCGCGATAGTATTCCAGAATAAACGGCAGATCGCTTAATGCTGCAAACGAGACGGTAACGCCACGAAAAATGCGCGCCAGCAGACGCAGGACAGTGGATTTACCGGTACCGTTGACGCCAACCAGGAAATCCAGATGATATGGACGCTCTCGATTGTCTTGTGGTGCACCGGGATCGAAGCGCACATCCAGCTTGCTCAACACTCGATAGCTGTCAATGTAGAAACGTAGCAGCCTCATTCGTTGGTTTCCTCCCCTGTCCAACGATCATTTGACTCTGCCAGGCGATAGAAATTGAGCAGTTGCCCGCTTTCTGGATGTTTCAAAGTAATCGGGACGATTAAGCCCATAGCCTCAAACATTTCCAAAGTCAGGCGCTTCTCGCTTTCGGTGCATCCATCAACAGCAATATCAGCGGCTGTGAAGGGACGGGCGGGTTCACCATCTTTGAAACCCTCGATAGCCTGCCAGATGTTCCGCTGCACGGCGCTCAAGGCACCAAACGGCGCCTGGACATCTACTTTGCCAGGAATGGAGTACTCCGGCGAACGTTGAGGAACCAGCAAGCCAGCCAGTCTATTCATGCGCTGGGCAAGTGCCTGCTGACGTCGATAGATATCCAGCAGAGTGTCGTTCGGGCGTCTCAATTCGGCGCGGATTTCGGGGGGACGCAGGTAATCATCGGGCTGTAGGGTGTACTTACGCGCTTTCAGCGTCGCTCGTGGGATGGCAAC
>JAGHYT010000214.1:0-4592 GCA_017743535.1 Chloroflexus sp.
TAACGGTCGGCGCCTCGGCAGGTGGCGCGATAACGGTCGGCGCCTCGGCAGGTGGCGCGATAACGGTCGGCGCCTCGGCAGGTGGTAACGTAGATTCCTTCAGATCGGCACCGCAATTGTCGCAGAAGCGTTCGCCGGGTAATACTGGATCGCCGCACTCGGGGCACACGAGTTTTGGTGACGGTGGTGCAATGAGGGTTGCCTGCTCGGAAGGGGGCGTTGATACAGGTGATATTGCCATCAAATCGGCGCCGCAGATGCTACAAAAGCGCTCACCGGGTAAGATGGCAGCACCACACGATGGACACGACGTGGCGAGGGCCGTGGGTTGATCATGGGCCGTGATCACCGGTGTTGGCGCCGGCTCAGGTTCAGTTAAGCGTCGACCACACTGATCACAAAAGCGGTTGGTTAGCTCGTTTGGCGCGCCGCAAGAGGGACAGATAATCATAGTTGTTTCCTCATATTGGCTAGTAATCGCTTTTTCTGTAAGCGACCATTCGACATAGGACGATTTCTGTCTGAAAGATCCTACTGTTCTTCTAAGCGTTGGGTAAGGCGACGTGTTGCGTAGCGTAACTCTTTCTGCGCTTCCGAGCTAAGCTGTTGCCCTTGCGCAAGTGCTGCGGCTTGCTGCTGCGCCTTCTCTGCCAACTCTAGCTCGCCCAAATCGAGCAGGCGAGTGGCCGCAGCTCGCAGCTTTTGGGTTGCACCGGTCACGTTTCCGGTTGCGGCTTCCTGCAACGCCTTGGTTTGCAATTTGAAAGCTGTGACCCGCTCAACTAGATTCATCACCTCTGGAACATAACTCTCTGGCCCTACCTGATCTGCCACGTCGAGCAGAATATCTTGCTTGATCACCACTTCACCGGTTTGCTGAACCGGGGTAGTATGCAATTCAGCCTGTGCAATCCGGAAACGACCTTTTGCCCGTGGGGGTAACACAAGATCGATGAGTACTGCTACGGTTTGTCCGCCAACCAGGTCGCCGAGACGTACAGCAACTGCTGTCTCATCAGTTGGTTGATAGCCGAGGTTTTCGATAATTGGCTTTACCCGGTAGACAGTACGCGGTGTTGCGTCACGTACAAATCGTAATAACAGTCTGGTATTGGTGGCAACCGTTGCTCGATCATCTTGAATAACTTTTTGAAAGAAATCTCCAATCTGCGCGGGCGAGGCAATATAATCAGCATACCCGTTACTGGCGGCTGCAATATCGTCGAGCAACTGCTCATTCCACTCAGTGCCTAGGCCGAACGCGGCAATACGAACTCCCGACTGTCCCAACGTGCGTGCAAGATCACGACATAGTGGTTCGTCACCCCACGTTTGGCCATCGGTCAAGAGGACCATTCGGCTAAGGCGATCAGGACCGAGGTATTTTTGCAGTTCAACATGACCGGCTTGCATCCCAAGAGACATCGCCGTTCCACCGGCTTCACTGATCGTATTAACTGCCGCTATGAATTGCGAACGATCGCCAACCGGTGTAGCCGGCACTAGCGTTTGCACATTGTCGTCGAAGATAACAATGGATGCGATGTCGTTTGGGTTCAGTCGTTCGATGACCTGGCAAGTTGCTGCTTTCAGATTGTCAAGTTTTGCTCCCTGCATCGAACCTGAACGGTCGAGCACAAAGCAAATGTTCAACGGTAGTGAGGCAGCCAATGTGGTAGGTGCTGCCGCTTCTACCAGCAGATATCCGACTTGAGGGGTTGAACTAGCCGGAATTGGTGTGCGTCCCCACTTGCAGGTAAGCGTGATTGCGTCAGACATATTATGACCCTATCTCTGTAATGATGAGACTCAAAATACAACAGAGAAGAAATGCGCCGCTGCTGGTTGCAAAACCAATGGCTGCATCACGTCGTCCGTGCCTTGTCTGTGCTGTATTGGGGCTGACCAGGGCGATTAGGCTGAGCAGACCACCGATAAAGGCAAACATGAGCGCGCCTAATGCAATGATGACGCCGAGTGCAGCCATCACATTATCAGGATCAGAGATGGTAAGGCTGGTAAGCGCAATTGCGATGATCATCAGGACATCACCAGTAATTCCGATCCAGAGACCAGCAGTGGCCATGCCAGTACTGGCCTGCACAACAACAGGGCCGGGATTGGCGGTACCATCCCGTGCAGCGATAGCTGCTGCCAGGTTTGGCTGAGCCTGGGGTTGCACATTCACGAGTTGACCACTGCCAAGTAGCGCTTGTTGCAACTCGATCACGTTGGCAAAGCGACGTGATGGATCATTATCAGTCGCGCGGGCAATTGCTGCGGCAATGTACGGTGGCACCGATGGGTTCAGTTGATTGACGGGTGGCAGTCGAAATGGCGTCGTGCTCGGATCATGACCGGTCAAGAGATGGTGCATCAATACACCGAGACTGTAAATATCGGAACGAGCATCGGTCTGACCGCGTCCGTACTGTTCGGGTGCGCTGTAGCCAGGAGTACCAAATGCCTGGGTATCACGCTCTTTTCCCGGTTTGAAAAGGCGGGCAATCCCAAAATCGACCAGTTTGATCTTGCCTTCCGGTGTGATCATGACATTAGTTGGCTTCAGATCACGAAAGATGATCGGCGGTTGTTGGGCGTGCAAGTAGGCTAAAACCTCACAGATTTGCGTCGTCCAACGTAGAACCTCATGCAATGGGCGGGGTAGACCTACTCGGTTTATATAATCTCGCAGATTTTCACCAGGCACGAACTCCATGACCAGGTAATGACGCCCGTTCTCTTCAAAGTGATCGGTTACTCGCGGCAAGGCCGGGTGACTCAGCTTTGCCAGCAATTCGGCCTCTTGCTGAAATGCCATTTGCGCCTGCTGCCGTTCAATCGGTGAGGTAATCGCAGCATCGCTCATCTCTTTGACCGCCCATAGGGCAGTACTGAGACGCCGATCAGTTGCAAGATAGACCGATCCCATCCCCCCGGCGCCGAGTCGTCTGCGCAGTTCGTAGCGTCCTTGTAAGACCATCAGCGGTGGTGTGTCTGTTGCTGATGTCTGACTACGAAGCCGGGTACCACATTCTGGGCAGAAGATGATCTCGTCATGGACATTAGCGCCACATTGTGGACATCTCATAGACTCAGTCTCACCAGAATCACTGCAATATTGTCTTCACCACCAGCCTGGTTTGCCGCTTCTACCAAAGCCTTACTCGCCTGTTGGGGATCGGCTTCTTCGGCAATGATTCGTTCCATCAGCGGATCACGAGTCATTTCCCATTGACCATCCGAACAAAGTAACAGGGAGTCGCCAGGGCGCAGCCGTAAGCTAAAGAGATCGACTTGTAGTTCTTTGCGATCACCAAGTGATCGCAAAACAGCGTTTCGCTGTGGATGGGTGTAGATGTCAGCTTCTTGTAGATGCCCTAGCTCAACTAACCGCATCACCAGTGAGTGATCCTTCGTGATCCGTTGTAGTTTCCCATCCCGATACAGATACGTTCGGCTATCACCAACATTGGCAATGACTGCTCGATCACCTATCACCAGTGCCATCGTGATCGTTGATCCCATATCGTTGGCCTGGGCGCGTCCTTCACCGGCAATTGCCGCGTTTGCCTCCAGCACAGCCTGCTGTACCAGCGAACGCATTTCTGCCTCGTGATACAGACGCTGACCGCTCAACATTTGTTGCAGATACGAATCGATAATCGTGCGGGCTGCATAGCGTATTGCCAGACCACTGGCCACCTCACCCGCAGCGTGTCCACCCATGCCATCGGCAACAATATACAACCCCCAACTCTGTCGTTGACCATTGTTTTCCAGACAAAGAGTGAGTTTAAACAGGCTGTCTTCGTTGTGATCGCGTACCAGGCCAGTATCAGTGTATGAGCCGGCCAGTTGCAGCAATGGTACGGGATGCATCCGTTCATCACGCAGTGCACTCAAACGATGCGCTACAGCAGTTGCGTCGGGAAGTTCCCCAGTACGGATCTGACGGAGGATGGTTCCTAAGCTCTCGCCTGGTTGGTCATTGTCGATGGGAGTAATCTCGTCTAGGCGTTGGGTTATTCGTGGTGTCTCTGTTAGGCGTTCAAGTACGTCAGCCAGTGTCCGCAAATCGGCCTGGAATGCGGTTGTCCGTTCGTTATCACTCACCAGTCTGAGCTGATGGGCATGTCTGAGCGCAATCTGATCGACGCTGTTCAGACCGAGATCATCGATCGTCAATGTCCCCAGGCTGATCCCGACGCTGTGAAGACTGACCAGCAATTGTGCCAGGGCAGTTCCGAACACGAGAGCTGTCGTCTCATCAACGGGAACAGGCAGTGGTTTGAGTTCAGGATCGATAAGAACCGTTAATTGCATCTCGTCGATATCGCACTGCTCCAATACATCGGGCAACATAGCGCGGGCCAGTGGATCGGCCAGGCGCGGGATCAAAGCTGGCCCTCTGGGATCAGCACGAGTTGACAGAAAAGCCGGATAAGTACGGACTTCGAGCGCAGCACCGCAATCAATGCAGTACGACTCATTGGCTTCGTTAGCAGTTGATCCACAAGCCCAGCACTGTTGCCACGGTGCCAGATCACGTACCTCTAGCGGGCCAACCGGCCAGGGGTCGCTCAACGGAT
>JAGHYT010000215.1:0-4583 GCA_017743535.1 Chloroflexus sp.
CCCCTTGAGTACCGTCGAGCCGTCAACCCAGCCCCCCGCAAGCGGGGGGCTGGGTTGACGGCTCGACGGTACTCAAGGGGCCCCCCAACCCCCCGCAAGCGGGGGGATAGGGGGGGTCTTCCTCCCCGCTCTCCTAGTCTGTACTTCTCATCACAATTCAAGAAAGCAACAAATGGTGTATTATAAAGGCGATAATGAGCCGTAAACCACTTGAGCGGCTACGCTGATCGTGCTATATTGTGCACAAGATTTGACATTTAGAGAAATAGTAGTGTTGCTCCATCGGGTTAAGGGTGAAGGTATTTGAACAAGCAACGAGTGTCACAGCAAAACCATCAACCATCACCTGTATTATCGTCAAGCAGATGTGAGCAACGCTCTAGAAACGCTTGCAAAGTGGAAACGCCGTTGACGATTGTAGGCCATCTATCGCCTGATCTCGACTGCCTGACCGCCATCTGGCTGTTAATGCGGTTTGGTCCGGCCAAAGATGCTGATTTACAATTTGTGCCTGCCGGGCGGACATGGCAGGATCAGCCGGTAGATTCCGATCCGCGAGTGATTCATGTTGATACGGGTGGTGGTCGTTTCGATCACCATCATACATCTGATCCAACGCTCAGCGCTGCCGAGCTGGTGCGGCGGGTTGTTGCCCCTGACGACGAGGCACTTCGTCGCCTGGTCGATCAGGTTACGCGGATTGACCACGCCGAGTATCGACCGGGACAGGTCTTCTTTAACATTACCGACCTTATTGCCGGTTACAACGCTTTGTATCCCAACCGACCGCATCACGTTGCCCAGGCGATGCTGGCGAATCTCGATGCCTGGTATGAACACGAAGTTCGGCAATTACGCTTTGAGCAAGCGTTCCAGAACCGGCTTGAGTTTGAAACGCCGTGGGGATTGGGGATCGCGGTACACACTACCGATGGTGGCTCTTCGCGACTCGCATTCAATTACGGGGCTGTGCTCTTCGCCTATCGTGATCGTCGCGGCTATATGGGAGTCACTGCGCAGCGTCGCTCGAACGTCGATCTGGCGCCAGTGTATGAAACCCTTCGCCAGTGCGATAGTCAGGCCGACTGGTACCTGCACCCCAGCCATCGCCTGCTGCTGTGCGGCACACCAAAATCGCCGCCGCGTCATGCGTCGCGACTTTCGCTCGAGGAGTTGGTTGAGATTATTCGCCGTCGTTGAGCAAGCTGGCGAGAGAGCGTTTCAACTCACCGATTATGCCCGTCACCGGATTGAGGATGGGTTCGCGACAACCCTCAACGTCTCCCTTCTTTTGTCCTCGCGGAAGAGGAAGAAGATTGGGGGAAGGTAAGGAGTGCTAGGCGCACTCCCAGATAACCGCGTGGGTTGGTGGCCGTTTTGAACGCTTGGACAATGATCATCGCGTATCGCTGCGTTCGTTCTCCCCCTTCCTTCTCCCCTTGCGAGAGAGGAAGGGGTGAGGGGGAAGGTGTGGAACACCAGGCGCCTTACGACAGATACGGTGCAAAGAGCTTTTGCAGCAGATGCAACTGATCGGAAAACTTGCTACGGATCATTTTCCGATAACCCATCAATCGTTCGGCCTGAAAGCGTCGCTGCCAGATCGCCTGCGCAAATTGGTCATCCTCAATCAGGCCGCGCAGTTTCAGGAAAGCGTAAAAATTTTTTAGCGAATGACACATTTCGCGCACTCGCTCCTTCGCGACATGATCGTTGTGGTAGGGATAATAGTAGAACAGAAACTCATCAAGCGTTGCGTAATCACCGGCGTCGAGCGAACGATGGTAGAACGTTGCGAGAAAATTCGCATACGGCTGAAGAGGACGGGCATACGAGAGAGCTGTACTTCGCTTCCTCCCGGTTTCCTGGAGATAACCAAAGTAGAGATTCATCAGCTCTTGGCTGCGGTTTAATGCTTGCTCTTTGAGAGCAAAATCCCGCTCGACCTCCTGAACCTCGTCATCCCAATCTTCGTCATCTTCATCATCCCAATCGTCATCCCAGTCGTTATCCCAGTCGTCCTCATCATCGTCTGCATCGAGAGCGAGATCGAATTCAACGTCCCTATTGTTGAGCGTCGAAACATCAATCGAAAAAGGATGCGATGTTAGATCAAGTTTCGGGAACAGATCGGGTGCCTTTACCAGGAGATAATTCAGTTGCGAGCTTAAGATCGTTTCAGCTTCGGCAGGAGTAGCATTACTTAGACGTTGCTGCACATCTGGTGGTAAAACCTCGCGCAGACGTGAACTGATGTGAGCAAAGAGATCGTGCAGCTTTCTATCTTCGTTCATCAGATCGAAGAGATCGGCGTCCAGAACATATTCTTCGTCATCTTCATCTGGCATATATGAATTCCGGCTTAACGTACCATCCCACACACCAGCCCGTCGATCTTGCTCACGCGAACGTTGAATCTCCTGTTGTAGTTCAGCTATGTCCTTCAAAAGCGCAGCATCTTGCGGTGTTGATACCGCAGAAGAGGCTGTTGCCTGAGCAGCAGGACGAGATACATCCCTGCCTGTCATCAAAGATTGCAACACCTTTTCATTGATGAGTGTGCCGGTTTCGTCGAGGGACAAACGGCCATCTTCTTCCAACAAGTATTGCCACGGACGGCCAGGGTATGAAGTTCGCCATGGGGCACGAGCAATCACCGGCAACACAACAGCCTCAACCGAAGTAGCCGTTCCGCCAAGACTGTCGAACTGTTCAACGATGGCTTGAATAAATTCTTGATCCTGTGCCGCAACGGCCTGAGCCTGAAATGCGGCAGCCGATTCATACGAGAGGTATAAACGCTGCTCGATCTGGTTCCGAGACTTTCGATAACGAATTTCGACCAGAATACTATCACCTTCGGTAAAACGATGCCGTTTGAACCACTGCTGAAGTTGCAAATGTAAGGATGCAGTCCAGGGAAAGAGCTTGGAGTTCCTGACGATCTGGATCATTTCGCCCTGTTCGTCGTAAATCAGCGGTGTGTGATCGGTGTAAAAAAACGGCACCAAATGCTTTACCGATAACAAACCAGAAGCAATCTCTGCCGATTTTGGCCAGCATCGAAAACGCACGCCTTCAAGGGCTGCCGGCAAAGATAGGTATTGGTTCCGATGTATGCGCACCCAACCTACGTGCGGAGCATTCCACCTTAAATGGTTACGGAGCGAATTTTTTGCATAATTGGTAGACCATCGCTCATTAATGAGATCACATAGTTGTGATAGACTTACCGGCTGCTCAACTTCAGTAGCTAATACCATCAACGCTTTAGCAATAGTTATTTCTTTTTCGCTCATAGTGATTTCTATCCTTTCCACGCAATAGGCTGGGAGATGATCTTGTGGATGGCACTACCAATATATTCCTATTGTAACACAATCGGGGTACTGGCTCCTGATGGACCCCAACCGGCAAAGAGTTCGGGATGGATGAGCGTGGCCAACAACTCGAGACTATCAACAATCCGTGGGCCAGGGCGGCTGAAATAGGCATTGGCATCTACGGCAAAGACATTCCCTGTCCGTACCGCAGGGAGTGCAGACCAGCCAGCACGCCGGGGTAACAGAGTAGCCGCTTCAGCCAGGGTTCGTTCGAGAGTAAAACCGCAGGGCATTAAGATCACGACCTCAGGTGCAGCGGCGATTACGTCAGGCCACGACAGCCGTTGCGAGCGTTCACCGGCCGTTGCCAGTACTGGCTGCCCACCAGCGATGGTGATGAGCTCCGGCACCCAATGCCCGGCGCTGAATACCGGATCGAGCCATTCAATAGCTAATACCCGCGGTCGATGCGTGATCTGGGCGGCAACCCTCCGCACCTGTTCAACCCGTAAGGTTAGTTCGCGTACTAAATGTTCTGCCCGCTCGCTCACGCCCAAAGCTCGACCAATAGCTTTAATGGCGCCAAAGATACCGGCCAGATCAGTTGGCTCAAAAGACAGAACCTGTGTCGCTGCATCGGCCACGGCAGCTTCCACCTGGCGCAGTGGCACTGCACAGACATCACAGAGGGCCTGAGTCAGAATAATATCAGGCTGCAATGCCGATAACAACTCCATATCGAGCTGGTAAATTGACAAATCGCTCCGCGATCGCTCGCGAATGGCCACATCGATTTCAGATGAAGAGGCAGTTTCCGGCAGATCGAGCAGGCTACGGGTTACGACGGGTAATGTGCGAACTTCCGGTGGATAATCGCATTCGTGGGTCACGGCAACCAGATGGTCACCGAGGCCTAATGCACAAACGATTTCAGTTGTTCCTGGAAGTAATGAGGCGATCCGCATAATGCTTTGCTCGCTGTGGAAATGTCTCTTGCTACAGGGTAGCACCCGAAAATGCCGCTGTCAAGAATGTGAAGAAAGGTGTAGGGATGTTCGGAGTTTCAGGTTTTAGTCGTGTTCACCAATGGCCATTTTTGTTGCAATGGTTTCAGCTCCTGTGCTACGGAGCACACCTGGCGGCCCTCACCTTCCCCCCAGCCCCCTTCCTCTCCCGCGCTGCGGGAGAGGAAGGGGGAGAGTGCTCCCTCACCCTCCCCCTAGCTCCCTTCCGCTCCTCCACGGCGAGCGGAAGGATGGG
>JAGHYT010000216.1:0-4526 GCA_017743535.1 Chloroflexus sp.
AGTGGGTGATGATGCTGCCATCGGTGATGGTGCAGCAGTGGGTGATGATGCTGCCGTCGGTGATGGTGCGACGGTGGGTGATGGCGGAGTCGTTGGCTCTGCGATCGTCGTTGGAGTCATCGCTGGCGGATACGGTTGTGACGCCGTCGCGCTCTGCAACTGCCGCCAACCCAACCAGCCCAGTATACTTAGCCCAACACCACTCGCCATTGCAACGAGCACGGTACGCCGTGAGATGGTGCGCGGGGTCACGACCGCAGGTCGCTGTTCTGCCTCAAGGGTAGCAATCAGCGTCGCACAATCGCGGTACCAGGGGTTGATACGTTGCAATTCGCGTAGTGTAGCTAACGCCTGTAATCGTCTACCGGCAGTCAGATGCTCTTGCGCCTGTGCGTACAGTTCGGCTTGATAATCACGCTGCGTTGGCGCGACCGGTACAGAAACCGAACGGCGGCGGCGAAGATTCTGGTACGCCTGGTTGATACGGCGGGCGCGACGGGCAGCATAGGCCTGCTGTTCAGGTGAAGCACCCGCAAACCGATCAGGATGATAGATTCCAATCTGTTTTAGATAAGCCTGTTTTATCTCAGTCGGTGTTGCACCGGGCTTAATACCCAAGATAGCGTAATCGTCAAGCTGTTCAAAGTCGTCGTTCACGTAACCCCCTTTCACGCCCGATATTATAGCAAATCTGATATGATCTTCTCACATACGACACGCGGGTAGCCCCGGAATCTGCACCTACCGCGTATAACCGCGTATAGAGGACAATATGCCGAACTACTGGTTACTCAAGACCGAACCAACCGTCTACAGCTTTGCCGATTTGCTTCGGGAAGGACGCACAACATGGGATGGGGTGACCAACAATGTGGCGCTCAAACACATACGTGATATGCGCTGTGGTGATGAAGCATTGATCTATCACACTGGTAATGAGCGTCAAGCAGTTGGTCTCGCTCAGATCGTGAGCGATCCATACCCCGACCCAAAACAGAGTAATCCCCGGCTGGTGGTCGTTGAGGTTGTGCCGTTACGATGGTTAGCACGCCCCGTCACATTGCAGGCGATTAAGGCCGATCCTTTTTTTGCCGATTTCGCCCTAGTACGACAGGGGCGTCTCTCGGTGGTACCGGTCACCGCCGAACAATGGCAACGCCTGCTGGCAATGGAGTAGGGGCTAGCAGGTGTGCGAGAGGAGGAGGTATGGTATCGATCACCCGGTTCTGATGCTCGGATCGTATGCGAGGAATGTCAGCGCATCGTGTCGAAATGACTGTGAGATGTTTGATCATCCTCATTATTCCTCAACTCGATCCAGCAGCGCGTCGTCGCCAACGCTCTCGGAGGATAATGAGTGCATTACGCTGGTAGAACAGCCACTCGATCAGCAGCATGATCAGAGCGGCCAATGCCAGCCAGCGCCAAATCTCCTGGCGGCCATCGCGCTCGCGGGCAACCGTGCTTTGCGCCCCGCTAAGCTGAGGAATGGTTAAGTCGCGCTGAGGAGCTATCCGCGACTCGTTTGGCGCAAACAGATTAACCGCAAAACGACGGCTGGCAATCACGGTATTACCACGCCGTTCTTCAAGGGTATAGATACCGGGCAGATCGGTATTGGTGTAAAAGGTCTGGTTCGCTCGTATCTGCACCAGTCCATCGCGCGAACTAACGACCTGACCATCTGGACGAATGATCCGTACCTCCTCAATGCTGCTATCAACCGGTGCCACAATTGGTTGACCGGTAGTGAGTTGGAGACTGCTCACCGGTAGGAGATACTCGATCATGTTGGAAAGGAGGATCGGAAACGCGATATTCAGCGGAAGATCAGACGCATGGAGATCAAAGGCCAATACCACAATGCGCCTGCCCTCACGTTCGCCTGCCAGCAGGAGTGGCCCACCATCGCTATCGACAACCACCCGCGCCCACGAACCGGGAACGATGCGCGGTGCACGCAAGATATTGACATCGGTGAAGCGCACATTACGCAGAATCGGGTCTTCAAGTGCGGTCGGACGCACCAGCGGGAAGTCGAATTCACCGGTTATCGAGAAGAGTTCAGTGCTTTGCAGCGGGCCGATAAAGAGCAGGTTACCAGGTGGCAGTGTCGCAGGAACGGTTCCATCGAAGATCGTCAATGGAATTTCAGCCGCGCTTTCGGGGAATGTGGTGGTTGTCGTTGGTACCTGCACCACTTCCAAACCAGGCAGCAGGGAAAGACCGGTTTGCAGGAAGCGATTGCCATCGCTGACCAATCGTACCCGCACCGTTTCTCGTTGCGGGCTGATCGCGTAGGCTCGATCATCGACCGGTAGTGCATCACCCTCATCGAGGCGTACTTCGATAATACTCACCGTTGCTGGGATCGGTTGAGTTAAGCTCTGCTCGCGCCCTGGTTCAATAGTTAGATCAATTGCAAAGTCGAGTTTCCCATCGAGATAGATCGACATGCGACGAGTAACCGGTCTATCCCCGTAATTTGTTGCCTGCACAAATAGGGTCTGCTCGAATGCGCCGGGTTGGAGGGCAATCGCGTTGATCGCCACATTGTCGGCGGAGCGTCCGATGGGGAAATAGCGCACTCGCGCCGGAACACGCAGACCATCGGGAATCTTAACGTTACCGTCGGAGATAATAGCTACCTCACTGTCGGGTTCACGGGCGGCGAGGGCCGAGGCCAGCGTCAGCGCCTGGCTCAGATCGGATTGGTTGCTGTAGCTTGGTTGAATCTGCTCGATGACACGCCGTAGCTCGCGACGATCACTCGATGAGGCAATGGGTGCTTCCATCTGACCGCCGATTGCAATGATCGTTGCCCGACCATTGTCGGGCAACTGGTCAATCAGTGCCATCGCCTGCCGCCGGGCTGCCTCAAGGCGGGAAGGTGGTTCATCGGTGGCCAGCATACTGGTCGAGCGGTCGAAGATAATGATCAGGTTTGCGCCGCTGATACCAGTGACCGGAATAAATGGACGGGCCAGAGCCAATACCAGCAACAGCATGAGTAGTAATTGCAACAGCAATAACAGATTGCGGCGCAATTTTTGCCACGGTGCATTGGCTTCGATGTCGCGCACCATGCGTTGCCAGAGGAAGGTTGACGAAACTACACGCTCTTCCCTGCGTAGCTTGAGCAAATACATGGCCACAATCATCGGGCCAACAATCGCCGCTGCGATCAATGCTAGAGGAGCCAGAAATGACATAGAACCTGCTCGGATGTGATTGGGTAGCCAACATTCTGCCGGCTACACTACCTGATCATGCTTGCTTAATCATTTGCACAGCGACACGTTCAGCAGCGAATGGTGCTTCGCCACGGGCAATAAGATCGCGCAATTCGGCAATCGCTGTATGCAGGGCCGCATCAGTCGCGGGATCGGTTTGGGCAATACCACGTGCTTCGTACTCGGCGAGATCGACCAGTTCGATCTGAAGACGGTCGGCACTCACAATGAGATCAATTTCCAAATCTTCCGTTTCAATCGCTGTTTCGCCGATCCGTGCCGGACGAGCCAGATTGCAATACCAACCGCGAATGGCGCCATCAGGTCGTTGCACACGGAAGATGTTATACCAGCGATCGGTGTAAAATGTTTCGATCAAGGTATCGCCCGGTTCGATACTAAACAGACCGAGATCAACCGGGCCCAGGCGCCATTCGGCGCACACGGTTACACTCCGCTCATCACGCTCGATCACCGTTGCCGGGTAGCGAATCGTCTGACCTTTTGCCGGTTTGATCAAACGGACTTCGATCATCGCACAATACCAGCGCGTCGCAACTGCGTGAAGACAAACTCTTCAATCGGAATAGCCGTATTTACCGGCACATACCGGATTCCCCGCCCACTGCAAAACGTCTCAATCTCTTGCTGCCAGCTTTGCAGTGACTCACGGTAGCGCTGAAGCACATCAAGATCGGCACTGATCTCAACCGCCGGTCCGCCTTCGCTATCAACCAGACGGATGTCACCTTCAATTGGCGGATCGATCTCTTGCGGTGCCAGGATGTGCATAATCGTAATTTCAAAGGGGCGTGCCGTAAGCGCACGCAAAGCATCTCGCCAGCCCGGATCAAACAGATCAGAGCAGAGTAAGAGCGGGCCGGCGCTGCGGGCAGTCTGAAGATAGGTACGGCAGAACTGCGTCAGGTTCACGGTACTACCGACCTCAAGACGCTGCAAAAACTCAAACAGTGCCACTGCCCCACGCTTGCCACGAATCCCACTGACCGCCGCCGGACGACCACCAAACGCCGTGACATTCACCCGATCAAGATTACTTAGCGCAATATAGCCAAAGGTAGCAGCGATCTGGCGGGCATAGTGAAGCTTTTCTGGGTTGCCCCAGGCCATACTGCGACTGGTATCTACCAGCAGGTGGACGTTTAACTCCTCTTCGGCAACGAACAGTTTGAGGTAGAACCGCTCAGCACGTGCGTAGAGATTCCAGTCAATTTGACGAATATCATCGCCAGCCGTGTATGGCCGAAAATCGGCAAACTCAACCGACGAGCC
>JAGHYT010000041.1:0-31606 GCA_017743535.1 Chloroflexus sp.
GACGCGCCCGATGGCTTGTTGGGTCTACCGTAGTGGTGAGACCGTTGCGCTTGCAACGTGGGGTAGTATAACGGAACTTGCGCCGTTTGTCAAGTGGCGTGAGCACGGGTGGTTTGTCGAGGATTCCGTGCGCACCGGGCACCTCGGTGAGAGAAGCTGCGGAAGAGGCGAGGGGAGTGAGCGGAACCTCCTGCCAGTCTCCCTATGCTCTCTTTTGGTAGGCAAGCACTGGGTTAGGGGAAGGTGCGATAGTATTGGTGTGCTGGAAGACGTGCGCGGCTGGAAATCTGTGTTGTAACGAGAAGCTGAGTGTATCCTTGTGCGCTGTGGATGGGTTGGGAAGCCGCTCCTCGCTAATACTTCAGCACCTGCCGCTACCGGTACTCCAGAGCATGCTGTTGCGTTATGGATTACGAAACAGCACCGGTAACTTCACTCCTATCAATTCTAGGGCTGTTTCGGCCCGTTGTCGCCACACACTGGCTGGCGCCTGATCGGCGACAGATTCAAGATGAGCGCGGCCCTGGTCTAGATTACCTTGTGCGCTGAGGGTCAGACCGTAGTAAAAACGGGCTTCGATACCGGCGCCGGCCTTGAGAGCAGCATCGGCAGCTTGCAGAGCTCCTGGCAGATCGCCACAGTAGTACCGTGTTCCGGCTAGGATGGTGAGGGCTTCAGGATTGTCTGGTGCGGTACTCACAGCCGCCTGCGCTGCCTGCAAGCCACTGATACAGCGCTCGAAGCCACTGTCGAGGTGGAAACGGGCAGCTAACGTCAGGTAGTAAGCTCGTTCGTTGGTCGGTGCAAGAATAACGGCTTGTTCGTAAGCATCAGCAGCGGCGACGAAGTCACGTTGCGCGAAGGCCAAGCTCGCTTGAATCAGGGCAATGGTTGGATCAGAGCGACCGCTGGCCTGAAGGCGCTGCAGGTAGTTGGCTGCTGAAGTCAGATCACCAGAATAGATATACGCTGTGGTTAGCAATGACCCGATACGGGCGTCGTCGGGGTGGGTATGAGCCAGTTGTTCAAGCTGTTCAATGCCCTCTTGGTGGTTACCGAGACGTAAATGGGTATAGGCACGATAGATCGCTGCTGCCAGTCCATGTTCACCGGTTGGTTCAACTTGCTCAAAGAAGGCTAGCGCTAAACGTTCATAACCCATATCGAGTGCCAACTGACCAAAGAGTTGTTGGCGGGTTGCCGGATCGAGGGTAAGGGCGCGGTTGAGTATATCTGAACCGACCATCGGCGGCAACAGCGGTTGGAGAAAGGGTTCTGCGAAGGTTGCTGATTGTGGAATTGGAGTAATTGATACGTTCGTTGGATTGAATAAGGTCGCAAGCAGTGTCCGGCGTTCAACGGTAAATTTGGCCCAATCAGAGGGTAGTTGCTCGATAGCGACTGACCGGTAGATATGGAAGGCTTGATCCAGTCGACCTTCCTTCAGATCAACATCGGCCGATAAAAGATCGCGCACTGCACAGAGCGAGGGCGAACAATTGGTAAGTGCCTGCCAGGTACGGTATGCTGCTGCCGAGTCTCCTTCGCGCATCGCCAGATAACCTAAATAGAGTACAGCAAGCTGATATTCACGCAGCCGCAGACCGGATTGAATTGCAGATGCAAAGGCTCGCCGGGCCAGATCGATTTCGTCGCGTACAGTCAGGACGATGCCGAGCCGTAGTGAAGCGTCGCTGAGGGTGTTGGTTAGCGAAGCGTATGTAATAAGCGCCGCACGATAATGACCGGCAGCAAAGAGGGTATCGGCCTGACGTAATGTATCGTAAGGGTCAGGACGGAGTGCAAGCGATATTGCGACGACTGTCAGAAGGGCGTAGGCTCCCCAGGTGATGTTTTGACGCCAACGGTGGTCAATCACTCTTCATCTAGCTCTGCTAGCTCTGCACGTGGCTCAGTACGGCGACGCTGAGTCTCGCGACGGTTACGACACTTTGGGCAACGAGTCGGTTCATTGAGAAAGCCCTTATCGGCGTAGAACTCTTGCTCGCCAGCAGTGAAGATGAAGGTCGCTCCACAACTGCGGCAGATTAACTCCATATCTCGATAAAAGATCATTGCCATAGGTGTCTAACAATGCATGTAGCCTGATCATGTCTCCCTTTATTGTACCACGTTGCATCAGACAGTGTCCGTACATTGCGAATGATCTCATTGTGAAATGCGCTGTTGTTCTTAGCACACGTCTTGGTACAAAAGCCTTTATGGTCTGAGTTCACCGCTGACCCGCCTTATCTCACTTCTGTCACGCAGCACCGTGGTAGATCGTGCCAACCGCAGGTTGCACCGATTCCATCCGTTCATCGTATGCCGTGCGTTGAAACATACGGTTGGTAGGATGAGACACGGTGTTCATTGCCGAGATTGGCATCAAACAGGCTTACGAATAATCATGCTGAGTGGCCTACAACGATGCGGTTTTTTCCGGCAGCTTTCGCTTGAAGTACAGCTTCGGTTACGATACGCAGGGAAGTATCAGTGTCGCGAGCATGTTGGGGAACGGAGGCAATCCCTATCGAGACAGTGACGGGAAAAGGCCAGAGCTGTGAACGCTCGATGATCCGTTGTCGTAATCGTTCAGCCAACGCAGCCGCGCCACTTACGCCGGTGTGGGGCAGTATCGCCAGAAATTGATCTCCCGTTTCCCAACGAGCCAGAATATCACTTGGACGTAGTTGTTCACGCAATGTCGCTGCCAGATCGCGGATCAGTTGATCGCCGGCGGCGTAACTTAGTTCATTATAACGACGCAGATGGTCACCGTTGATCAGCAATATGCTACACGGCTGATTTTGTTCAAGCGCAATTCGTATCAGATCGTCAAGACGGCTGTGGGCGACGAGGCTGTTGGGTAAGCCAGAGACTGGATCCACCTCAAACTGCTGTTGGTTGTTAATGGTTGTGCCTAATGCTGCCAGTTGCGTGATCAAACGGTTGAGAAGTGCGCCAGGATCGGCGTTGTCGGGAGTGAGGTATTGCAGAATTGTTGCCGGATCGCTGTTGATAGGAATCGAATGGCACCGAATAACAGGTATGGTATCGAGATAGAGTCGTTGCATTTGTCGCTGGAACAACGCTCGCAGACGCTCGATCTGCATCGTTTGCGTAGTGTGGTTACTGACAGGAGCAACGATCACAAATTGAGTATTTCCCGGCTGGTAGAGTGTTCCTGCAAGTTCTTCGCGCAATAAAAGTGCGAGCCAGCGGAGGGTTGTTGGCGGCAGAGCAGGTGGTAGTTGCACATCGATCAGATGACAGGGTAACGTTGGTTGGGCGAGCCATTCGGCGAAGGCCAACAAATTACCAGCGCCGGTATTGGGATCGCGACGCAGGATAACATTGGGGTTTGCCATAGTTTTCCCCGGCGTTGATAGACTCTCATATTCGGCCACTGTTAGTGGTCAAAACTTAGGACAGAATACAGCGCCGCTCTTGAAATCTATCTCATTACACGAGATATTGGCTATCTATTTGCACAGCATGAGTGCGAATCCATGCTTATCTTCGCGTACTGTCGATCTGAGTACAGGACGTACATAGCGGTGTTCCCGTTCGGACTTGTGCTGCGACTCAACCGGGGTCTCGTTGCACACTGCACAACACAGGCCAGCAGCCCGCGTTTCCAGGGAAATGGCACGGTAGTGGATTATCACAGCACGTGGCTCATGTGTATCAGCGTTGCTCCATTGTTAAAGTGCTCGATAATGTCACCCAGCACCAAGAACGCTAAAAAGCGCTGGTAAACTACATGACGTTCGCATGGCCTGGTCGGGCCTGTGGTAAGATGAACCATGACACTGTTCCAGCAAAGGAAACACCATGATGTTCGAGATTGACACGATTTCTACACTCCGTATGTTGGCCGCTGAAGTGATGCTGGTTAGCGCCACGGAAGAACTGACCAACGGTGATCAGCGGGCTGTCCGCTGTCGGGGACAGTTGCTCTTAGAGGCACAGGCTGCGCATGATGCGATTGTCGATCGAGCAGAGCGATTGGGTTACACACCGCTTTTTCAGCATGATCCAGCCGGTGCGGCAATTCTGTTTATTCCTACACCGCCTAAAGCCCAGCCTTCACGTTTGTGGCTGGCAGTGTTGCTCTTTCTGCTTACTGTTGCCTCAACGATGCTGGTTGGCGGGCAAGAGTATATCGAAAGTACCGGTCAAGTTGTGTTCAACTGGGGTTATGCCCTGAGTTTCAGCGGTTCACTACTGGCAATTCTCCTGGCCCATGAATTAGGTCATTTTATTGTAGCTCGTCGTGAACGAGTGGCGGTTAGCTACCCTTTTTTCATTCCAATGCCATTCTTTTTACTAGGGACAATGGGGGCATTTATTGCGATAAAAGACCTGGTGCCCAACCGGCGGGCGCTGCTGGCAATCGGAATTGCCGGGCCGTTGGCCGGTCTGTTCGTCGCCATACCGGTGCTGGCTATCGGATTGAGCATTTCGGAAGTGAAACAGGTCGTACCGCTGCCGGGCAGCTTTACCGAAGGCAATTCGTTGCTCTACGCAGCAATGAAGATATTGATTTTCGGGCGCTTTCTGCCGAGCGGCGGAGAAGATGTTTACCTGCATCCGATGGCACTTGCCGGTTGGGCAGGTCTGCTGGTCACCGGTCTTAATCTGTTGCCTGCCGGTCAGCTTGACGGCGGGCACATCTTCTTTGCGCTGTTTGGGCCACGTGCAGCACGCATGATGAGTGTGGTCGTTGCAGTGGTGCTTCTCGGCCTGGGATTTTTCTGGTCGGGCTGGTTCATCTGGGCAGTGATGATTGCTTTGATCGGTCAGCAGCGTAGTCCATTGCGGAACGAGATTTCTCCGCTCGAGGGCCCGTGGCGGTGGCTGGCATACATCGGTATCTTAACGTTTATCCTGGTTTTTACACCGATTCCGATTACGGTGAATACGCCGTGAAGGGATATATGGAGGACGTATGAAGTTCTTGACGTATCGGTATGATGGGGCTGAGCGTGTTGGTGCTCTACGCGGCGATGAGGTCATCGATCTGTCGCCGTTGGCGGCGTCGATGTTGGAACTGATCGATGGCGGGCCTGATCTGCTGGCTGAAGCGCGGAAACTGGTGGCAGCAGCAGAAGGGGGGCTGGCGTTGGCTGAGATTGAACTGCGGGCACCGATTCCACGTCCGCGTAAAAACATCATCTGCCTAGGCATGAATTATGCTGCGCACGCGATTGAGTCGCTGCGGGCGAAAGGTTTGCCGGAAAAACTGCCAGAATATCCGGTCTTCTTCAGTAAGATGCCGACAGCGGTAAATCACCCGAACGCACCGGTTCCGCTTATGCCCGACGTATCGGCCCAGCGTGACTGGGAGGTGGAATTAGCCGTCATTATTGGACGACGCGGAAGAGATATTCCGGCGAGTGCTGCGCTCGATTATGTCTTTGGCTATACCATCATGAATGATGTGAGTGCCCGTGATTTGCAGACGCGCCACCAGCAGTTCTTCTACAGCAAGAGTCTCGATGGCAGCGCGCCGCTAGGGCCGTGGATTGTCACTGCCGACGAAATTCCCGATCCTCACGCGCTCGGTATTCGATTGCGGCTGAACGGCGAATTAGTTCAGAATTCGACCACGCGCGACATGATCTTTGATATTCCAACCTGTATTGCTACGTTCAGCCGCGGCATTACGCTTGAGCCTGGTGATATTATCGCAACCGGTACGCCGGCCGGGGTGGGAATGGGGATGACCCCGCAGCGTTGGTTGAAAGCCGGTGACGTCATGGAAGCTGAGATTGATGGCATTGGAGTATTACGGAATACCGTCGAGTAGTTGTACCGGGTGCCGTCGTTGTTGTACCGGGAGCCGTTTGTCACTGTTCCTGGTACAACATGATATAATGCGCGACGATGTTATTCGTTGCTTGCAACACTAAGGAGTGATCATGGATCGACGGGTGGTAGTGACCGGAATGGGGGCAATTAGCCCGCTTGGTCTCAGCGTAGCCGAACTCTGGCAGGGGATCGTCGCAGCGCGGAGCGGCGTCGGTCCAATCACATTGTTCGATCCGACCGGTTTTGACACCCGGTTTGCCGCCGAGGTGAAAGGTTTCGATCCAACGAACTATATGGATCGCAAAGAAGCGCGACGCACCGACCGTTTTGTCCAGTTCGCAGTTGCGGCAACGAAAGAGGCGTTGCGTGATGCCGAACTAGAGATTACACCGGCTAATCGTGATGAGGTTGGGGTCTTCATTGCCAGTGGTATCGGTGGGATTGCAACTCTCTCCGAGCAGCTAGAGGTGCTACGCAGCCGTGGGCCGGGCCGGATCAGCCCTTTCCTGATTCCAGCAATGATTACGAACCTAGCTGCTGGTCAGGTTTCGATTGTCACCGGCGCCCGTGGGCCAAGCTACTGTGTGACGTCGGCATGCGCTAGTTCAGCGCATGCGATTGGAGAGGCAGCAGAGACTATCCGGCGCGGTTGGGCGAAGGCGATGATTGTGGGTGGGAGCGAAGCCAGTATTACGCCAATTGGGGTAGCCGGGTTCAATGCAATGCGTGCCCTTTCCACCCGTAATGAAGATTATGCCCATGCCTCACGTCCGTTTGATGCTGAGCGAGATGGTTTTGTGATGGGTGAGGGAGCAGCAGTACTGATCCTCGAAGACCTCGAATTTGCACTTGCGCGTGGCGCCCGTATTCTGGCCGAAGTGGTCGGTTACGGTGCAACGTCTGATGCGTACCATATCTCGAATCTAGCTGAAGATGGTGAAGGGGTCGCACGAGCAATCCGTCTGGCATTACAGCGAGGTGGCTTGGCTCCCAGCGATGTCGATTACATTAACGCTCATGCGACTTCGACACCGGCCGGTGATCCAGTAGAAGCCGCAGCTATCAAGCAGGTCTTCGGCGGTCGTGAACAATCACCTCCGGTCAGTGCCAGCAAGTCGCAGTTCGGTCA
Source organism: Chloroflexus sp. (assembly GCA_017743535.1). GTDB lineage: Bacteria > Chloroflexota > Chloroflexia > Chloroflexales > Chloroflexaceae > Chloroflexus. The sequence goes on from JAGHYT010000041.1 coordinate 6,947, forward strand.
TCTTCTCGGTGCAGCAGGTGCCATCGAAGCGGTTGTCACTGTGTTGGCAATGCAAAACAATCTGTTACCGGCGACTATCAATCTCCAGCATCCCGATCCGGAATGTGATCTCGATTTTGTGCCGAACCATCCCCGCCCGGCCCAGATCGAAGTGGCTCTGAGTAACTCATTCGGTTTTGGTGGGCATAACGTCTGTCTTGCGTTCCGCAAATACCACGGATAGCGCTTATGTCCGAACGATTAGCAGAGCTTGAGCAGGTAATTGGGATTACATTTCGGGATCGCTCGTTGTTACAACGAGCATTTATGCATCGTTCGCTGTTTAACGAACAACCTCATCTGCTAAACCAATTGACCGATAACGAGCGGTTAGAGTTTCTCGGCGACTCGGTGTTGCATTTCGTAACAACAACCTGGCTGTTTACGACCTTTCCCGAACAAAACGAGGCAACACTGACCCATTGGCGTGCTGCGCTGGTGAGCACGAAAGGACTGGCCGAGTGCGCCGGTCAACTCAATTTAGGACAGTACGCCTATCTCTCGCGTGGTGAGGACAATCCGGCCGGTCGGAGTCGCGAAAAGTTGCTGGCTGATCTGTTTGAGGCGCTGGTTGGTGCGATCTATCTCGATCAGGGTTTGGAAACAGTACGCACGTTTATCTTGCGCTTCTGGCAAGAACGAATTGATCGGATTACCCGTCTCGATCTTGATCCGACAATGCGGTTGCAAGAATTGATGCAGGCACGATACAAGCAGCTTCCCGCCTACGAGATGGTTGAGGAGCGTGGCCCTGAACATTGTCGCGAGTATGTCATGGCGGTGAATGTTATGGGCCACCAGTTTACCGGTTCTGGTTCAAGTAAGAAAGAGGCCAAGAAGGCTGCGGCGCGTCAGGCCCTGGTAGCCTGGGGTGAACATGGTCTCGATCCACTAGGGCCGATTGATCCGAAATCAAAGTAAGCCTAGAACTGGTGCGAAAATCGCGGAATAACAGCAGGTTGTGGCAGCAGGGTGAACCGGCAGGTTGCTTCACCTTATCTGATGGGAGCAGAAGATAACCGCTAGGAATGACATAGGTAGCGTTGAACACGCCCCTACGCTTGCATGGGATCACGGTCGCCGATCCGCTTTCTGGTACAAGTGGGTGGAATCCGATCTGAGCCAGTGACTGACACTACTGTGCCTAGTTAGCACACCTGGCAACCTTACCATTCTCTGCTCCTTTCGCATCCGAGAGCGGAAGAGGGTGGTGACAGACGGTAACCTGCGAAAAGAGCATATTCAGACCCATACGTAGCAGAACGGAAACGAGATGAATGCCGATTGTTATCTGATCACTGGTGGTACGGGGTATCTTGGTCGTGCATTGATCCGTCAGGCTGGTCATCGTGGTTTGAAGGTGGCGGCGACATTTCATACGCAACCGCAATCGCTAACATCAGATGTTGGCTGGTATCATCTCGATCTACGTGAACCGGCAGCGGTTATGTCGGTGATTCACGAAGTTCAGCCAACCGTCATTATTCACACTGCATTTCGACAGTACGATCCCGATCTCATGGCAGTTACTGGTGAAGGTGCTGGTTACGTCGCTGAGGCAGCAGCACGAGTAGGGGCACGCTTGATTCACATATCGAGCGATGTTATTTTCGACGGTGAGAAAGTTGGGGCCTATACTGAGGAAGATCCACCCAGCCCGATCACTGATTATGGTCGGGCTAAGGCTCGCGCTGAAGCGCTGGTACAGAGGTATCATCCAGCAGCAGCTATTGTGCGTACATCGCTCATTTATGGCTTCGAGCCAATTGATCGTCACAGTGCCTTTGCTCTAGCGATAGCGCGTGGTGAACGGTCAGAACGACTCTTCCGTGATGAGCTTCGTTGTCCGGTGTTCGTAGAAGATTTGGCGACGGCGCTGCTCGATCTCGCACAGAGTGATTATCGTGGGGTGATCAACTTTGCCGGTGCCGAGACACTCAGCCGCTACGAATGGGGACGCCTGCTTGCGCAAGCGCATGGTCTCGATCCCGACCGGATTGTTAGTGGATTTAGCGCCGAAAGTCCGACACCACGGCCTCGCAATTGTGCACTTGACATCAGTCGTGCACGCCAACTGGGTTATCGCCTACGTGGCGTTCACGAGGTGCTTCGGGCACTGGGCCGGCTCACGGAGCGTGTTTGAAATATCCCACCTTCCCCGCCACCCCTTCCACATAATCGGGAGCGGAAGGGGAACGTCACCATTGCTTGCCGGGACGTGATGATGAAGGCACTTCCTCATCTTGCACACAAGTGGCAAGGCAGGTTTGGAAGCTGCCCCATTAGCTCTGACGCTAAAACTCGGTAATTACCGTCACTCCAGCACCGCGAAAGCTATCGAGATCGACCAGCGCTTCTGGTGCTTCGTCCAGACGGATAGTGCGTCCGATCAGTCGTTGCGGGTGTACTTTACCGGATTGTATCAGGTCGAGCATGGCATCATAACGATGCGCCTGCATCCCGTGGCTACCCATAATCGTTAGCTCGCGGGCTACGACAATATCCATTGGCAGTGGCGGCATGCGTTGTTCGGCTAGTAGCAATCCTACCTGAACGTGACGTCCGCGTTTGCGCAGACTGGCAATGGAATTGGCACACGTGGTTGGACTACCCAACGCATCTATGGAGAGATGAACGCCACCCCGACTGAGATCGCGCACGACCTGAACGACATCGGTTTCGGCGGTTGCATCAACCACTGTAGTGGCACCCACCGTTTGGGCCAGTGCCAGTCGTTCTTGATTAATATCGATGCCGATCACCTGTCCACCGAGTGCAGCCGCCAGCATAATCGCCGACAGCCCAACACCACCGCAGCCGTAGACGGCTACCCATTCACCAGCAGTGATCCTGCCCAGATCAACGACAGCGCGAAATGCGGTGGCAAAACGGCACCCAAGGCTGGCGGCGGTAATAAAATTCATATCGTCAGGCAAGCGCACCAGGTTCAGATCGGCGCGATCAATGGCAACATATTCGGCAAATGATCCCCAATGGGTAAAACCCGGTTGAAACTGGTTATCGCACACCTGTTGCTGACCAGCCTGACACTGTGGGCAAAAACCGCAAGCACAAACGAAAGGCACGGTCACCCGATCGCCGATATGCCAGCGTTGAACCTGGGCGCCGACAGCAACAACCTCACCGGCCAATTCGTGCCCTGGGACATGAGGCAACTTGATATCTGGATCATGTCCCATCCAGCCGTGCCAGTCGCTACGGCACAAACCGGTAGCACGTACTGCAAGCACAACTCCCTCAGCAGTTGGGGTTGGATCGGGGAGATTGGCGATCCAGGGCATTTGACCAAACGCTTCGTAGTAAACAGCGCGCATGTGTACCCCCTTGAATGGAAGCAGCGGTTTTCTGGTGTGCTCCATGCTAGCACATTGTACCGAGCCAGCATTTGCTATGTTGGGTTCGGAATGAGGAACGAGTGAGGTAATGCCGCTGCACGATGGTGGGGCGCAATACCGCGGTGTCTCTGTACGCATTCGTTATTGCGATGACCCAGGAAGACAGGGTACAGCACCGCTGCGCCCCTACATGCGTCATGGTGCTGAGCGACGTGCTAACGAGGGGTGGGGGCAACCTCGTTGTCGGGGTAGGTGGAGCGCAGCACCGCCGCACCTTCCACAATCATTCGCCATCGAAATGACCATTCAAGCACAGGAGTGGTACAGCAATGCTGTACCACTCGCGGGTTGCAGAACGAGCAGGGTTCGCCTAGACCGACACCGCCCGTTCACGGTCACGGGTGCGCCGTCGGGTAGCTAAAACCACTGGGCGGGCTGGTTGGCGGAACGGTAGCGGCATCACAGTTGGTTGAGGTCGATAGCCAAGTAACCGCATAATCGTCGCCTGGTCTTGCTGTGGTACTAAACGTGAGCTAAGGCGACCATTACGCTCTTCGACGATGAAGCGCGCCGCTTCTGGAGTCAGACAGTGGTGTGCCCCACCACGCCCGGAAATCATCTGCTGATACGCACCAATTCCAAAAATGGCCAGTATCAGTCCGCCATCAGTCGCCGGTAGCCACAATGGTGGCCGATCAGGTCGCGGGTAAATGTCATCGCTATCGCAGGTGCGACGACCGGCAAGCCGCACCGGACGTAGCGGACGGTGCCAGTCGCTGAGGGGCAAGATCACGAATTCCTGTCCACTGACAAAGAGCGTATCGGGCAGCATCACCATTAGCGATCCATTAACCAGATACCAATCCGGTTGATCGGGTTGTCCCTGTTTGACAGCACCCACTTCAACCAGATAGGCGCTGTGGGTTGCTACTGTGTAGCGCCCAAACTCACCGATTAACTCAGGAACAGGCACCTCGTAATCGGCACATATCTCCTTAATCGTTGTCATCAGCCGACTGAGAAAGCGCTGGTAATCAAAGGAGAACTGCAATTGATAACCGGCCGTTGGCACACCACCGCCGAAATTGAAGTAGCGTAACGTTGGCACACGGCGGCGTAGACGACAGTAATTTTCAATTGAAGCGCGGAGGGTATGCAGAAAATGATCTTCATCTTCGATCTGACTACCGATCATCGCGTGGTAAAGCACGAGACGATGGTCAGTTTCCGCGATTATTGCGGCAGCCTGCTCGATTTCGGTTGTTGTCAGACCAAAACGATCGTTTCCTGGATGACGTCCATCACGGTTTCCGGCAGCCCGCTCACGCACACCAAATTGGATTGGAGCAGAAGTGGTGATCAGATCACGCAATTCGGAGAGATCATCGAGAACGGGAATAACCGTCTCGCAACCGTCGAGGCGAAATTGACGGATCGCGTCGCGGTACGCTGGCTCCTTCGATCCGTTGCAGCAGATCAGTCGATCAGGCGGCAAAACACCCTGACGCCAGAGACCATGGGCAATAATCAGATCGGCAGTTGCCGAGGTTTCATAATGAGCGCCGGCGGCTAATGCCGTTTTCACTGCCTCGGCGGCGAAGTTTGCTTTCGTCGCATAGGCGTAGTGAAACGGTGCTGCGTATTCAGTGGTGACACGAGCCTGCGCAGCCCAGTCGATCATTCGTCGGACTTGAGCGGTAATTTGTGGGGTATACACAACTTCCAGAGGTGCGCCATATTGACGTACCAGCCGATTCAAGTTGAGATGATCGCCGAAGTAAAGCTCACCATCGTAGCGGCTCACGAAATCGGTCAGGCGGCCTTCACCGGCAAAGCCGGTCTGTTGTGCAATCAAATCGGCAAAGGTTAGCGTCTTCAACTGTACCACATCCCTCCATTTGTCTGTAAGGCGGATAATGACCCGCGTAACGAAACCACGGCAAGACGAGACCCTTCCCACTAGAAGCGGGCAAGATCACAAGCGTACAGTGGCTGTTGTTGTGACGGGCACAACAACGCCATGGTGATAGCGATTCAGCGTCAGGGGATGAAAAAAGGCCCTGCACCTGATGCAGCGGCCGGAGGAGCGAGAGCGTGCAGCGTCACTCGCGCACGTCTAGTAAAGCAATTCTACCGACGCACGGCGTACAGGTGTGCAGTTTGGTAAGCGCTGAATCGCGCGTAAATTGTATGCGCCGTCCATACTGCCTCACACTAGCCCACCCGACGCCGTCTTATACCCTGGGCAATCGACATTGCCATGACGACGATTTCCGCTCGGCGTTCGGTGTTGCGTGTTGCGAGTATCGGGTGCCTTCCCGAAACGCGAAACCCGTAACCCAAACGTAACGGGGGGCGCGAATGACATGGTCGATTGGCTCGACCGGAAACGCATTATACATCTGTTGCAGGTAGCCGTCAATAGGTTTATGACCCACTTAAGGCTGTTTAGAGTGCTCAGCTTCTGATACGACACTAATGACCGAACGGTTCAACAGCGGAGCGACACTGAAAACTATTACCCGCCCGCTGCTGATGACTCGCGACCTACGCAACTGCCTGGATGGGCAGGCGGCAACCCGCGTTATATTGCACCCCACCCCCTGACCATATTCAGCCTATGATTGGTGAGCCAACAGGAAGTCGGGCCGTTCATTTTGGGACGGAAAACTGTGCGTCTCTACACGTAGAGCGGACGGGTTAGGAATGTATCTATCTCTCTTCACTGCTCTTCCCTCTCATCTCATTCCACTGTCGGGTGAGGTGAAACCGTTGCATATCCGACATCATATTGGTCAAGGTTGTGTTATAATCGCTTGATGTTACGAGGGAGTGTTACAGGAAGCTCCCAGCAGTCTTTCTGTTTCGCCACACGGTCGGAACGCGCTGCCGGCTGCACGCTGAGCGAAACGTCACCAGAGGAGGATTTTGTGCGCGATCGTCGTCGAAAGTACGAGCTTGTCATTATCATCAATCCGTTGTACGCAAACGAAGAGGGCATTCCTGCCAACATCGACCGCATTAAGCAGACGGTCGAACAGCTTGGCGGACAAGTCCACACTGTGAGCCAGTCGTCGCCGTGGGGCCGTCGGAAGCTGGCGTACCCCATCCGTGAATATGTGACTGGCGAAGCCAGCCGGCGCAAGTTCACTGAGGGTTATTACGTCTTTTTCACCCTCGAGTTGAGCGCTGCCAAAGTTGCCGAGCTAGATCGGGCGATCCGGTTGAACGACAACATTCTTCGCCACCTCCTGGTACTGGTGGACGAAAAACCGATTCGTACCGAGCCGGTTGAAACCGTCGAATCGGCGGCCACGGAAACAACGGAGACATCGAGTGAGGCGTAGCTGCCAGACCGGTGTGTCAGCGGTAGAGCACGCGACAGATAGGGGGAAACGCCATGGCACGTGATTTAAATAAGATTTTAATCATTGGTCGCCTTGGCGCCGACCCTGAATTTCGTCACACTGCTGCCGGCACGCCGGTCGCTACCTTTCGCGTTGCGGCTGGTCACCAATGGCGTGACCAGAATGGTAATTTGCACGAAGAGACCGAATGGTTTAATGTCGTTGCCTGGAATCGATTGGCTGAAATCTGTCACCAATATCTCAGTCGTGGTGCACGAGTCTATATCGAGGGACGTTTGCAAACGCGAACGTGGACAGATGCGCAGACCGGCCAAGCCCGTTCACGACTTGAGGTCGTGATGCAGGATATGATTTTGCTCGATCAACGCTCATCACGTATCGACGATCCATCACGTAGCCCTCATCGTGAACCGCCGCCGGATATTGGTGATGATGATATTCCGTTTTAGCCTATGTCACAAACACCCAAACCGCCACGAAGCGCTCCGTCATCGGCGCAAACTCCTGCGCCGCGCCGTCCATCGCGTCGTCGTTTAGAAGAAGAGCGTCGTCAACGTCTGATTATCATCGTCACTGCCACTGCCATCGCGATTGCGTTACTGGCTGTGGTGAGTGGTTTGGCCTACGAGCAGCTCTGGATTCCCAGCCGACCTGTCGCTCAGGTTGGTTCTGTTACCTTGACCCGTAGCGATTACTGGCGTGAACAGCGGATCGCCTATGCACGCCAGATTATTCAGAACTTTCAATTGCTCGACCTTTTCGGCAATAATCCGCAAATTGCCCAGCAATTTCAGGGGCGGAGTATTGTGATCGATCAACAAATTCGAGCCTTGCGCCGTGCAGAGGTTGATCAGCAGGTGGTTTCAGAATGGATCGACCGTCAGCTCAAGCAACGGGCTGCCGGTGAGTTTGGAATTGTGGTGAGTGATGATGAGATCATTCAGAATATTGTAGCCGATCTCGGATTTATCTTTATTCCACCACTTCCTTTACCTACACCAACGCCAGATCCAAATCTTACACCAGAGCCAACTGTTGATCCGGCAGCGACAGCAACACCTGAACCGACTGCTACACCATCGCCAACGCCCGGCGGCCCAACACCCACGCCAGAACCGTCACCGACTCCGTTCCCAACCTTTACTCCCGAACCAACTCCGCTACCGGCTGAGGCGCGAGTACAGTTTGACCAGATTATCGATGAAATCTACCGTCGTTACGAACTTGAACTGGTGGTGACTGAGAAGAAGCCTGAGCTGACCAAAGATGAGTTTCGACAGGCGCTGCTCGAACAATACCGTGAACGCTTGCTCAATGACCAGATTCAGGCGCGTCTGGTGCCTGAAGATGGGTTCACGTATAGCGCAGAGCCGGAGCGGGTGCGAGCGCGTCAGATTTTGGTGGCAGTGAAGCTGCCGGCTGAAGCGACTGCTGAGCAGATCGAGGCCGCGTTTGCAGCCGCATTGCCTGCTGCGCAAGACATTGTAGCCCGGTTACGCAACGGTGCTGATTTCGCAACCCTGGCTGCAGAACGTTCCGATGATATTGGATCGCGCGAGAATGGTGGTGACATCGGTTCGTTTGATCGCAATGGTTTCGCCGATAATGGTGCGACCTATCCACCTGAATTGGTGACAGCCGCCTTCAGCCTATCGGTCAATCAGATCAGTGACCCGATCCGCACGCAATTTGGTTGGCATATCCTGGAAGTCACCGACCAGACGATCCCATCCAAAGAGGATCAGTTACAGAAGGCTCGCACTGAAGCCTTTGACCGTTGGATGGCCGAGCAGCGCGCTGCTGCTGATGTCCGGCGTTTCCCTGAGCCAACACCAACCTTAACGCCTGTGCCAACCCAGCCGATTCCGACGCCGGTGCCAACGTATCTGCCTGGCCCGCCCACTCCGTTCCCAACGCCGACATTGGCCCCAACTGCGGAAATACCTGAAGAGCCGACTGCGGAAGGAACACCGACCCCAACATCAACAACGACTGTTCCATAGTCTAGCGCGTGCCGAAGTCTTGGCTTCGGCACGCATGATGCTTATGCAACGCTGGCGTCCGCTCCCATCATCACGAATCTGGATTGCACTTGCTCTCGCCCTCGGTAGCTTGGCGGGAGGGATCGGGGTGTTTACCAAACTGTTTTCGCGCGTAACCGCTGCTTCCCCTGAACAATGGCCGATTGACGGCTGGTTTTTTGCCGAGGCGGTATTGGCCCTTGGTTTGCTTATTCTGGCCGGTGCATTTTTATATCGGCTGGGGGCTGCATTGACCCTACAGTACGGAATCGACCGAAACGGACTCTACATCCACTGGTTGGGTAGTCGGGCTGTCATTCCACTGCATCTGATAGAACGGATCGATCAGGGCGCCCTCGCTATTGGCAACTGGCAGACTGCCCTGGGCAGCATTGGCTACTATTATGGCCGAGTCAAAACCCGCGATGGTATCACCATCCATCGCTTCACTACCCGTCCTCTGGCAGAAGCTCTTGTCATTTACGTTGGTCAAGAGGCGTATGCGATCTCACCGGTTGATCAGGAGGCCTTTGTTCAAGAACTAGAACAGCGACGCCGTTTGGGTGCTGTCCAGACTCTCACACCGGGGATTCACGTTGCCCATTTCCTGGTGTACGACTTTTGGGCCGATTCGGTGATTCGTCGCCTGCTATTGGTCACTTTAACCTTAAACTTGCTCCTGTTTGGAGCGTTAGCCGTCATCTATCCTGCATTACCTGCCGAAATTGAATGGCGCGGTGATCAGATCGGGGCGGCTGCAGAACTGGTTCCCCGCGTTCGCATCTTTTTTCTACCTATTGCCGCCTTCCTTACGTCGTTGGTTAATGTACTCGCTGGTTTGATCGTCTACCGGCGTAGCCCATTGGCTGCGCGTCTCTGGCAGGGATTTTCGGTGGGAGTACAGATATTTTTTATCATTGCTGCTGCTGCGGTGCTACGAGCGCGTGTTTGAACGGAACGTGACCTGAGCAATCCAATCTCTGGCACGCGCTAGAGATGGGTTCAAAATCTACCCCTACCTCTTCTTCAATTCTTCCAATTGTATTCTTTGTCTTGACAAGTATTTGCGAAACGTGTTACGATCACTGCCACACACAGGTAATAGTTGGGCACAGAAGAGTTCGTATCGCAACAGATCAGAAAGGAGGTGCTGTATAGCATTGTAGCGGCTCTGTGTTCACTGATCCTCAAGATTCACGACACGAGGGTCTGGTTTAACAGGTGTTCGGTTTTCTGGCCGATAAGACTGTCTTTCGCCTCACAGATACTCCAAGGAGTGTAACAATGAATCTCCTACGCTGGCGTCATCCATATGCCCTGGCTCTGCTATTTGGCATACTATTGCCCATTTTAGCGGCCTGCGGTGGCGGTTCAGCTCCTGCTACGCAGCCAACCACGGCACCGGCTGCCCAACCGACAGCGGCTCCGGTTGTTGGTACTGCTCAACCTGGCGTGCTGCGCCTGGTTACTGGGTCTGAACCAGACAATATTGATCCGCAGAAGGCGAGCTTCGTCAACGAGATTCAGTTCATCATGATGGCCTATCAGGCGCTGATGACCTTCGATCTCGATATGAACCCGATTCCTGGCGCTGCTGAAAAGGTCGATGTTTCGGAAGACGGGAAGGTTTACACCTTTACCCTGCGGCGCGATGGCAAGTACAGTGATGGTACCCCACTCACTGCTTACAATTTTGAATATGCCTGGAAGCGGTTGGCCAATCCGGAAACAGCCGGTGAGTACCAGTCGTTGCCGTGTGGTATTATCAAGGGTTACAGCGAGTACAGCGCCGCCGCGTGCCAGGGTCTATCGATGGAAGAAGTTATGAAGCTCGATCTTGATAAGCTGCGTGATGAATTCGGCGTCAAGGCGCTTGATGATTACACGCTCCAGATCGAGCTGGTTGCGCCAGCTCCTTACTTCCTGAGTATGGCTGCGCTGTGGATCGGCGCCCCGGTACGTGAAGAGGATGTGGCCAAGGGTGATGACTGGTGGTATTACCCCGAAAACTATGTCGGGAATGGGCCGTTCGTCCTCAAAGAGTGGGAACACGATAGTAAGGCGGTGTGGGAGCCGAATCCCTACTATGTCGGCCCACTCGGTCCGGTTAAACTCAAGCGTGTTGAGTACTACATGATCACCGATGGCCAGGTTGCTTTCCAGGCCTACCAGAACGGTGAGATCGACATGCTCGGTGTTGGTGCCGAAGACCTGGCAACGGTCAAGTCTGATCCCGTGTTGAGCAAGCAGACGATTGATGTACCTGGGTCGTGCACCTTCTACTTCGGTTTTAACCTTGCGAAACCACCGTTCGACAACAAACTGGTGCGGCAGGCCTTTGCACAGGCGCTCGACCGCGAAGCGTATGTGCGCGATGTTTTCCAGGGTTTGGGTACGCCTACCTACAGCTTCATTCCACCCGGTTTCCCTGGCTACCAGCCTGATTTGAAGATGTGGGAGTTCAATCCAGAGAAGGCAAAACAGACTCTTGCCGAGGCTGGGTATCCCAATGGCCAGGGATTGCCGGAGATTCGCCTGACTTACTCAGGTACGGCACGCAATAATGCGCGCTTCGAGTGGGTAGCGAACCAGTTCAAGCAGAATCTGGGCATTGATGTTATCCTCGATCCAATCGATCCGACGGCCTTTGCCGCTGCGACTAAAGATAATCCGCCGCAGATGTTCTCGCTCGGCTGGTGCGCTGACTATCCCGATCCACAGAACTGGATTTCACTCTTCCAGACGAACGGCTTGCTGAGTGCGCGCGTCAACTACTCGAATCCACAACTCGATGAGTTGGTGCGTCAGGCCGATGTCGAGCAAGACCCGGTGCGACGGGCTGAGCTGTATGCCCAGGCTCAGCGAATCCTGGTTGAGGATGCGCCCGTTATCTTCATGCTCAACAACGGCGGTCCGGTCTTAGTGAAGCCATACGTCAAGGGAGTAACACCCGATACCATTACTCCAATCGATTACTGGCTTGGCTTCTTCAACCTGCCTAATGTCGATGTTCAACCTTAATTGGCGTCACTGACGCCGCATTGGCGGCGCGAGTAGCAAGCACCTCGCGCCGCCCGGTAATCGCTATGACTGCCTACATTATCCGGCGCATTCTATGGAACATCCCGGTGTTGATAATAGTCGGTTTTATTACCTTTGGCATTGCTAAGCTGACACCGGGTGGCCCGTTTGACACTCAACCTGAACGTCGTCAGCTTTCCCCTCGGGTTGAAGCCATCTTGCGCGAACGTTTTGGCATGGACCTTCCGTTCTGGCGCCAATTTACCCGCTATATGTTTTTTGATGTTGTGCCTGACCCACGAACCGGCCAATGGAAGATACAATGGGGGGCAATTGCCGGCAATTTGGGGCCAACCTACGCTTCCCGTGGCGCACGAACAGTACAACAGGAACTGTTTGAAGGAACACCATCACGACCAAGTAAGTTTTATTACTCAGCGCGGTTGGGCTTGCAGGCCCTGGCATTTGCTGTCGTGTTTGGTATTCCGCTCGGTGTGCTGGCAGCGTTACGCCAGAATAGTTGGCTTGACTATCTTCTTTCGCTGTCGTCGACTATCTTCGTGGCCTTGGGGACGTTAATAACTAGTTTGATTCTCGTCATTGTATTTGCCGTGATTCTCAACTGGTTTACCGTTATCCCCGATTGGAGCGATCCTGTCAAACCGTGGGTCTTGCCAACGGTGGCCTTGGGATCGACCAGCATGGCATTTATTGCCCGCCTCACGCGCGCCAGTGTGCTTGAAGTGAAGCGACAAGACTATATTCGTACTGCGCAGGCAAAGGGTTTGTCAGATTGGGTTATTATTTGGCGCCATATGCTAAAAAATTCGCTGCTGCCGGTAGTGACGATTTTGGGTCCAGCGCTAGCAGGCTTGATCACCGGTACATTGTTTGTTGAGACCATCTTTCAAGTCCCCGGTATGGGGCGCACGTTCGTTGACGCTATCGGTAAGCGTGACTATTCGATGATTATGGCCGGGTCGCTAATTTATGTCTTCTTTCTGGGAATTGCCAATCTTGTGGTCGATATTGCCTACGGCGTGCTTGATCCGCGGATTAGTTATAAGTAGTGAGGAACAGGTGTGACTTCATCGGCTAAGCCGTTGACGAACCCGATTGATCTCCAGAATCTGAACACTAAACCACGAAGTTTATGGTCGGATGCACTGCGTCGTTTGCTACGTAATCGTGCGGCAGTCATCGGCCTGGTGGTAATTGTTCTCTACATTATCGTGGCCATTGCTGCTCCGTGGCTGGCGCCGTATAATCCGGTGCAGCAGATTCCAAATAACAGTTTGCGGCCACCAGCCTGGGTTACCGATAATCCAGCTCGTATGGGTGTACCTGAGCATCTGCTGGGAACGGATACGTTAGGCCGTGATGTGTTGTCGCGTCTGATGTATGCAATTCGCGTTTCGTTGATTGTCGGCATCGTACCACAGTTCGTTATTCTGCTGATTGGTGTTACCATAGGCTTGATCGCCGGATTTGCCGGTGGATGGCTTGATAATCTGTTGATGCGGTTTACCGAGATTGTTGCTGCGTTCCCAGATTTGCTCTTTATCATCGCCTTATCAACCGCTTTTCGCGAGACCTGGCTTGGTCGGACATTTAATGGCCTGTTACTGATTTTTGTAGCTGTTTCGTTGGTGAGTTGGACGGGTATTGCCCGTTTGGTGCGTGGTCAGGTATTGTCGCTTAAGGAAAAAGAGTTTGTCGAGGCGGCGCGAACGATTGGTGTGCCAACGCTAGCTATTCTGTGGCGACATATCTTGCCTAATACAATGGCTCCAATTATCGTCTCGACTTCGTTTAGCATTCCGGCATTGATCAGTGCTGAAGCGGTATTGACGATCCTCGGCGTTGGTATGCGTCCCTCACTAGACCCCGACAATCCCTTCCCTACCAGTCTGGGGGTGATGCTCACCGAAGGCTACAATAATCTCTCGTCGGGACCATGGCTGCTTAGTTTTCCGGTCATTCTGATTGCCGGACTGATGCTGTCGTTCACCTTCCTGGGTGATGGGTTACGCGATGCGCTCGACCCGCGTGAACGGTAGACGAGGATGATAAGGGGGTGAATTCTGGCTTTGCCACTGTCAGGCTGATCGTCTATCGTGTTTGATCCATCGACGGGTTTCATCCTACAGGTGGCAAGGCAGGGGCAAGTTTGGGGCAAGGCACCGGCTTGCCCCTACGGTGATGAGAGTCTATCTCCCCTCCCCCAGCCGTCATCATGCACGTGAATCGTGGGCAAGGCATCGCCTTGCCCCTCCGATGATTGTGATGCCCACGGTGTCGGTGAGCAAGGTTGCGAAGTGTCAGGGATGTTCTTCGCTGATCTTTATCTCCAACGACTCGGATGCTTCGATGGGCACTTATCCCTCAATAAAGCCGAATCTTGTACCCGACCTGTTTGAGCAACTCACTGGCAATCACGTGCTTCTGAATTTCGTTCGTGCCCTCGAAGATACGGGTAACTCGTGCGTCACGGTACATCCGCTCAAGCGGTAATTCACGTGAGAAGCCCATACCGCCGTGAATCTGAATGGCCTCGTCGATGATCTGACTCGCCATTTCGGTGCAGTAGAGCTTCACGATACTGCTTTCAAGCGTTGCCTGCTGACCAGCATCCACCCGACGGGCACAATCGTAAACGATCTGCTCCATCGTGTATAGTTTGACCGCCATCTCGGCCAGCTTGAATTGAAGGGCCTGAAATTCAGCAATAGGACGGCCAAACTGGTGACGTTCAATCATGTAGCGCCGGCTCATCTCAAAGGCTTCTTTAGCCGATCCAATGCTACTAGCTCCCAGACCACAGCGGCCAATGTCAAGAGTACGCATTGCCAGGGGGAAGCCCATGCCGACCTGCCCAAGAACATTTTCGGCTGGAACGCGACAATTCTCGAAGTAGAGGCTTGCCGTATGCGAAGCACGCAACCCCATCTTGTCTTCGACCTTGCCAACACGGAAGCCAGGCATCGTCTTCTCGACAATGAAGGCAGTAATTCCACCGCGTGCCCCCAGGCTCTTGTCGGTTGCAGCAAAGACCACGATAACATCGGCGAAGCTACCGTTCGTAATCCACATCTTCTGCCCATTGAGGACCCATTCGTCGCCGTGCCGCTCGGCAGTAGTCTGGATGTGTGCCGCGTCGGAGCCAGCGTTAGGCTCGGTCAAGGCCCACGCTCCCCACTTACGACCCTCGATCAATGCACGCAGGTATGTCTCCTTCTGCTGTTCAGTACCACCGAGATAGATACTCATTGCCGCCAATTGCGAATGGGCGCCGATGATAGTGGCGTGGCTGGCACAGACCCGATTGATCTCTTCCATGAGCACACAGTAACCGGTGATGCCCAGCTCAAGCCCACCATAACGTTCGGGGAAGGGGACGCCGAGTAATCCTAATTCGGCCGCTTTCTTCATCGTTTCAAAAGGTACCCGCTCTTCTTCATCGATAGCGCGGGCAATTGGCCGAATCTCCTTGTCTACGAACTCACGTACCGTCTGGCGGAACATTTTGATCTCTGCACTGTGCTCGTATTCCATTGTCGTAGCTCTCCTTTGCTGATACGATACCTTCCACGAACTGAAAAACCACTTATCCCAAATAGGCGCAGAGGAACAGTAGGTGTTATCGACCCTACCGTTTACCCGGTAGTTGATCGCTTCGGTAAACGATGTCGTTTACCACCGGTAGGATAATGACCGAAGGATGGGCAGCATCGTGAAGCACACGTTGTTTGATAGGCGAACCACCGTACCCCTGCCCATAAGGGCTGCCATCACCTGGGTGTGGTCCCCAGCGAGGACTGCCACCCCCGGCAATCTGAACCCGTAAGCGATGACCGGCTCGGAAACGTTGTGCGGTTGCGGTGAGATCGATTTCGATACGGTAGGAGCCATCGGCCTGTTGCTCACCTACACCTGGTCGTACCCGCACTATTCCATCGCAGATATTGATACTGCGCCCGTCAGGATAGACATCGCAGAGTCTGCCAACCAGATCAAAGAATGTTCGATCACTACACACGTAAAGAATGAGACGCACCGGCCCGATGACGTCGAGATCGGTAGATAATGGTTGGCTAGTAAATGTCAAAACATCGGCACGAGTTTCCACCGATCGTTGATCACGTGGCCCACCCCAAGCGCTGAGCACTGCTCCTCCAATGGCCGGTGTTGGATTGGTAGGATCGTAGACAAACCAGCTTGGTGGTGCATTAACAGGCGGTAGAGTACGATCAAGTCCACGATTCGGCTGGAGAAAATAGCGTGTCAGCGTTGCCGGTGGCGGCCAGAAATCCATTTCATGCCATTCATGACTCCCCATCAACGCAATGCGAACCGGTCGGCGGGCCAATAACTCACGTTTCCCTTTGAGATGGGCATCAAACCACCACAATCCTTCACGCATGCCTTCAAAAACCAATGCCAGATCGGTATGTGCACGTGGTAAGACGGTGAGGTAAGGACGCTTCCCGGCGGCGAGCAGCGCTGTGTAGTCGGCTAACTGACCGGGCAGGAAGATGTCGTACCAACCAGCTACCAGATGTACGGCTGCATTGATACGATGCAACTGGCGATGCATGTCGACCTTTGACCAGTAATCACCCTGTGGATCGGGATCGTTAAGCCAGCGCTGAAAAAAGGGTACCGTGGCACCGGTTGCAATAACGTCGGCGTGGGCATACGGTTGGTAACGGAGCGCACGGGCCAGAATGCGCTCTCGCAAGACCAACAACCGCCAGAGCGCCGCCGGATCGAGTCGCTGTCGATGGCGGTTGGTTGCGTCGATCAGAAAAATCCAACGGAGCGTAGACTCGAACGCGAAGGCGCCACCGGGGTAGAACAGCGGAGAGAATCGTGCGCTGGTTACAACCGGTACGATGGCCTTCAGATACGGTGGGCCATCAATGGCTGGTCCCCACTGGGTGTAACCAACATAACTCGGTCCCCACAACCCTAGATTCCCGTCAAACCAGGGTTGAGCAGCGATCCAGGCCACCGTGGCACGGCCGTCGGCAGCTTCATTTACAAATGGCTCAAATGCACCTTCCGAGCGGTAACGGCCACGAACACTCTGGACGATAACGTGGTAGCCACGTTCGGCAAAGAGCATACAACCGGTATGCTCAAAGATACCTAATGGTCCTAGCTCGCTGGGGCGCCCGTAAGGGGTGCGAATAAGGATTGTCGGGTGCCTTTCCCCAGAGCGGGGTGCATAGTGGTCGGCGTATAACACAACCCCATCGGGCATGCGCACAGGAATATCACGAGTCACGCTGACCTGGTATTCGGCGGGGCGCAGTTCAAGTAGTCGTGCCAGCAACGGGCGATGAGCAGCAAAGATCGCTGCCGCCGTTATGCTAGCTCCGGCTAGAGACCAACCGATCCAGCGCATGTGCCGCTCCGCTCCGCTTGGTTTATAACACACTGCGTCATTGATAATAGCACAGCATGACCAGTTGTGTCAATGGTAGACCAGTTGGAGATGGGGTTTTCAAAGTTCTCATCCTACCCGGCAGAGGTGCGGAGCGAGGAGAGGAACAAGAGCAGAAGAGGCATGGTCCTACCATTTCCAAAGTATGTGTAGTGGTGCTCAGCTTCCCATTCCAATAGCGGTATGCCTAAGACTCCCTTCTCTCATCGATCATGTCGTCAGCGTATGGTAGGAGCGGGTTCGCAACCCGCCCGCAGTAATACCGTATCTTGAAAATACTTGCCCGTCGCCCGGCGGGAGGGGCGGGTTTGCCTTGCCCGCCGCAAGCAGGAGGAGGGGGATTGGGACCTAGTGGGTGATGGTGTGCTGATGCGCCAGCCGATAGGGTCTTCTCCGTGCCCTGCACAGGCGGGCCGGAGGCCCGCGTACCCAGGGCAGGCGAGGGCTGAGGGCCCGCGCACCCAGGGCAGGCGAGGGCTGAGGGCCCGCGCACCCAGGGCAGGCGAGGACCGGAGGCCCGCGCACCCAGGCCAGGCGAGGGCCGGAGGCCCGCGCATCCAGGGCAGACGAGGGCTGAGGGCCCGTGTACCCAGGGCAGGGGCGGGCTGGAGGCCCGCGCACCCCGGGCAGGCGAGGGCTGAGGGCCCGCGTATCCAGGGCAGGGGCGGGCCGGAGGCCCGCGTACCCAGGGCAGGCGTGGGCTAGATGCCCGCGTACCCAGGGCAGGCGTGGGCTGAGGGCCCGTGTACCTAGGCCAGGCGGGCCGGAGGCCCGCGTACCCAGGGCAGGCGAGGGCTGAGGGCCCGTGTACCCAGGGCAGGCGAGGGCCGGAGGCCCGCGCACCCAGGGCAGGGGCGGGCCGGAGGCCCGCGTACCCAGGGCAGGGGCGGGCCAGAGGCCCGCGCACCCAGGGCAGGCGAGGGCCAGAGGCCTGTGTACCCAGGGCAGGGGCGGGCCGGAGGCCCGCGTACCCAGGGCACATTTGAACCTGTTACATGCCTACAATACCCATTCCGCCACGACCAGCGCGACGGAGGCGTTCAATCGTTGACCAACGTGGTGGAACCGGCAGACGCATCGGTGACATCCCCTGTGCGATCAGACGCATCGAGTCTTTCCAGCGCGTCGGCAATGCTGGTTGGTCACCGATCACGGTGTTCTCTTCGGTCAGAAGCGTCATAATTGCAGCTACTGCTGCTGCCGTCTCTTCTTCGGAGGGAGCACCTGTCGTCGTGACGTGCATGAGTTTACCTCTTCTGTAGTTGAATTACCGGCGTGACAGTAAGCGTTGTACCATAACGCGCTGGGCTGTAAGCTCACGTTCGGCAGGTAACGGAGCTAGTTCAACCTGTGTACGGTACCGTCGCCGTAGAGCCAGTTCGATCAAATGATCGGTCAGTTGGGGATTTTTAGGTAACAGGGCACCGTGGAGGTAACAGCCAAAGGTGTTGCGATAGATGGCGCCACCCCTGCGATCCTGACCGTTGTCACCATAGCCGACCAATACGCGCCCTAACGGTTGCACACCAGGTCCGTGAAAGGTGCGGCCACTGTGATTCTCAAATCCGACCAACTGCCATGGCCCTTTCCCCAGATCAACCTCAATTACAACATTGCCAATCATACGTCGTTTCCCGGCAATAGTATAAACATCAAGCACACCCAGGCCGGGTAAGCGCTCGCCAGTATGGGTAAGAAAGTAATGTCCCAGCAATTGATAACCGCCACAGATCGCCAGTACCACGAGATCGGCTGCAATCGCTGCCCGCAGTCCTGGTCCCTGGCGCTCGATCAAATCGGTAGCTATCAACGCCTGACCGCTATCCTGCCCGCCGCCGAAAAAAGCCAAGTCCATTGTCTGCCAGTCAACGGTATCTCCAGGATTGACCGGTATCACTTCCAGCGCAATGCCCCGGCGCTGACAACGCTGGCGTAACGCAATAATGTTGCCACGGTCGCCGTACACGTTCATGTGCTCGGGGTAGAGATGGGCCAGTCGCAGAGTTAGTTGCATATTCACGCTCGTACCAGGTAGTCACCTTCGCCGATCCAGGTGTAGGTGGTGAGTTCGCGTAACCCCATTGGGCCACGGGCGTGCAGGCGATTAGTCGAAATTGCGACTTCTGCACCAAGGCCAAATTGACCACCATCGTTAAAGCGGGTGCTGGCATTCACAAAGACAGCGGTGGCGTCAACTTCGTGGGTGAAACGCCTGGCACTGACTGGGTCACCGGTTAGAATAGCCTCGGAATGACCACCATATAGTGCAATGTGATCGAGTGCCTCATCGATACTGCTAACAATCTTGATAGCGACAATCAACGCCAGGAACTCACAACCAAAATCGGTTGGACTGGCCGGTTTTATATTCCAGCTTTCGTGACCGGGTGCATCTGACAGGATGGCTAACGCTTCGAGGTCACAACGCATTTCGACGCCATATTGTGCGAGTGCGGCTGCGACCATCGGTAAAAAGACCGATGCTGCCTCACGGTGAACAAGTAATGTATCGAGAGCATTACAGGCCCCTGGCCGTTGAACCTTCGCGTTAACGATAACCGGTACGGAACGGGCGAAATCAGCACTTGGTTCGACATATATGTGACTGACGCCCATACCACCGACGATCACAGGAACAGTAGCATGTTCAACACAGAAGCGATGCAGACTGGCGCCACCGCGCGGAATAATCATATCGACGTAGCGATCAAGTCGTAATAATTGTTTTACCAGCTCACGGTCAGGATCGGTAATACTTTGTACTGCGAACGGCGGCAATCCAGCCTGTTCCAAAGCCGATGCAACAACCTTTGTCGTTACCGCAACACTCCGTGCAATATCACTGCCACCACGTAAGATGACGGCGTTGCCGGCTTTAAGGCACAGTGAGGCGATATCGATAGTGACGTTTGGGCGAGCTTCATAAATTGCGCCGATGACCCCAATCGGAACACGCCGTTTATAGATTCGTAAACCTGAGGGGAGTTCACGTTGATCGAAGATCTCGCCGACAGGATCAGGCAACGCGGCGACATTGCGGCAATCGTTGGCAACTGCTGCCAGACGTGATGGGTTAAGCAGCATTCGATCAATGATTGCCGGGGGGGTACCGGCTTTTTCGGCGTCGGCAACATCAGCCGCATTGGCGTCAAGAATCTCCGCTTGCTGTGCCAGCAATCCATCGGCAATTGCGTGCAGTGCCGCATTTTTTTGTTCAGTTGATAATTTCGCCAATGCCCGGGCTGCTGTCTTGGCCCGTCGTCCAATCATCTCCAGGTCAATCATGTTGAGAACCTCCCCTGTCCTGTTCATCGTATCGGCGACGCTCTGCTTCGAGGTAGTTACGGGCTCGTTCAAAGCGATCTTCCAGCTCGCCGCGTCGATACGCTTGCCAGAGGAACCAGACGGCTGCCAGGGTCAGACCACCGCCAATCATCATGAGCGGTACCAGAGCCGCCGTAAAGAGATTGGAAATGGCAATGACCAGCATCGCGGCTGCACCGAGAGCAAATGCTCGACGGCGGCGTGAACCGGCAGTGCTGCGTCGGTATTGATCAACGAGCAGGATGCCGAGAATGAATGCCACGATTGCACGAATGATTTCAAGGCTCATACTGATTCCATGGTTTACTATTTGTTGCATTGTACCACGAACGAGCCTAAAGGTTGTGTCTGCCTATTCCCCGGTAAGGATTTTCAAAGTTTCCAGTTTTTGGGAGTTTTTTATCCGCTGATGAACGTCTTGCATTCCACTCGTGGCGTAGATAAAAGCTGTTACACGCCGTGTTGAGGTGCGGCGCCACCATACCCGTTCATCTCGAGGAGAACACTACCGCACCAGAGGTTTCCAACGTTTTTCATGCCTAGCAGTAGTGATGGGAAAGAGGTCAGAAGTATAAGTGGCAAGGGCAGATTCTACCCTCGACCCTCCGCTTGTGGAGGCTAGGGAAGAGGGAGAACCCGCTCGTTTCAGGGTGCGGGTCAGTGGCCTGTGCTCCCAGGCAAATTGAAAACTTTGAAAACTCCTACCATCGCAAATCTTAACGGGTTGCTTTGGAACTCTCTCCTGCCAATGCAATGACGGGCATCGTCGGTGAGATTTGCTCTTCCCTTGACAGGAGACAACTACCGGAACGGGAAGAGCGATCCGGTACGTGCCGGGGAGGGTTTAGAACCGGCTTCTACCTCTCTCCCTTATCTCCTAATCTTCTCTCCTCCGTCTCGTTGCGATGCACCGCTATCCGTCGATGGCGGAGGAGCGGTTGACGAACCGCTCCTCCGGGATAATGGACACCGGAGGCGCCTGATAGCCGCGATGCGGGGCAGGCAGTGTGGGCATGGGCGATGCACTGGTGGACGGGTCCCACCGACGCTAGACCGGTCGTCCATTGTGTAGTAGCTACTAACAAGATTCATCCGTTGTGGACGTGACGATAAGATATGCGGATAGGCACTAATTGCACAGTTGTGGTACTATACAAGAATAAGGCAGTGATGCCCGTCGTAGTGACGGGCATTTTTGTGTATTTCATTCCAGAATAAGAGGTGAGGATTATGTCGGTTGGGGTGGCTTATACGCTGACCTTGCGTTGTCAAATTGAAAATCGTCCGGGTATGCTTGGGCGATTAACAACCTTAATCGGCGAGGTCGGTGGTGACATCGGTGCGATTGATATTGTACGCGCCGAACGTCACATCATGGTGCGCGACATCACCGTGCGCGTACAAGATGAGCAGCATGGCGAACAACTGGTAGCAGCAATCAATTCGTTACCGAACATCAAAGTGCTTCAGGTAAGCGACCGTGTCTTTCTCACGCACCTTGGCGGTAAGCTAGCCACCCAGAGTCGGGTACCTCTTAAGACACGTGATGATCTTTCGCTGGCCTACACGCCGGGCGTTGCGCGTGTTTGTCGGGCAATTGCCGACGATCCTGAAAAAGTCTATTCGCTGACATGGAAGGGCAATAGTGTTGCAGTGGTCAGTGATGGTTCAGCGATTCTCGGTCTAGGCAACCTCGGCCCGGAAGCTGCTATGCCGGTGATGGAGGGCAAAGCGATTCTTTTCAAAGAGCTAGCCAATATTGATGCAGTACCGATCTGTCTGCGCTCGCAAGACCCTGATGTTATTGTGCAAACGGTTGAGCAGATTGCCCCAAGTTTTGGGGGGATTAATCTCGAAGATATTGCCGCGCCAAATTGTTTTATTGTCGAAGGACGGCTGGAAGAGAGTCTTGATCTGCCAGTGATGCACGATGATCAGCATGGTACTGCTGTTGTAGTATTGGCTGCATTGCGTAATGCGTTGCGGATTGTTGGTAAACGGCTGAACGATGTACGAGTGGTCGTCAATGGGATTGGCGCAGCCGGGACTGCGATTATCCGTACTTTGATTGAAGCTGGTGTCGGGGAAATAACTGCGGTTGATCGGTTTGGTATTTTGGTTGAGGGCGATTACGCACGACAGACGCCGATGCAGCGGATCATTGCTTCGCAGACCAATCGTGACCGGCGGCGTGGTAATCTGGCGGTGGCGCTTCAAGGGGCTGATGTGTTTATTGGTGTTTCACGTGGTAATATCCTCACCCCTGATCACATAACAGCCATGGCGAGTGATCCAATCGTTTTTGCGCTGGCAAACCCCATTCCCGAAGGTGATCCCGATATGCTACGCCAGTATGCGCGAGTGGTTGCTACCGGACGTAGTGATCAACCCAACCAGATCAACAACGTCTTGAGTTTCCCCGGAATCTTCCGCGGTGCGCTTGATGTCCATGCCCGCCGAATTACTTCAGCAATGCGCTTGGCTGCGGCTGATGCTCTGGCAATGGTGATCCCACCGGAAGAGATGAATGAAGATTATATTGTGCCTAGTGTGTTCAATCGTCAGATTGTGCCAACAGTCGCCGCCGCGGTTGCTCAGGCAGCAATTGCTGATGGTGTAGCCCGACGCACACATATGCCGGGTGATTGAATTCAGGGGCAGGTTGTGCCTCAGTATTTATGCTGAGCCAAGCCCGCCACTACGTTTCGCAGGTAGCGAGATCAATACTGGAGACATCTCGATGAGCGGCGCTGCCAACGCTCTTGCGCCGCTCTGGGAAAGCCTGTCAAAGGAGGCTTGTTCTAGTCTTGCGCAGATATTCGACAGAGCTGGCCCACTGGTAGCGGGTCAGATAGTCGTGATGTGCCATCGGCGCCGTTGTGATCGCTACCCTGCTATGTGCATCCATCCGTTCCAGGAACCCCATGCGTGTGAGGGTGCGCCCGCTGCCACTGGCTTCCAGAACGTGCCATCCGCCAGACCGTTGGTTGCTTCGACCACGCTGCGATAGGTGTGCCCATCGGGTGTAGGTGCATCATTATTCGGTAGAGATAAGCTTTAATAAGCTGCACCACTCGTTCCTACTTCCAGGAACGAAGGTCATTTCGCTATGAGTCTATCCAAATACCCCGTCATCATGTCACGGCGGATGAAGCCTGTTGGTGGATGCAATACGATTTACGACCAGAGGTAAGTGGGCGAGGCGGAGCCTCGCCCCTCCTTTCGGATACGCACCGATCTGATAAGGGACGACGTGGGATAACTTGCATTTCCCGCAACGGGATGTTTCGGATAGTCGCTTACCCCTCCACCTTCCGACCTGAGCGTGCTTGATCAAAACGCTCGCTTCGCCGCAACGCCAGCTTTGCCAGTGTTTCCGCGTGACTGGCTTTTGTAATCGGGTAGAAGGCTGTGAGCACCATCCCGCTGATCAGGATCAAGGTCGGCATTGGGCCAATCAGTAAGCGAATTGCTAGCAAGGCGCTTTCGGGTTGCTGACCGGGTTGCAGATTTTCGTTAAAGCCGGAAAATTGTAAAATCTGACCGACCAGAAATAACCCTAACGCCAGCCCCATCTTTTGCAAGAACACCATAAAACCGTAGAACATTCCCTCACGACGTTGATCGGTCTCAAGTTCGTCAAGCTCGATAATATCAGGCATCATACTCCAAGGAATGAGATAGGCAGTAGCCACACCAGCACCGGCGATCAGGCCGAGGATGATCGCTAGCTCAACCTGTTCAGGTTGCAGGAAGAACAGAAATGCCTGTACACCGATCCAGATCATGCTCCCAATCATGTAGACAGCCTTTTTACCGATCCGTCGGCTTACCGCACTCCAAACAAACAGGAATACGAGTGCGGAACCCTGAACTGTGAATAACATTACTGGAATCAGATCGTTGACGGTGTTAAATGTCAGACCAAAACTGACATGCGGGAACTGTGGAATACTTCCTAACCAAAATACTATGAAGAAGGTGAGGACACTAGAAGTAACCTGTACTGCCAGCCAGGAGAACATGTAGATTCCAACCACAAAGAGAAAGGGACGATTTTTAAAAACATACCGAATCTGATC
>JAGHYT010000042.1:0-31484 GCA_017743535.1 Chloroflexus sp.
GTATAATCCCCCCTCCTCTCCCACAGCGTGGGAGAGGAGGGGGCAGGGGGGAGGTGAGGGCCTCCAACGCCAACACCCTACCTTGACGTAACGCCATTCCCGCCGTATACTGTCAAACAATGGCGATGACGGGGACGAGTACCTATCGCCTGCTCTCCAGCGAGCCTGGGATGGTGGAAGCCAGGTAGAAGCAGCGATAGCGAAAATCACCCCTGAGCCGGCAGGTGAACTGCGTGGTTGGATAACCCGCACAGTAGCTGCGCCCGGAATGCCCACCGTTATCGGGGCAGAGCGTTGTTTGACGCTCACAGAGTGCGATGACTCGTGATGGTGTTTCACGGCATCGAAGTGGGGTGGTACCGCGGGGCTTCTCGGCCTCGTCCCCTAGTGGGGACGAGGCTGTTCGTTTGGTTCAGATGGAGGCACTATGTTCAGAGCGGTTGATACAAATGTCAAATTCCCTCAGCTTGAAGAAGCGATTCTTGCCTGGTGGGAAGCCAACGACATCGTAGCAAAATCACTGGCAGCAGGCGAAAAGCCGTTTGTCTTCTACGAAGGTCCGCCGACATCGAACGGTCGTCCGGGATTACACCACACCATCTCGCGCAGTTTCAAGGATGTGATCCTGCGCTATCGCGCCATGCAGGGCTATCGCATCATCGGTCGGCGAGAAGGTTGGGACACCCACGGCCTGCCGGTCGAAATCGAGATCGAAAAGAAGCTCGGTTTTAGCGGCAAACCCGACATCGAGCGCTTCGGGATCGCTGAGTTTAACCGTCTCTGCCGTGAAAGCGTTTGGGAATATATTCAAGACTGGAAAGCGTTTACCAAGCGAATCGCTTTCTGGCTGAGCGAAGATGCGTATATCACTTACGAGAATAATTATATCGAGTCGACTTGGTGGATCTTCCGTCAGTTGTGGGATCGTGGTCTGCTTTTCCGCGACTACAAAGTGACAATGCACTGCCCACGCTGCGGCACTAGCCTGAGCGATCATGAGGTTAGCCTCGGCGCCCGCGATGATGTGGATGATCCGAGCGTCTATATCAAGTTCCGGGTCAAAGGTACCACCGTACCACCACCAGCCGTTAATGGTACCCTTGAGGACGCATTCCTGGTGGCCTGGACGACAACGCCTTGGACGCTGCCAGCCAATGTCGCGTTGGCTGTAAAACACGATGCGGAATACGTTGAAGTTGAACACCACGGCGAGCGATTAGTGATGGCTGCCGCACTCGTAAATCAGGTGTTGCCTACTGACAGCTTCTCTGTACTCCGTCACTTCCGTGGTAATGATCTCGTTGGCCTGCGTTACGAGCCACTCTTCCGTGGCGTTCCCGGCGCTGGTGATACCGTCGATTGGGATACTGCTTACCGCGTGATCGCCGATGAAATCGTTAGCCTCGATGACGGTACCGGCATTGTTCACATTGCGCCAGCTTACGGTGACCTTGAGGTTGGACGCAAGCACGGCTTGCCAACCCTCTTCTCGGTTGGATTAGATGGGAAGGTATTGCCCGAATTTGCCGAACTTGGCTTTGCCGGGAAGTTCTTCAAGGAAGCTGATCCTGATATTACGCGCAATCTGAAGCAGCGTGGTCTGCTCTTGCGCAGTGGTCGTGTTCGACACTATTACCCCTTCTGCTGGCGCTGTAGCACACCACTCCTCTACTACGCTAAGCGCTCGTGGTACATCCGTACTACAGCCTTCAAAGCTGATCTGGTCGCCAATAACCAGCAAATTCACTGGGTGCCAGAACATATCCGTGATGGTCGCTTCGGCAACTGGCTCGAAAACAACATTGATTGGGCGATCAGTCGTGAGCGCTATTGGGGAACACCAATTCCGATCTGGACCAACGCCGACGGTTCGTACATGGTCTGTATCGGGTCGCTGGCCGAGCTAGAAGCGAAGGTCGGTCGCTCGTTACGCGATCTCGACCTCCATCGTCCTTATATTGACGAAGTGGCGTGGGAGGACCCTAAACACGGTCTGATGCGCCGTATTCCTGATGTGGCCGATTGCTGGTTTGACAGCGGGTCAATGCCGGTGGCGCAGTGGCATTACCCCTTTGAAAACCGCGACATCTTCGAGATGGCCCATCCCGCCGACTACATCTGTGAGGCGGTTGATCAGACTCGCGGTTGGTTTTATACCCTGCATGCTATCAGCACGCTGCTCTTCGACCGCCCGGCATTTAAGAATGTGATCTGTCTTGGTCATATTCTCGACGAACACGGGCAGAAGATGAGCAAGAGCAAGGGGAACGTGATCGAGCCAGAAGAGGTGATCAATGCTTACGGCGTTGATGCGTTGCGTTGGTACCTGTTTACCGCTGCACCTCCCGGTAATGCCCGTCGCTTCAGCATGGCGCTGGTCAGCGAGAGCATGCGCAAATTCTTGCTTACTCTCTGGAATACGTATGCTTTCTTTGTCACCTACGCCAATCTCGACCGGTGGCAACCGGGTAGTGAGCGTACCGCAGAGCTGCAACCAATCGACCGTTGGGCATTGGCTGCTCTCAATCAGCTCGTGCAGCAGGTGACCAGTTCGTTTGAGGAATACGATGTCTACACGGCAGCCAATGCTATTGAACACTTCGTGGACGAGCTATCGAACTGGTACGTGCGTCGCAACCGTCGCCGCTTCTGGAAGAGCGAGGCCGACGCCGATAAGGAGGCCGCCTATCAGACACTCTACACCTGTCTGGTGACAGTGGCAAAACTGGCGGCGCCATTTATTCCTTTCGTTAGCGAGGAAATCTACCGCAATCTGGTCGCCGAACGCGATTCGGCAGCCGCCGAGAGTGTGCATCTGGCGCGTTGGCCACAGGTCGATCAATCACTGCTCGATCCGCAACTGGTCAGCGACACCGAAGCGCTCTTGACTGCCGTGTCGTTAGGTCGCGCAGCTCGCAAGCAGGCCAACTTGAAGGTTCGGCAGCCGCTGAGCGAAATCTGGCTGCGGGCGAGCACGCCTTCGCTCCTCAATGGGGTGCGGCGCTTTGAAGCCGATCTGCGCGATGAGCTAAACGTGAAAGCGGTGCGTTACCTTGATGCAAGCAGCGCGGTTGTCGAATACCGCCTGAAACCGAATCTACGCCTCGTCGGTAAGAAATTTGGTAAGCTGGTACCGGCGATCACCGCAGCATTGCGCGATCTGCAGGGCGATGCGTCGCGGACAGCAGCTCAGGCTGTAGAGTCTGGTCAGCCGATCCAGATCACGGTAGACGGTCAGGTCGTGGAGTTGCTCGCGGAAGAGGTGTTGGTCGAGAGTAGCGGGCCAGCGGGGTACGCAGTTGTGGAAGCCGATGGTATGCTGGTGGCGTTGAATACGACCGTTACCGAAGAGCTACGGCTCGAAGGTGCAGCTCGCGATCTGGTGCGCTACATCCAGGATGCCCGTAAGAGTGCTGGCCTGGCGATCAGCGACCGTATTCACCTCTTTGTCACCAGCCCTGACCAGGCCGATCTGTTGCAGGCGACCCTGGCTCAATACGAACAGTATGTCAAAAACGAGACATTATCTGTCGAGTTAGCGGTTTCTCCGCCACCATCCACTGCTTATACCGAAACCCATGAGTTTGGTGAAGGTACCGTGACAGTGGGCGTGGTGAAAGCAGATTAGTTCGTCGATGCGGTGTGGTATCTCAGTGGTGATATCTTTCCACCACTGAGAGATCGTCTGAATATCTTCCTATGGACGCGGGCCAGAGGCCCGCGCTCCCAGGGTGGCGTTGATGTCGGTAGCATGCCGGTCGGAGGCTGGCGCTCCTGATGAGCATTTTTCAGATACGGCTCTGCCAGGTAGAGCAGCAAAACACGCTGTTCACTCCATAATTCCGGAGTGCGATCAACATCATCTCTGCGTCAGTGGCACAAAAACGTGATAGGTAGGCACAACCTCTATCGGTAACCCCATCTGGCCAGTAGCATCGCGAAAACGCACAAACAATCGCGGTGTTTCTGTCGTTTCCCAACGCCAACGTACCTCCGGCACAAACGGCAACCACACCGCAGTCGTGAAATCAGGCGTTTCGCTCAGTTGTACCTCTACCGGAAGGTGTTGATCACTCGCATTGAGAAACACCCGCGCCGTTGCTGAGTCGAGCCATTCCGCTCTTGCAGTTGCCCGTGGTGGCAGGTTGAGTACGACCGTCTGTGAGACAACAGTTGTGTTGCCGGCACGATCAAGATATTCCACTACAACAACATGCTCTCCTTCAATTGGAGGCAGGCTCCAACGGTAGCTGTCGTAATAGGGGAGCGGATCGCTCGATTCGCTGTTGATGCTGAGCGTAACAGCGACGATACCACCGTTATCATCCATCGCGTTTGTATCAATTCGGATTGTCCGGTCAGTTACAACAACTGGTTCTGATGTCAATGGCGATGCTGAAACCAGTTCTGCGATTTCGGTTAGTGCCAGTGGCTTGTCAAAGATTGTCAATTCATCGATACGTACTCCAGCGCTAGACCCACCGCTGCTAAAACGACCAATATGGAGAAGCGCACCAGAAATGTATGGTAAAGCGTTTGTATTTCGTTCGGCAACCAGTACCCCGTCGATGTAAAGATACTTTTTACCGTTGATGGCATCCCAACTAATGACAAAGTGATGCCAGCCAGGATTTAAGGTGTCTGGTACACTAAGCAAGTCTTCGCCACTCATTGCATCGCCAACCGTCCAGAACGTCCATTGTGCAATGCCATTAGGGCCAAGTTGATCACGACGGAGCGCCAGCGTACCGGTATAGATTGGTGCTCCCTCTGGGTAAGCACTTGCAGCAAGCAGGTAATGGCGGCCGAGACTATTGGCTGGAAAGCGCTCTGGTATCTCAACCCATAAACTGATCGTACCCTGTTCAATGTTCAGGTTCCCGGTAGTTGGAAATGCAATCTCGGCGCGGTCGCTGATCAATGCCTGACCAAAGCGGCCATCTGCAAAGCGAAGGGTACCGTTGATGTAAGGTAAGCCCTGGCCGATGGTCTGGAGGGGGTGACCATCGAAACTGACTGACAGCAAGACGTGCTCAGGCGGGGCAACCCGTATGGTACCAAGCGGTGGTGTTGTATCAGGCACCGGTAACAAATGGTCGGGCGGTGTAAAGTCGTAGCTGCCGAGCAGATCAGGGTGCCAGAGCCAGATACTGGCGCCGCAACCGGCATAGGTAGGGCAGGGATCGGGTCCAGGGCCAAACCAGCCATAAGGATCAACCTGTTTGCGGATGCCTCCCTCCCAACGTCGAACCTCAAAATGGAGATGCGGTGTGCCACTAACGCCACTCGCCCCACTGATACCGATAAGTTGACCAGCAGAGACCTTCACACCGTTGCCTTCATTAAAGATAGGGGCAAACGCACTTAGATGCCAGTAGACAGTCTCATACCCGTTGGGATGAATAATCACCACTCCCAAACCACGGGCCTCGCGAAATGCGTAAGCTGTACCGGCGGCTGCGGCAAGGATTGGTGTTGAAAATGGTGCATCAGGAAAGACATAATCATGACCGTCGTGACCGTTGTACTGGACATGACGCCGACCGAGATAATCAATCATCTCGTTATTGCCATCACCTCCCAGATCGACCATTGGATACATGTGGTCAAAATAGGCAAGGTGATGTACCTTTGTCCCCGGTGGCCACGGTGCGCGCAGCCAGCCATTGATGTCCGATGGTGCACTAACTGGTGGTGCAAAGCGACCATCGAAATAGGTACGCAGAGCCGCTGCAGTTGCCTTCACTGCTGCTAGCCACGCAGCCGAATCGCGCCCCTGAGCCAGAAAGCGCTTCATGGCGATCCACTCAGCCGGTTCGTCGAGCGAAAGCGTCAGTGTCAACCCGTCTTGCAACCGGATAGTTGGTGGTTGGCGATATGGGCCTAAGCCAGCACGCAATTCCCGGTTTACCCAGATTATCTGCTCGGTGAAACCGACTGGGCCGTGTTGACCGAACGGAGTAGCGAGGGCTTCATCGGGTGGTGATGGGTTACTCAAGAGGCCAGCCGTTGCTTCCAACAACGCCAGGGTGAGAAATGGGCTAACGCCATAATAATTACTCTGCTCTTCGATAATCTGGGCAGCAGTTTTTCCCTCAAAACGCACATGTTTCAGAGGACCAGGTTGTTGCTCTAGGAACGTCGCAATGTTCCACTCCTCTGATGGTTGAGCGTGTAGTGAGGTTACAGGTATGATCAATGTGACAAGCAAGAGATAGTATGTCAGACGATGCATGAATGTGACCAATGTATGCAGAAACAGACCGCTGCTGCCAGGCTTAATTATATAACGTAGCCAGAGCTGAATAGTTACGCACACTACGAAGGTTATGCGGGAATTTGGTTCGGCTTACCCCTTATCATCTCTACCAGTAATAAGGAAGCTGGTAAAAATGTCGTGAAACGACAACAGAAACACTACCTTACTGCTGCAACGACAGAGGGGCACGCTATGCCGTGCCCCTCCGTACCGTCAGACAGCTCCTGATAAAGAGCGTGTCTGAAACGTGCACCTATGTTCCTGAAGCGCGGGCCGCTGGCCTGCGTCCTGATGTGAGCGAGTGAAACCCTGGCGAAGTTGTTGTCCAACCGTACCTAGGCAGGTTGGCTCACAGCACGGTAGCCTCTCTTTCCTTCCCTCTGCCCCCTCCTCTCCCATAAGGGGGGCTTTCATACCGTCATTTATCTTCTACTCCATCTTACCCCGACCGTATACGTTCGTCACAACCGGTTGCGGATGCGTTGCCTCATACTCTGCGATGAGCGCCTCTTGATTGAGCAAAAAGCCTAATTGATCCACTCCATGCAAGAGGCAATATTTGCTGAACGCATCAATCGGGAAACTAATCTGCCGACCGTCGGGTAGGGTGACCGTTTGGGCAGCCAGATCGATGGTCAGGTGCATTTGGGGATCAACTGCATAATGCACTACCAGCTCATCGTAGACGGTCTGATCGACCGTCACCGGTAACAACCCGATCTTCAGCGCATTGCTGCGAAAAATGTCGGCGAACGATGGCGCAACAACGGCGCGAAAACCGTAATCTTGTAATGCCCAGGGGGCATGCTCACGAGAGCTACCGCAACCAAAGTTACGCCCACTGATCAGAATCGTTGCACCAGCAGCTTCAGGCCGATTGAGCGGGAAGTCAGGATTGAGCGTACCATCGGGTCGGTAGCGCCAGGCTTCAAACAGACCGGCAGCCAGACCACTCTTGTCGGTAACCTTCAGAAACCGTGCTGGAATAATTTGATCGGTGTCAATATTTTCTACCGGTAGAACAACCGCTTTTCCGGTAATCATTGAAATCGGTTCCACAGTGATCTCCTTTACGAATTCAACAGAGTACGTGGATCGGTGACGACACCGGTCACTGCTGCGGCAGCCGCAGTAAGCGGACTGGCCAGCATCGTGCGTGCTCCTGGCCCTTGCCGACCCTCGAAGTTGCGGTTCGAGGTGCTAATAGCATACTTACCGGGCGGTACTTTATCGTCATTCATCCCCAAACACGCACTGCAACCGGCTTCGCGCCACTCAGCGCCCGCCTCCTTGAAAATCTGATCCAAACCTTCGGCTTCTGCTGCCCGCTTGACCTGCTGTGAGCCGGGAACCACCATCACGCGCACACCAGGAGCTACTTTGCGCCCACGGAAGAGTTGGGCGGCCTGGCGGAGATCCGACAACCGCGAGTTGGTACAAGAGCCGATAAAGACCACATCAATCGGGTGTCCCAACAATGGCTTACCCGGTTCGAGACCCATATAGGCCAGCGCCTTATCAAGTGCGGCCCGGCTACGCGCATCGGGCATATCCTCTGGCCGCGGAACCGGTGCGTCAATCGGAATTCCCATGCCGGGGTTGGTGCCGTAGGTAATCATCGGTTTCAGATCACTTACCGAGAGGGTTAGTTCATGGTCGAACACCGCACCTTCATCGCTGGGCAATGTGCGCCAGCGGGCGACTGCCGCTTCAAAATCAGCCCCTTTCGGTGCAAAAGGTCGCCCCGCAATATACTCAAAGGTCGTGTCATCAGGCGCCACCATTCCGGCGCGGGCACCGCCTTCGATACTCATATTACAGATCGTCATCCGCTCTTCCATCGAAAGCGAGCGGATCGCCTCACCCATGTACTCGAATACATACCCTGTGCCGCCACTGACACCGTATTTGGCAATGAGTGCCAGAATAATGTCTTTTGCCGTTACCCCAGGGCCAGGCCGACCATCGATGCGCACTGCACACGTCTTTGGCTTTCGTTGTAAGAGACATTGCGTTGCCAGCACGTGCCCCACCTCAGACGTGCCAATCCCAAACGCTAAGGCCCCAAATGCGCCGTGGGTACTGGTATGACTATCCCCACAGACAATCGTCATTCCTGGCTGAGTTAGCCCTTGTTCCGGCCCAATAACGTGGACAATGCCCTGATTCTCGTCACCTAACTCAAACAATGGAATGCCAAACTCGGCACAGTTTTTACGTAATTGCTCAAGCTGGCTGATTGCCATTGGATCGACGACCGGAATAATCCCTAAATGATTGCGAGGGGTAGTCGGTGTACTGTGATCCATCGTGGCGAGCGTCTTATCCGGGCGCCGCACGCGCAGACCACGCTGGCGTAATTCGGTAAATGCTTGTGGCGAAGTAACTTCGTGTATCAGATGGAGATCAATGTAGAGTACTGCTGGCGTCTCTGGTGTCTCTGGGCGTACTACATGGGCTTCCCAGACCTTATCGAACAGGGTGCGCGGTTTACTCATTTCTCCTCTCCTTGCCGCAATTAACCAGAATTGCCGTTCGTGCCACGCCAGCGCGGATAACTGCCAAAAATCTTCAGCATCCCAGTGTGTAGCCGAATCCGCTCTAGAGCGCGGGCAACGTGTGGTTCGCGGCGGTGTCCGTTGATGTCAACCAAAAAGATGTATTGGCCGAGTATCGCACGGGTCGGGCGTGACTCGAGTTTGGTCATGTTGATATTTTCGACAGCCAGTTCCTGAAGGGCGGTGACCAGGCTGCCTGGTCGATCTTCGCGGGTGAAACCGAAACAAAAGCTCGTCTTGTCATCACCGGTTGGCGGCGAGTCTTCTCGCGCCAGCACGATGAAGCGCGTAACGTTGTGAGGGCTGTCGGCAATATCACGGGCTAGAATCGCAGCACCAACAAGTTGGGCGGCGCGTAAGGTGCCAATCGCAGCCGCCGGACGCTCATCAGCCATTGCTTCCGCAGGTGCAGCCGAATTGCTCAGCGAAGCAACGGTTGCCACACCGGGTAAACACCGTTCCACAAAGCGCCGACATTGAGCGAGCGATTGTGGATGGGCGTACAACACCTTGATATCACTCAGTTGCAATCCCGGGCGGGCTAGCAGGTATTGTCGGATTGGGATTACAATTTCGCCAGCGATTTGCAAGTTGGTCTCGTGGATCAGCAGATCAAGGGTATAGCTGACACTGCCCTCAAGCAGATTCTCAATTGGCAAGACGCCAGCAGTAGCTGCTTCAGTTTCAATCGCGGTGACAACCGCAGGAATACTGGCTAACGGTAACAGTCGTGCCTCACGCCCGGCTGCGTAAGCGAGCGCTGCTTCTTCGCTAAAAGTTCCTGGTGGGCCAAGATAGGCAATTGTTTGCATCATACGTGTGTGTAAGCAGGCCGATCCGATATTATCAGTGGGTAGACGTGCAAAGAGAAGTGAGCAGCAAGAACTGACCAATGCTCATAATTGGTCATTCTCAGCTCGTTTCTCACTTCTCTGTGCTCTTGTCAAGGCAAAGCATCCACCATTCCCGACCAGCATCAAACCCTAGCCGAGCGTGCTACCGCCAAAGATGTCAACCGGCAAACTACTCGTCTCGCCGCTGTAGCCAGCAGAATAGGCCATCGCTTCCGCCTTAATCCGCTCCTGGCGCGCTGCCAGCATCTTATTGAGGGCAGCCATATACGCCTGGGCAGCAGCCACGATGGTATCGGTATGTACCCCGTAACCACTGAAGATCTGCTGGGTTGGACGACGACCGGTCAGGCTGATTGCGGTGCTGCTACTCTCGTTCAAGCGGGCAGGCGAACCTTGCTCGCGAATGCGCACCGTCACTTCGGCGACTGCGTCAAGCCCCTCAGTGATGGCATTGATCGAAAACTCGATCAACTCGTTGGGGCGCTGAATGATGCGGTTGATCGCCTGATAAACAGCATCGACCGGCCCCGTACCCTGAGCGCTGTCAACTTTGGCCTGTCCGTCAGGCCCGATCAGGCGTACTGTTGCCGTCGGAATCATCCCGACACCCGATGTGTATTGCACGTGATCGAGTTTATACAACTCTGGGGTGTGCTGCATCTCACCGGCGATCAATGCCTCAATGTCGCGATCATCGACTCGCTTCTTCCGATCACACAGGTCTTTGAAGCGAGCAAAGACGTGCTGGAACTCCTCTTCGTTCAGATTGTAACCCTTTTCTTCGAGATACTTGCGGAAGGCATGGCGACCTGAGTGTTTCCCTAATACCAGCGTGTTGCTTTCCAGCCCCACTGTCTCGGCGCTCATGATCTCGTAAGTCTGGCGATACTTCAAGACGCCGTCCTGGTGGATGCCCGATTCGTGGGCAAAGGCATTGGCGCCAACAATAGCTTTGTTGGGTGGCACCGGTATACCAATAAAGCTACTGACCAGACGTGAAGTACGGGCAATTTCGCGGGTCTCAATGCGTGTCCGCAGGCCGTAATATTGTTGGCGTGTATGCAATGCCATCACCACTTCTTCCAGGGAGGCATTACCTGCCCGTTCGCCGATACCGTTGATAGTACATTC
This sequence comes from Chloroflexus sp., assembly GCA_017743535.1. Classification (GTDB taxonomy): domain Bacteria; phylum Chloroflexota; class Chloroflexia; order Chloroflexales; family Chloroflexaceae; genus Chloroflexus. The sequence goes on from JAGHYT010000042.1 coordinate 10,803, forward strand.
AACTTGCCGGGCGCCAGCTCGTACACCGGCCAGCGAATTAGCAACTGCCATGCCAAGATCGTCGTGACAATGAGTCGAGAGGATGCACCGTTCAATGCCCGGTACATTCTCGCGCAAATCGCGGATCATCGCCCCATACTCATCAGGGGTGAGATAACCGACCGTATCGGGAATATTGAGGGTGGTAGCTCCGGCGGCCACGGCTACGGCTACAGCTTCACGCAGGAAGAGCGGATCGGTGCGACCGGCATCCATCGGTGAGAACTCAACATCCTCGCACAGCGATCGCGCATAGCTGACCATTTCGTGAATCAGCTCTAGGGCTTCGGCGCGTGTTTTACGAAACTGATATTCGAGATGAATGTCTGAAGTTGACATAAATGTATGAATGCGCTTTTTCGCTGCCGGCTGGATCGCACTCCACGCCTTGTCAATATCGTCACGGTTAGCGCGGGCCAGTGCTGCGATAATCGGGCCATCGGGTGTACCGATTTCACGGGCAATTTCGTGCACTGCTGCCCAGTCGCCGGGGGAAGCAGCCGGAAAACCGGCCTCGATGATGTCTACCCGCAGTCGAGCCAACTGGCGGGCGACCTCTAATTTCTCTTCTAGCGTCATGGTACAGCCGGGCGCCTGTTCACCATCGCGCAGGGTTGTATCAAAGATCCGAACGTACTCTACACTCGGTTCAGTTGTGTTGGTCATAGTTACCTCCGGTTTCGTTACTGGGGCAGGTCGTGGCCGAAACACTGCCGACCACGACTGATACACTCTCAGGCACCACCCTCGCCGGGTTTAACTTCACGCGGATTCACGAAGGGCATCATACGGCGCAGTTCACGGCCAATTTGTTCAATCGGATGATTGATGTCGGCCTGACGATACGCATTGAAGCGCGGGCGTCCGTTGTGATTTTCCTCGATCCAGTCTTCGGCGAAGGCACCGCTCTGGATGTCGGCCAGAATCTGACGCATAGCCGCCCGCGTTTGATCGGTGATAATTTTCGGGCCGGCAGTGTAATCACCCCACTCAGCAGTATCACTCACCGAATAGCGCATGTAGTTGAGGCCACCCTGATAGAAGAGGTCGACGATCAGCTTCAGCTCGTGCATACACTCGAAATAGGCAACTTCTGGCTGATACCCGGCCTCTACCAGAGTCTCGAAAGCAGCTTTGACCAGCGCACTCACTCCGCCGCAGAGCACAACCTGTTCACCGAACAGATCGGTCTCCGTCTCTTCGGCGAAGGTTGTCCGCAACACGCCAGCACGAGTACAGCCCAGGCCCTTGGCGTAAGCCAGGGCGTCCTCGAACGCACCGCCGGTCGCGTCTTGTTCAACCGCGATTAATGCTGGCACGCCACCGCCCTGAACAAACACCTCACGCACGCGATGGCCGGGCGCTTTAGGCGCGACCATACTGACGTCAATCCCCTTTGGAGGCACAATCTGACCAAAGCGAATATTGAAGCCGTGGGCGAACATTAACGTCTTACCGGGTTCCATTGCTGGTGCGATGTGCTCGCGGTAGAGTTCGGCCTGACCGATGTCGGGAGTTAACATCATCACAATTTGGGCTTCGCGAGCGGCCTCTGCAACGGTCATAACCTTCAGGCCGGCAGCTTCAACTTTAGCCCAGCTCTTCGAGCCTGGATACAGACCAACGCGCACATCGAGACCACTATCGGCGAGGTTGCGGGCATGGGCGTGACCTTGGCTGCCAAAGCCAATGATGGCGATTGGTTTGTTTTTCAAGCGGTTAAGGTCGGCCTGATTGTCGTAGTAGAGTTCTGCCATAATGGTTCAATTCCTCACTCTTGGGCGACCGATCAGCGTCGCCTGCGATAGACCTGAGAACCACTGAGACGCCCACTATGGGCGTCTCAGATGATCACAATGCTAATTTAGCACCGGTACTGTAGCGCCGTTCGTTGTCGGCTCTACATACTCACTGGCGTTATGACCGCGCGCACCACGTACCATGGCAATACGTCCGGTGCGCATCATCTCTTTGATACCATAAGGACGTACCACTTCGATGAAATTCTCGACCTTACCCGGCGTACCGGTCATCTCGATAATCATCGTGTTGGTGCCTACATCGACGATACGTGCCCCAAAGACACTGCACATCGAGATAATCTCGTGGCGCACGGCCGGCGGTGCATGCAACTTAATCATTGTCATTTCGCGTTCGACCGTCGGATCATCGGTGACATCACTGACTTTGATCACTTCAATTAACCGGTAGAGCTGTTTTACTACCTGCTCAACGTCTTCTGATTCAACGACCAGCGTGAGACGGCTAACACCGGGGGTTTCACTATGTCCGACGGCCAGGCTCTCGATGTTATAGCCTCGGCGGCGGATCAATCCAATGACACGGCTCAGTACACCGGGTCGATCTTGTAAGAGGGCAACGATGGTGTGCGTTTTCATAATGTACAACTCCTGAGATTACGGTCGCTGCTGCATGCTACGCCTGTGATTCTGAGAGGATCATCTCACCAATTGACTTGTTCTGCGGTACCATTGGGAAGACGTTGACTTCACGCTCAACCCGGAAATCGATCAGTACCGGCCCGTCGGTTGCATAGGCCTCGTCAATTGCATCTTGCACATCTTCGCTGCGCTCTACCGTCAGCCCCTTCCAGCCGTAGGCTTCGGCCAGTTTTGCAAAGTTGGGTCCTGACAGGGGGGTACCGCTGTAGCGCTTGTGCTCGAACAACTCTTGCCACTGCCGGACCATTCCCAGGTAGCCGTTGTTGATCACTGCTATCTTGATATTCTTTAGCCCTTCCTGCACAATCGTTGCCATTTCCTGGTTGGTCATCTGGAAGCCACCGTCGCCCACGATAGCCCAGACGGTATCGTTGGGGCAGGCGATTGCCACGCCCAACGCTGCCGGTACCGCGAAGCCCATCGTGCCGGCGCCACCCGATGTAATGTGCGTGCGCGGGCCAGCGTTCCAATCGATCAACTGTGCTGCCCACATCTGGTGCTGACCAACATCGGTAACGACCCGATAGTTGCCACGGGCATTGAGGGTACGACTTAACGCCTCATAGACATCGTGCGGTGGTAAGGCCATGTTGGCCATTGCAGCCCGATTCTTGTACTGCTGCTTTCCCTGATGCTTATCTTGCATTTCACGGATATGCTCCATCCAATCCGAAGCATGCGTATGCAGCTCGGCTAGCTCGCTTGGTGGTGGCAAGTCTTCAAGCAGGGCCTGTAGAACAAGGCGGGCATCGCCAACAATCGGCACATCAACCCGCACGTTCTTCCCAATCTCTGAAGGATCAATGTCAACGTGAATAATGCGAGCATGAGGAGCAAAGGTACTTGCCTTTCCGGTCACCCGGTCATCAAAGCGACCGCCGATATTGAAGAGCACGTCACATTCTTGAATTGCCCGGTTAACGTGTACCCAGCCGTGCATACCGGGCATACCGATACATAGGGGGTGATTTTCTGGAATTGCCCCGATGCCGTGTAGTGTCGTAATCACCGGAATGCGTAAGCGTTCGGCGAACTCTTGCAGTTCGCGATGAGCGCCGGACATAATAATCCCGTGACCGGCGATAATCAAAGGTTTCTTCGCACTGATCAACAGCTTGATCGCTTCACGAATCTGACGGCGATTCCCCTGATAGGTTGGTTTATAACCGGGCAGGTTGAGCTTAATATCCCAATTGGGCACTGTTGTCTTCTGCATCGCATCCTTTGTGATGTCGATCAAGACCGGGCCAGGTCGGCCGGTTGTGGCAATATAAATAGCCTCTTTGAAGACATAAGCCAGCTCATCGACATTCTTCACCAGGTAGTTGTGTTTGGTGATCGGCATCGTGATACCGGTGATGTCGGTCTCTTGAAACGCATCTTTTCCAAGGACGTGGCTCCCGACCTGACCGGTGATCGCCAATAAGGGGGTACTATCCATCATCGCATCGGCAATCGGCGTCACTAAATTAGTAGCGCCAGGGCCGCTAGTACCGATACAGACGCCAATTTTGCCCGTAGCACGGGCATACCCTTCAGCGGCATGACCGGCGCCTTGCTCGTGGCGGCAGAGCACATGGCGCAGTCGGTCTCGGTAATCCCACATCGCGTAGTAAAAGGGCATAATTGCGCCGCCGGGAATTCCGAACATCACTTCGACCCCCTCGCGGATGAGGGCCTCACACATGATCTGGGCACCGGTGAGTGGTTTGGTCATCGGACTACTCCTGTTACAATGAAATTGCGAACATACAACCCTTTGGAGACGCAGACATACAAGCGGTCTTAAGCGCTGCATTGCGCTTGACCTTCTACAACGACCGAGTCGCCAATCAACGGGCCACAGCAGTGGGGCTTTTCGCCGCTACTCACCGCGATGTGAGTGACCGAGCGCGGAGCAATGCGTCGGTACGACGGCGGTGAACTGTCGGATACACAAGCTGCCGGACGGATACAACCGGCACGAGCATCGGTTGCGGCTGTAGCATCAAGTGTACGATATAGTTCATAAGCCGCAACATCTTGAACCTCACAAGGGTACTAAAAAACCTCCCGAACATCGGGAGGTTCAGTCTTGCATCCTGCACTGGGGCTTTGCGTCCTTCCCCTCCCTAAGCACGTCTGCTCCACCCGCCGATAAGGCTAAGGAGGAGTACGAGTACGAGAAGGATAAGGCTTACAAAGCGAGCAGTCATAGATTTGTACTCTTTGCCTAAATTCCTGATCCGCGATGAGGATACCACACCGTTATCGATTTGTCAACCGGATTCTCAGTGAAACCAGGGCTTTTCAACGTTTTCAGAATCGGGTTCATTCGTGTGCGCTGACCGACCTGCGTAACCGCAGAGCAACGCTGACGAACATCGCATACCCGCTGCTAGCGATCCCTCATCCAGGCGATTGCCCTAGAAGCGCGGACCTCCAGCCCGCATCCTCCGATGTGTGGCTAAAACCTGTCGCTTACCCGATGCACGCCGCCGCTGAGGCTGCACCCAACCTGTCCAGGCTCCCCTTCCGCTCCCCGTGTGGAAGAGGGAGGGGGGCTAGGGGGAAGGTGAGCGGCGCCAGGCACACTTCGTAACACAGGCACTGAAGACGTTGAAAACCCCCATGAAACCAGCCGACAGGCACCGATAGGAGCCGATCATCTGCGCTGCCTCCCTTCCTCACGATGTCGCTTCTGCCGTAGCTTGTGGTGGACGGGAGAACAGACTATTGAATACCTCGATAGTGCTCGGATGATTTGCTAGGCTCCCAACATCGAAGGAGTAGTTGCATGCTCTCAACAGCCGTTGGTTAGCAGTACTGTTGCGCTGTGGTGACTCGTACTCAAAGTAGAAGATGCCAACCCGTACCCCATGTTTCATCAGCGCACGGGCCAACGGTACGAGATCGCCATCTCCCGAAACAAGAACAGCAACATCGATTTTTCCTTCCAGCGCCTTTTCCATGGCATCAATTGCCAGTGCAACATCGACGCCTTTCTCGTGGCCATTGGGAGCCATCGGGGTATACTTCACTTCGATGCCGGCGTGCATCAGATCGATATGACGGTTCCGTTCAACGTAAAACTGTTTTTCTGTCGTTTGCGATGGTGGAAACAGGCCCTGATGCCAGCTCGCGTACACGATTCGGTGCATCGCGTAGCGCTGTTCTTTCCTGCTGATGAACTGCTCGATAAGCCGGTGGAATGGTGGAAATGAGAGCCATCCCACTCGTCGCACCGCGTAATAATGCGATTGTGCATACGAGAAGTAGGAACCATCGTAGAAGACACCAATACGACAGAGCTGGTTCATCGCTTAATCCTTTACCATGTCAACCGCATTGATCGTGCCTAATGATCCATCGAGACTGGCGCAAGTTTATCTGCCGGCTTTCCGCCAACCTGCTTTGATTGCTTCCTCTTCAGTGCAGAACCAGCGTTCTCCGTATTGTTCGTTAATTCTGGTTCTGTCGTAGTCTTTCATACCGGGGAGGTGATAGATTTTCTCTCCGGTTTCGATGGAGATATTGCCTTTAATCACACATTCTGGCGGCCCTGGACGCTTGGCGACGATTTGCGTGATGGTAGCCTGGACAGTATCGCCAGCCAGGATGGTTACAACCAGGCCGCTGGCAATGAAAAACAGCACAATAATAGCGGCTACCAAAAGCACATCGAGCATACTTCGGGATTGACGGGTTTTTCGCTGGCGATAAAAGTTCCGAGGTCATGCTGAAACCCCTTCAATCCAGGCATAATCGGCACGAATTCTTCCATCTCTATCAGTTGCGGTGGTATAGGTAACAATGTCTCCTACCCGAGGGCGACGATTTATTTTACTAAAAGCGGTAATGTGGACGAATACCCTCTCTTCCTCTCCCCCTGTGTCAGGCGTAATGAAACCGTACCCTTTGTCATCGAACCAGGTGTCAAGTATGCCACGAAACCAGATTGTACTCATACATTTGTGTATATGTAAAGTTTTGAGACATACAACAAAGGATTATACTACTGTTGTGTATAAACTTGCAATAGTACTTTGGTAGTTCATGATTTTGGTACTGACTCGAGGGGCAAGCGGGAAGAAATGTCGTTTAACGCGAAGATATGTGGAGCAGGTACTCTGAAGCTCAGCGTTCTTTTCGGTGTCGATTCCGAATCCCACACTTTGCCTCCCGCTCCCCCTGCCGCTCGTCGTGGGATCGCAGAAGCTCGGTGCGGGCCTAGGTCTTCCCGGCGTCGCATCTCTCACACCCCCTTCCTCTCCTCCACGGGGAGGGGAAGGGGGTAGGGGAAGATGAGGGCTGTGTACTATTGCCCCTATACCCCCTCACGATGAGCTGATGGTGATAATCACCGTCGTCTTGTTATCAATGACCGAGATCGTGATCGAGGCCTCACGTCCGTCTTTGGTGAATGTAAGCAAGTAGGTGTTGTCATACTGACTGGTATTGCCAGTGCGCCAGCCCTTTGCTTCCATCTCAGTCTGATAGAAGGTTGCGACGTTTTTTGGTGAGTCGGTTGTTTCAAAGCTGATCAGGTCTCCCATGCGCACCTGATTGCTCACGTTCGGCGGAAACGGAATGTCGGCGCTAGCAGCTTGTTGCTGCGCACAAGCTTCAGGTAATGTAAGCGTGGTGTTGGCTGCCAGTCTGGTAACATTGTACTCCCAGCGCAGATTACCTAATTGGCTCGGGAGAGGTGCGGTGCCATCTTCTTCGACAATGCCGGTAATCGTGCCGATTAATTTACCGACATGGCGTACCACAATCGCCGGATTGCTCGCTGCCCAAATCTCGCCTTTCGCTTCACCCTGGTAATTCGCCGTTTGTTCTTTAACGGAGAAGGTGTAGCGATCGGTCGTAAAACCGTTCACCTGGACACCGCGTTCAACGAGCTGTGCACTCTCCAGATTGCCGATCAGTTGATCAGGTGTGAGCATACTCCCCTCAAACAGGTCTGCCATGCTCCCCATTGAGAAACAGAATTGTTGACTTCCTTCTTCTGAATACTGGTACGTTTCGCCACCGATTTGTATAGTGGTGATACGAACGAGACGACTATCGGCTGATGTGCTTTCGATCGTGAGACTCCGATCCCCGTTTTCGAGGATGATCTGACGTATCAGAAGGTTAAAAGGCTCCTCTGGTTTGCCTTCCTCTCTCGCAACACCTGCCATGTTCATCTCAACCTGGACGTTCCCCAGGCCACGGAAGTCGGTTTGGGTGTTGATAACGGGTGGACGTTCGGAAGCGCCAACACTAGCGGTCGTGGGTAGAGCAGCGGGTGACGGATTGGCGGTCGGAGAGGGATTGCTAGTGGCTGGTCGTGGGGTGCGGGTAGGTCGCGTCTCTTCGACAGTCGGTGAGGGTGAGGTGTTGCCGGTTGTTCCTCCACCACAGGCAGATAGCAAAACAATCAGGGCGGTGCCGATGATGATCCTGGCAATTTTGATCATGATGATGGCTCCTATTGAGCTTGTAGTTGATCGTCACAGGCGTGCGAGGCTGACGCCGTCTCCACTGTACCATTTGGGCTAGCGTCTCGCAAAGAATATGAACATTTTGTTAGGTTTTGTGGTTAGCGTGTAAAAGCGTATGTAACGGCTGTCAGTAGCCGTTGGGCAGTTTCGTCCCATCGCGGTAACGAGGCAGCCCTTTGTTGGGCCGCCTCGCTCAGATGCTGACGTAGGAGCGGATCAGCCATAACGGTGCGCAAGGCGTTCACCAGTGCCTGTTCATCGTCAGGCGGTACCAGGATGCCACCGTTGCCAACCAGCGTCGGTACGGGGCCAACGGCGCCGGCAATGACCGGTAAGCCGCACGCCAGCGCTTCGGCAAAGACCAGGCCATACCCCTCAAATCGTGATGGCAGGGCGAAAATACTTGCACGGGCGTAACATTCGGCCAGCTTGTCGTCAGGTAATACACCACGCACGATAACCGGTGCTGAGCAGTGTCGTATTGCCTGCCAGACTTCTGTTGCGTAGTCAGGATCGGCATCAGTTTCACCAATCAATTCGAGTCGCCAGGTGGTAGGCGCGATTTGGTCCCAGGATCGCACCAGGTGGGCTACGTTTTTGCGCGGTATCCACTGCCCAACAGAGATGACCAGCGTTTCACGGGGCAGATTCGTCGGTATAAAGTTTCGCAAACGATCACAACCGCCAGATGCGATATACATGCGGGTTGGGTCGGCGCCACGCTCGATCAGGGCCATTGCACCTTCATCACTGACGGTAACTAGGACATCGGCGCGGAGCAGGGTTCGTTCCCATTCGTATTCGTATAGATCGTTGGCGCCAGCAATCGTAGGTAGCTCGTGGATGAGAGCGACGATTGGTCGGTATGTGCGCCAGGAATCGATCCACGGTGCAACTACCACACGGGCAAGTGCATCAATGATTAGAACATCGTAGCGACTTGGATCAATACGGCGCCCCACCTGTGCCCTGGCCGCGAGTTGTCCGGCTACATCTGCTGGCCCCAGCACAATTTCATCAACCGGTTGTCCCCATGCATGCCAGCGGCGAAAAACTTCGCGGTGGTACAGGTAGCCACCGGTACGGCGATCAGGATTACCGACGGTAAGGAAGGCGAGGTTTAGCGTCATACCCTCTATCTCTCCAGCGCGGCACTGTAACTGGCAAACGCCTGTGGATTTTCCCAGATACGCACCGTCAAGGTTTGCAAGCCAACACCACGGACTGCCGGCGCAATCCGTTCCCAGCAGTATCGGGCAACATTTTCGGCAGTGGTATTCATGTGTTGCAGACCTTCAACGGTACTCAGATCACGGTAGTGTAGATCGGCAACGATTGCGTTGACCGCATCTTGCAGGCGTGTGATGTCAAACAGTGTTCCATCAGGATGCAGATGATTTCCGGTGACAATCGCTTCAATGCGATACGTATGGCCATGCATCCGAGTAGCCGGACCAAAGTTGCCTTCTAACCGGTGAGCTGCTTCAAACTGTGCGGATATGCCGACTTCGTACATAGTGGTCTCCTTTCAGAGATGTTTCTCAGCAGGAACTGGCCCTTTCCTCCGGCATTCTGATGCTGCTCGCCATCAAAATAGTCTGTTATCACTTCTGTTCGATATGTTTTGTTTTATGAGGAGGCGGTTGGGGTGGATGTTCCGCAGTTATAGCGACTCATACTGCAACATCACCTGCACGAGACCTGCCGGTGCCTGATCGATCAAGGTGTACGCTGTCGCTGCCTGTGTAAATGGAAACCGATGGCTGATAAGTTCGGTCAAACGTAACTGCGGCAGCAGTTCGATGACCGTGCGACTACGACGATGATAGTCCCAGCGTGGATACGTTTCAGGAGCCAGCCGACCAACCTGTGAGGAACGCAACCGTACCCGACCACGGTGAAAGTGTCCACCCAACGTGAGCGTGACCGGTTTCTGGCCGTACCACGATGCGACCACGACCAACCCCTCAACGGCGGTTAGCTCTATTGCCTGTTGTAGTGCAGATGGTGCGCCACTGACTTCAATCACAATATCTGCCCCCCGACCGTCGGTGAGGTCGGCGATAGTCGTTTGATCGGCGTAGGCGAGGGTCAAAGCGCCGAATCGCTCTGCCAATGCGCGGCGGGTGTCGTCGGGTTCGACGGCGATGACGTGGGCGCCGGCGCGCTGCAAGAGTTGCGTGACCAGTAACCCAACCACACCTTGCCCCAAAACGACAACCGTTTCGCCCAGACGGGGAGCCGCATCGTGGCAAATGGTGAGCGCAGTTTCGACGTTGGCGTAGAATCCACCAGCTTCTGGCGGGAGAGAGGTAGGTAGTTGTTTGACCAGATGAGCAGGGATAGTAAATATTGTTTGATGAGGATGTAAGGCAACAACCGGATCGCCGATCCGAAGATGCTCAACCTCTGGCCCAACATCGATTACATTGCCAACGATAGCGTAACCGTATTTGATCGGAAACGCAAAGCTACCTCGCAGCGTTGGCAGATCGAGTGCAAGCGTTGGTTCGACCTCGCCGCGATAGACGAGCCGTTCGGTACCGTGGCTGATGAACGAAGCAATGGTGGCAATACGCACCTCGCCGGCTGTGGGTGGTGGTACGGTCTCCTCACGGATGCTGACAGTATGCGGTGCGGTAAACCAGATGGCTTGTGCAGTAAGTGGTCTCATAGTGATCGTTCGTTGGCCTCATTTACTCACACATTCTCGTACACCAGTTTCCCTTCAAGCACAACATCAACCCCGTATGGTGTCCAGGTGGGATTGGCGAATTTCAATGCCTGACTCAGCGTCGGAATACCTAGATCACCAATCGCCGTTGGCCCGCTGCCGAGAATTAACGGTGCAATCGTGATTGCTACGGCATCAACCAGTTTTGCGCGCAACAGACTGGTGATGATTCGTGAACCACCCTCGACCATAACCGTAGCAATGCCTCGTTCACCCAGGGCGGTAAGGAGTGCAGCCAGATCGACTCCACCTCCAGCAGCTTCTGGGAGGGTCAGGATGGTTGCGCCACAGGCCTGGAACGCAGCGCGTCGATCAGCGGTTGCTGCTGTGGTACACGCCAGCACCGTACCACGTGCCGCACCGTCGCGGATCACAGCCGCGTTAAGCGGCGTGCGCAGATGGCTGTCAACAATAACTCGTAGCGGATCAGGTCCCTCTACCAGCCGTGTGGTAAGCCGTGGATTATCGCGCAGCACCGTGCCAATGCCGACCATAATCGCATCACTATTTGCCCGCAGATAGTGACAAAAGCGCAGTGACTCTGATCCGCTAATCCACTGTGAGCTACCATCGACGGCGGCAACCCGTCCGTCAAGTGTTTGAGCAAAACATAGCGTAACTCGAGGACGCATCATCTTCGGCGCACGATTTCTACAACTGAACCGGCGAGGATGGTCTCACCTAACCGTACTCCGGGCTTTGTCACCCGGACAGCCACTGCCACAATCGACGGATGATCTTGCAGAATGGCTGTGGCGATCCGTTCGGCAACTGCCTCGGTGAGTTTAAACGGTGGGCCGCAAACAATGTCGCGAACGCGATCATGGATCTGACTGTAATCAACCGTCTGGCTTAATTCGTCGTTCAGCCCTGCCTCACGCAGATCGAGCTGTACCGCAACATCCACGACAAATCGCTGACCGAGCCGGTTTTCCTCTGGACGTGTGCCATGGTACCCGATAAATTGCATACCACTTAAAATAATGCGGTCATGTCCGATTCCCCAATCATGCATAAGTAGTGTCCTTTTCTACGGCCAGACCGTACATCAGCGGGATGTTCGGTATGTCGGCAGGGGGAAACATACGGCGCCCGTCTCGCGCCACCATTCGCATAAATGGTCGCTCACCATTGACATAACAGTATTCATGGAATGCGCGTATATGTAAGCCAGCCTGAGCAAATGCGGTCACAACCTCGCCTACTCCCCAGCGGTAGAGCGTACAGGGTTCTGGGTTAACAAAATTGCTTATGCCGGGTGAAAATCCCGATGGCGATAGCCCACCTTCAGCGGCACCAACATAATCCCCGACGCCTGGCAAGGTTAACGCCTGACCGTGCTGTGGATAATCGTAGGCCAGTTGCCAATCAGGGGTGAACATGTTTGAAACCGGATGAAACTCCATTAACACAAAGCGCCCACCACGAGTAAGCAGCGCTGCAACACCATTGGCAAATGCAGCGAGGTCGCGTAGCCAGCAGATAACCCCGTAACCGGCGTAGATTCGCTCAAATTGCAGGTTTGCTGCGGTCGCGCTGGCCAGATATTCGTAGACATCGGCTTGAACAAATGTAGCTGGGATACCACTGGCAGCACTTAATGTTCGTGCGTGAGTAATAGCCGCATCGCTGAGGTCAACGCCGGTTACGATTGCTCCCTGCGCTGCCAGCGAGAGACTGTCGGCGCCGGTATTGCAGAGCAGGTGCAGCAATCGACAACCACGCACATCGCCAAGCAGTGCGACTTCTTCAGGAAACAGGGTCGATCCCCCATTGCGTAGAAACGTGGCTTCATCGGCGCGGTGACTGCTATGCACCGGTACGACAGCGTTCCAGGAACGACGATTCTGTTCGGTAATTGGGTCTAGCATAGCGTTAGTAGTAGAGCGTATCTTCGTCCTCATCGACTCCAAAGAAGCGGAGCCACTCTTCGATCTCTGCTTTACTAAGAGGGCGGTCGCCACGCTTATCACGAGCATTCACCCGAGGCTGATCAAGCATCTGTAAGCGATGGGCAAACTCTTGGGCTGACATCACTCGGATGCCACGAGCCTGCGCTTCACCGACAACTGCCCGATCTGATGAAACTACCAGCCACTCTTCACGGCGACGAATGGCGCGAATCTGACGAATCAATTCCTGGTCAGCATTCTGCGGCGGTTTGACAAACCGTGTCTCAACCCCGTAGCCGTTGAGATTCTGCGGATGACCGTACACGCCTCCATCAAACACAACTACAATTCTGCGACCACGTTTTTTGGCTGCATAGCGACGTAGCTTTGCAACCAGTTTTGCTTCATCATCCGGATCGCTGAGGTTGATGTCGGTCATTTGGCCTATCAAATTGTGACCGTCGATTAAAATAGGCATGCGCTGATTATATCCTCAAAAATGGTGCTTGCAAACACACCCTCACAGGTATTCTAGCCTAAGTTGCCCCTATGAGAGCGTTAAAAATGAGATGGAATTCCGTTCTAATTCACAGCAATCCCGATGCGAAAGCCTATCTGGTGAAGCATCGTAACCGGTGCTTTTCGAGGTTGCCGGATTCTTTTGGTTCTTATCATACGGTAGAAAAGAAAACCGTTGCCCTGCTGCATGAGCACATTGGCGCTCTCAACCTTACCGGTGCCGTGACTGGCATAATGGACGAGCATGCGTTTTCTGGTATGGGTCTCTGCCGTGCTGTTTGCCATGGCGTATTTGCAACTCTCGCTATGATCGCAACGTCGGATGGGGTGAAAGAGAAACGATGAAAGATGGACAGGAAAAACCGATGAAACAAACTGATCTACCATCACAACCAGAGTCTCTGCCCGGCCAACTCCTACGGAGGCGGTTACTCGGTATTGTGCTTATTCTGATTGGTCTTAGCTGGTTCCTTTTTGAACTGTTGAGTCGCGGTACGATTGCCGGGATCAATCTTAATCTCGCCAGCGCTAGTATTGCCGAGAGCATATCTGCCCAACGTTTTGCGGTTAGTCGGGTTGAAGTGACAGGTATCAACGATCAGGTGATCTTATCTGGTACCACTGGTGAAGAAGTGATCTTGAGTGGCGAGCGACATGGTTTCGGTTGGGCAACGCAGGCTGCGGCTGCAGCGGCAACGCAGGTAACCATTGAGGTTGAACAGCGTGGTGATACCCTGTACGTGCATGTGCGTCATCAGCCTCAGATAATGTGGCATTTCGGTCGTCATCCGTATGCTCGCCTGGAATTAGCGCTCCCAGCCGGTGTGACCTTTGACGTCGGGCTGGTATCGGGCGATGTGACGTTACAACAGGTCGTGTCAGGCGGTGCCATTACAACAATCAGCGGTGATGTAGTTGCCAGTGATACGAATGGTCAGTTGACTATTGAGACAACGAGTGGTGATATTGAGTTGCGTAACCACGATGGTTCGCTGCGTGTCGTGACGGTAAGTGGTGATCTGGAAGCGGTTGGACAATTTACCGATTTGCAAGTAGAAACGACCGAGGGTGATGTTGCGCTGCGTGGCAGGTATACCACTGCACACATCATCACGATCTCCGGCGATGTCACTATCGAGGCCGAGGGAGCGAATCGGATAAGCGTTGAAACAACCAGCGGCAACATCCGTTTCACTGGCCAACTGGCAAGTGAACAGCAAGAGATCGTAACCATCTCTGGCGATGTTGAACTTACCCTCAACAAACCACTCGATGCCCGGATAAACTTTACAACCGTGAGTGGGCGGATCAGTCTACCGGCCCAATTTGCCGATCAACAGGCTAGCGCACGCTCGCTAACGGAAACCTTTGGTCAAGGACAAACAATGCTGAAGGTGGAGACAACATCGGGCGACATTTCCCTCCGTTTGCGCGAGTAATGATTTGGAAAAATCTGTGCAAAATATTTGCAAACGTGGTATGCTGATATTATGCAAACCACATTTGCTGTTTCTAATAGTTTATGCAAGCGAAGGATAGATCATGGTCATGCAAGCCGAGACTGATACAGTGCGAAAGTTTGAAATCCGCGAAGAATACCACAGAGGTCCCGATGGCCTCATGCGGGTCTGGAAATCATCACCGGTTCATGGGCTGCCGGTGCTCTTGATCCACGGCTATGGTGCTCTGATAGAGCACTGGCGTCCGGTAATGCGGCCCATCGCCAGTGAGCATACCCTTTATGCCATCGACCTCTACTATTTTGGCTACTCTGCTCGCCCATCGGGACGGCCAAGTCGTGAACGTTGGGCAGCGCAGGCAGCCGCCTTTATTCGTGACGTTATTGGTCAGCCAGCAGTGGTGATCGGGCACTCGATGGGAGGCGTGGTCAGTGCGCAACTGGCTCGTGCCTATCCCGAACTAGTCCAGGTTCTGGTTTTAGTGAATAGTTCAGGCGCCCAATTACAGGCACGTCCGTTGAGTGCCTTTGATCGGCTGATGCTCGACGCGATTGGCTCACCGTTTGTTGGTGAGGCACTGGCTGGCGTGTTCGGGAATCGATGGGGGGTACGGCAAGGGCTGCTATCGGCGTACCATCGCAAGGAATGTGTTACACCTGAGTTAGTAGAAACATTCAGTGGCCCACTACGACGTTATGGAGCGGGATCGTACCTAAAAGTCAGTCGCGAGTTTACCAATCTGGTGCTTGATCTGACACCGGGTGAGATTCGGCAACCCACCTTACTTATTTGGGGTGCAGAAGATCGCTCGATCCCACCGGCTCATGCCGAGATCATCAGGCAGCGCATGATCCCGCACGCTGAGATCAAGATCATTCCCGACAGCGGTCACTGCCCCTTCGATGAAACGCCCAAAGCCTTTCTTGATATTCTCCTACCCTGGTTACGACAGGTAAGTGCACAGAGCTAGATCCGTTCGGGGTTTTCAATTTCTGGTCGTATGCAATGGCCGATTCTGCATACCTGGGAGCGCGGGCCTCTGGCCCGCATCCTATAGGAGCCTTCCGAATAATCGCCTCACGGTCTAACAGATGAAACTCGTCGATGGATGGAATACGATGAACGATCATCTGATGTCACAGGAGTTGCCTGGTGGGACAAGATGACGCCTTATCCCCACGATTGTATCCTGATGTACAGGCGCAGCGCCGCTGTGCCCCAACCAATCTGCTTCTGCAACAGGATATTTCGGATAGGCTCTAAGAGCCTGATCAGAAACCCGGATTTCTCATCGGGCACGTCCCGTGCCCGGGCAACCATTGCGTGAGGGATTGCTCACGTTCGTTCTAACCAGCCACCCCATATCCCCCCTCCGCTCCCCGTGGGGAGCGGAAGGGGGCCAGGGGGAAGGTGAGGGCTGCCAGGCGTGCTCCGCAGCACAGGTGCTGAACCCGTTGCAACTTCAAGTAGATGCGCCGGTCAGGTGTACTGGCGTGCATCCCTCTCTTTTCCTCTCTGCTATAATTCTGCGTATTAAGTATCAAACAAACGAGACTTGTCTGAATATTCCCTTCGGAACGTAGAGTTGCAAGTATACTGCTGAAGCCAGGCTTCAGCAGTCCATATAACACCGACGAGGCTAAAGTAAAAGGATTATTTTTCAGACATATCTGAGTTGGAGTCGTTTCACAATGATCGATTTTGTTGCTATTGGTCACGTTACTCGCGATCTGTTGCCAGACAACACCTCAACCTCGGGTGGTACAGCGCGTTTTGCTGCCTTGCTGGCACAACGGTTGGGACTACGAGCAGCTATTGTGACCGCCAGTGTTGAACCTGCCCCACCGGGGATTGCCTGGATCAGCGTACCTGCAATGGTCAGTTCTACCTTTGAGAATCGCTACACATCTGCTGGACGACAGCAGTGGTTGCATGCTATTGCGCCACCCATTACCGAGGCTGTGTTGCCACGAGTGTGGCGTACTGCGCCCATTGTATTACTGGGGCCAGTCTTGCACGAATGCACGCCAGCTCTGGCTGCATCCTTTGCCGGTGCATTGATCGGTGCTACAGCCCAGGGCTGGTTGCGCGATTGGGAGGCCGATTTACCGTCGCGGATTCGCCCTCGGCGCTGGCGACCAACACCGACCGATCTGTCGCGTGTGCATGTGCTGACGTTGAGCAGCGAAGATGTTGGTGGTGATACTGAATTGGCGGCTCATTACGCTCGTCTGGTGCCGATAGGCATTGTTACCCACGGTGCAGCAGGTGCAACCATGTTTGTGTATAGCAGACCGCACCACATTGCAGCATTTCCGGCGCAAGAAGATGATCCAACCGGTGCTGGTGACGTCTTCACCACGGCTTTTCTCATTCGTCTCTGGGAAACCGGTGATCCATTTCAGGCGGCTCGTTTTGCCGCCGCAGCAGCAGCATGTGTTGTTGAAGGGCCTGGAGACGCAGCTCTTCCTGATCGAGCACAGATTGCCCGGCGCATGGCAACTGTACCCGATCGGTCGTAAGCGGATCAGCGGCTAGCGTTCCAATCGGTATGGCACACTGGTCACCACTGTCCCACGTAGACGTAACGCGGTCTTGATCAACAGACCGGTCTGGTTATGCAGTAAATGCTCCCACCAGCGGGCCGGGACAAATTCGGGCAGGATCACGGTGATCACATCATCGCCGTAGCGCGTCTCGACCTCTTCAAGGTAGCGTAAGATCGGGTTGATCAACGAACGGTAAGGCGATTCAAGCACCACTAATGGTATCTCGCAGCCCCATTGGTGCCAACGGGTCCGAAGTTTTTCGGTAGCTTCGCGGGGTCAAGATCAACGTAGACAGCAGTAACATTATCCGGGGCGATAGAGCGAGCGTATTGTAAAGCAGGCAATACCCCTCGATGAATACCACTGACCAGTACAATTGCAGTATGCCGGCGCAGTTCGGGCGGTAAGATAGCTCCACTCAGGGATAGTTGTTCAGCTACTCGCTGGTAATGCTGGTTGATCGCCCGAAACATGAACACCAGCAACGGAATGGCCGTGATAACCATCCACGCTCCATGGGTAAATTTGGTAACCATCAGAATGATCAACACAATCCCGGTAAGCGTGGCTCCAATTCCATTGATCAGTGCGCTGTATTGCCAGCCTGGTTGCTTGCGGCGAATATGTCGGCGTACCATGCCCGATTGCGAGAGCGTAAAGGACGTGAAAACACCGACAGCGTACAGCGGTAGCATTGCGATCTCGTTGGCGCGGAAAATCATGACCAGGATCGCCGAGCAAAAGCCTAGCATCAGAATGCCGTTTGAGAAGACTAACCGATCTCCGCGCGAAGAAAACTGACGGGGAAGGAATCGGTCGCGTGACAAAAAGGATGCCAGGCGCGGAAAATCGGCAAAAGCAGTGTTCGCTGCCAACACCAGGATCAGCGCTGTAGCTATCTGAATGAAGACGTACAGTGGGCCAACCCCGAAAACTGTACGCGCAATTTGTGAGACGATAGTCTCGTGAGTGAACTCGTTCGGTACAGTTGATGGGCGTAAGCCAGCCAGGTAATGCCGAGAAACATCGTTACCAGCAAGCTAACCATCCAGGTCAGTGTGATCGCAGCGTTTCTTGACTCCGGTGGTTTAAATGCCTGCACACCATCGCTAATCGCCTCAATCCCAGTCAGTGCGGTACACCCTGCGGCAAAGGCGCGCAAAATGAGCCAGAGCGATACTACTTCGCCTGTCAGGGGAATGTTAGGATCAATCGAATGCTGTACCGGTTCGGCGCCGTAGAGCAGATCATGGACGATCCCCACCCCAATCATCAGTAGAATCCCGCTGATAAATGCGTATGTTGGTACCGAGAAGATGAAGCCACTTTCCTTTGCCCCACGCAAATTCGCAATAGTGACGATTAAGATACAGACCAGGGCAATTTCTACGGCATGATCGCGTAAGGCGGGAAATCCCCAGTTGGTTGCCAGCGAGGTAATTGCAGCGACTCCGGCTGAAATACTCACGGCTACCGTCAGCACATAGTCGATGAGGAGGGCGCCAGCAGCAACCAACCCTGGTAGATCACCTAGATTGTCACGGGTGACGATATAGCCACCGCCACCTTGCGGGTAGGCATGAATAGTCTGCCGGTAGGAAAAGCCAACGATCAGGAGTAAGCCGGCAATCGCTGCCGCAATTGGTAGCGAAAGTCCAAGTGCAGCGCTGCCCCCCAATACAAGGATGGTGAGGATCGCTTCTGTGGCATACGAGACAGAGGAAAGCGCATCAGAGGAGAAGACGGCGAGCGCAGTTGCTTTGTTGAGACGCTCGTGATGTTGCTGTTCGGTCGCAATTGGTCTGCCAACCAGAATGCGCTTAATCTGGGCGAACATAGCCACAGGTTCCTTACTCAGGTACTAGGATGTTGTTCTGGTGCGTATCACAAGAAAGACGGAACGCTAACCGCGCACGGCAGTCGGCGTTCCGTCGGCTGTCGAACGCAGGGTCGATGCTGCATCAACCTGCGCATCATCATTGACGCTCACTGCGCGATCATAGCACTTTTGTTCCCTCACGTCAATATACGTTTGATGCTATCAAAGTTCTCACCCGACCCGGTAGAAGTGCGGAGGGAGGAGCGAAACGTGAGAAGCGAGAGCATGGTCGCAGTGTGGGTAAGAGCGTGCTACTGCCCGTGCCGATGGTAGTCTAAGTTCAGGCCTCCAGACGCACGCCGATGATGCGGGTGCGCGCAGTGTAGGGGCAGGTTCCCAACCCGCCCGGCAGGTGTGCCCCTGCGACGGGCGCAGGGCCATGGCTGCCACCGCAGCATGGAGATCGGCGGCCCGTGCTCCCAGCAACCTATGCGGACGGAACTTGGAAGACGTGTGAAAGGTACCGATTAGGAAACATCACCAAAGCCTGCTCCCTCTGCACAGCCCTTCGTGCCACATTTCCCTCTTGACAAGCCTGTAAAGTTTATACTAGATGTTAGGCATCATAAGTGAAGTAACGTGAAACTTTTTCCTTCGCTTGGTAACATTTGGAGGGTCTCACTTTGTCCTGATGTCATATTCCCAACAGTGGAGAACACCCAATGATCACCACGTACCCACGCTCCTTTGTCCCTGTTCCGTCTGTACGTCTAAGCTGGTTATTCGGTCTTATGAGCCTCCTTATGTGCCTTTTGCTTAGTCTGGTTCAACCGGTAGCAGTACGCCTCAATCTCCCCTTCCCGACTACGGCAGAACCCGCTTTACCTTATGCACGGGCTGATCAAAACTTCTTCATCGAAAATCGGGGCCAGTTCGCCTCGGAGCTGGCGGCAGTGATGCTGGCCCGTGAAGCGCAGTTGGGGGTCGGACACGATGGTCGCTTACACCTGAAGGTTAACGACTTCCCACCCCTTACCCTACAGTTCGTCAGCGAGGGCTACACACCTACCCCGCAAGTTGTACTCACCGGCCCGCTGGCAACGCACGTGTCGTTTCTGACCGGTAACGACCCGTCACGCTGGCAGACGAAGGTGCCGGTGTGGACGGAGGTGCAGCTCAAGGGGGTCGTCCCCCAGCTTACGTTGGCGCTGACGGTTGCGGAGGGGCGGCTGCGCATCCGGGCCTTGCCGACCGGACAGCCCGACCTCACGCGCATCCGGTTGGAGATTGAGGGGGCGACGGTCGTGGGGGTAGGGAGCGCCGGCGTCGAGGTGCAGGTGGGGGAGCGATATCTCTCCTTGCCGCTGCTAGAGTTTGCCGGCGGGAATGAGCGGCTGCACCAGGTGAGACCAACGATGATCGGAGCGCACAGTGTAGGTGCCCCCATCGCCCTGACCGAGATGATTGGAGTGCACCGGCCAACTCTTAGCTCCAGTAGTGCGGCCCACTTGTTGGCAGCGAGCACGTTTCTGGGAGGGCCAGGAGGAAGATCAGGGGAGGATCGGGCAACCGCGTTGAAGGTTGACGGGCAGGGGAATATCCTGGTGGCGGGGAGACGTATTCGTCCGACTTCCCCACCACGGCAGGGGCGTATGATGCGACGCTCGACGGCTTCCGTGATGCGTTTGTGGCGAAGCTGAGCAGCGACCTGGGCACGCGGCAAGCGGCCACCTTCCTCGG
>JAGHYT010000217.1:0-4441 GCA_017743535.1 Chloroflexus sp.
TTCGAGGGCCGGCAGCAAGACCAACTCACGCGCCTCTTTCACCATCAATGAATATGCTAAATTGTTGACATCTTCTGAAGTAAGCGCAAAGTGAACGGCCTCAAGATGACCGGTTAAACCGAGGGCGGTCAATCGTTCGCGCAACCAGTATTCAACCGCTTTCACATCGTGATTTACTCGCCGATCCCAGGCTGCAATCGCCAGGGCATCTTCATCACTGAACTGTCGGTATAGCGCTCGTAATGCAGCCTGTTGTGGCGGCGTAAGCGGTGGCACGAAATGGATGCCGCGGGCACGCGAGAGAAAGATCAGGTATTCGACTTCCACCCGCACCCGATAGCGAAAGAGAGCCGCTTCGCTGAAAAAGCTGGCCAGGACTGATACATCATTGCGGTAACGACCATCGAGCGGTCCCAATGCTGCCAGTTGTGTCATATCGTTCATAGTCATTGATTACCCTCCGTCTTGCACAATCTCTTGCCGTTACGAAGGGTACCACAGAAATGGCGGTGTGAGTGAGGGGTAAGGAGCAGTGAGCGAGGAACTGAAAACCTGATCGCATAGTGCGTGAGATAAGGCTTTTCGACGTTTTCATATTACCCAACAGCGGTTCGGAGCGCAGGTATTGGAACACGAAACGAGCACAGAAACATGCGCAGCAACGGCAGGGTTATGTTCCGACCTTGGTCTGTAGCCAGGCCCCTCGCAGGTGTGCTGATAACGTCCGTCAGTGTACAGGAGAGACGGGTTCTCAACCTGCCCCTGATAGTGCACCTATACGTGAGCCAAGGCCTTCGCGTTGCCCACGACATCACGAGTCGCAGCGGTTACAGCACCTGGCCTACAGAGCACACCTGGCAGCCTTCACCTTCCCTCTGGCCCCTTCCTCTCCCCTTGGGGGAGAGGAAGAGGGAACGTAAGAAAGTTGCGACTCTCCCCCTCCCTCCTCTAGCTACACACCATCAACAAATCAGGATATTGCCTGTGCAAGACATTGACATTCTTGCAACTATCGGGTACGATGGTTGTCAGAGGTTTAAATATTTGTGGCTGAAATAATTCGCATTCTCGGTATAATTGCTTGTGAGGCGACGCATGGATGAACAAGCGGCCCGTTCCCATCATGCTGATGTTATTGACGATATAGTGCGTCAGATCACGTGGCAGAGCCAGAAGCAGTTGTTGCAAACGCTTAGCAGACCTGACATTAACTTGACTTTGCCACAGATGGTAACGCTGTTTGCAATTCGAGAAGCTGGTCTTTGTCGGATGAGTGATCTGGCCGAGATTACCCAGCAGTCGGCGGGAACGCTAACCGGTATCGTTGATCGCTTGATTGATGAACATCTGGTTGGGCGCGTGCGCGATGCTGAAGATCGACGGGTTGTTCAGGTAATGCTGACACGCCAGGGCGAACAGCGGCTGGCGTTGGTTGAAGAGGCACGACGTGCCGATATGGATCGTATTCTATCTCGATTTAGCCTGGAGCAATTGCGTGACCTCGAACACCTGCTCCAACTCCTTCTTGATGGTATCAATGAGTTGATCAGCAGCCGCGACTCTGAACAACATCTGCCCGGGCAGGTCAATTCATCACTCGACCGTCCTACGTAATTTTCACCGGCAACCTTTCAATGTTCTGTTTCGTCATATCGTATTATGATGGATAGCGTCAGCATTACAACGTACTGCTGATGGGTCGTTTGTGTTGTGGATAAAAGCAATTTGAGGCTGTATCATGGCTCAGTCATCACGTCCTCGTCGTCGAACATCGCGGTTTTGGTGGGGTATTGGCATTCTCCTCATTATTGGTGGTATTGTTGCCGGGACGTTTGTGTTTAATCGTGGTCAACCGACCAATCTGCGGCTTAACTATGCACTGACTCGTCCGCAGCGTAGTCCGATTCAAGCGACGGTGAATGCTAGTGGTTCAATTCAACCGCAACAGGTGCTCGATCTCGCATTTACCAGTAGTGGCCTGATCAGAGAGGTATTGGTACAGGTCGGTGATCAGGTCACTGCCGGTCAGGCGTTAGCCCGTCTCGATACACGTGATCTCGAACTGCGGGTTGAACAGGCGGCAGCACAACTGGCTCAGGCCCAGGCAAATCTCGATCGATTGCGGGCCGGGCCGAGTGAAGCCGAGGTAGCTGCGGCTGAGGCACAACTGGCTCAGGCCCAGGCCCAATTGCGCCAGACAACCGGTAATGTAACCGAGAAAGACCTGGAAGCGGCCCGCGCCCAGGTCGAGCAGGCCCGGGCTAATCTTGCACGCTTGTTGGGCGGGCCAAAGGCTAGCGAGGTGGCACAGGCTCAGGCCCAAGTTGACCAGGCAGCCGCAGCATTGCAAGCACAACGCGACTCGCTCTCGGCGGCCAAGACGCGGGCCGAGTCGCAGTTGTTGCAGGCAGCAAATGCACTGCGCGACCGTCAGGCAGAGTACAGTCGGATTTATAACGATAATCGTGAACGTGAGCAACAACTGGCAAGATTCGGCCAGTCGCTGCCGCAATCTGCACTTGACAACGAAGCGGCTGCGCTGCGGGCAGTGCAGAATGCTGAAGAGCAGATGCGACAGGCAAAGGTTGCCTACGATCAGGCAGTGCAGGCCGAAATCACCGGGATTGCTCAGGCTGAAGCGCAGTTGCGTAGCGCACAAGCCAATCTCGAGCGCATCCTCGCCGGTGCCGATACCGATCAGGTTGCCGCAGCAAGGGCACAGTTAGCCCAAGCCGAGGCTAACCTGAATAAATTGCTCGGCGATCAACGAGCCGGTAGCCTGGCTGCCGCTAATGCCGCAGTCGCCAACGCTCAGGCTAATCTCAAACGCATTACCTCGCCACCCAGCGAAGCCGATCTGGCCAGCGCCGAGGCGCAGGTTGCCAGTGCGCGGGCCAGTCTAGCACAAGCACAGCTTGCCCTTGAACGGGCAACGCTGGTCGCGCCAATTGCCGGTGTAGTGGCCGAAGTCAATCTTGAGGTGGGTGAATTGTACAACGCAGCACGACCGGCGGTGGTACTGGCCGATCTCAGTAGATATTATGTTGATGTTACTGTTGACGAGATCGATGTTGCCCAGATTACCGTTGGTCAGCCGGTCATACTGGTGCTTGACGCTCTACCTAACCTCGATCTGCGCGGGACTATCGCACGTATTAATCCGCTCTCAATTGTGCAATCGGGGGTAACCGCTTACACGGTGCGAATCGTTACCGACAATCCACCAGCGGCAGTGCGCCCGGGTATGTCGGCCAGCGCCGATATTATCGTGGCCGAAAAGAGCGAAACGCTGGTCGTGCCTCGACGGGCCATCCGTGCGGAAAGGGGGCAGTTCTTTGTTGATGTGACGATTGATCCAACATTATGTAATCTCGATATTACCCAACGTCCATTACAACCGGCTATACAGGCAGTGGCGGTGCAAACTGGCTTGAGCAACGAGCAGATCATCGAGATCATTGCAGGAAATATCGATGAAAACAGTTGTATCTATGTGCCAGGGGTAGATGCGCGCTTTAATCTCTTCAGCGGCCCGCCTCCCGGTGTTCGCAATCGCTGAGATACATGGAGCAGGCTATGCTAAATCTGATCGAAGCATTACGGATTGCTTTTGATAGTCTGCTGGCCAATAAATTGCGCGCCATCCTGACCATGCTCGGTATCATTATTGGGGTTGGTGCAGTGATTGCCCTACTAGCATTGGGTGGTGCGATTCAAACCCTGGTAACCAGCGAGTTACAAGGGCTGGGCAGCAATCTAGTCTTCTTGTTTGCCGGTACCAACGATCCGGAAACGAATCGTCGCGTACCACCACGCCTGACCAATGAAGACATCGCCGCAATCGCCGATCCGCTGAACGTACCGGCAGTTGCCGCAGTCTGTGCTGAGTTCAGTCGGCGTGCCCTGACTACCTATGGTGGAGCCAGCTACGATGCCCTGATTGCCGGTGTAAGCGCCAATTATTTACAGGTACGGAATGCACGAGTCGCCGTAGGGAGCTTCTTCGACGAACGAGCGCTTGAGTTACGTTCACGCGAGGCGGTCTTAGGTCATCGGGTTGCCCAGCGGCTCTTCCCCAATGGCACCGATCCCATTGGGCAACGGATTCGGATCAACGGGATTGGCTTTCAAGTGATCGGTGTGATGGCCGAACGGGGTGGGAGTTTCGCCTCAAATGAAGATGACCAGATTTTCGTACCGCTTACCACTGCTCAAGACCGGCTCTTCCCACCGCCACAAAATGTAACACGGCGCGTTGATGTAACGGTCGTCTACATCCAAGCCCGTGATGAAAATAGTATTGATGATCTGATCGATCAGGTGACGGCGCTGTTACGCCAACGGAATGGTCTGACCTATCAAGACAACAACTTTACCATCGTGACTCAGCAAGACCTGGTAAGTTCCTTTGCAACGATTACCGGTGCGATCACGATCTTTT
>JAGHYT010000218.1:0-4424 GCA_017743535.1 Chloroflexus sp.
GCGGGGTGGAGGTCCGCGCACCCAGGCGAGGTACTTACTCATGCGGGCCGGAGGCCCGCGCACCCAGGCGAGGTACTCACCCAGGCGGGGCGGCGGCCCGCGTACCGGCACTTAGCATTGACATCCCCGCATATCCCTGCCCGATCCCCAACCTTAGCGGTGGGTTTCTCGACCATCCAAATGGCGTGCTTCTGAGACGGGCGCCGATCCTGTTGCGGCTGTCACGGGAAACGGACCGGCGGCCTGCGCTCTCGAGTCGTAGGCTTATCTTCAGATACTATTGCAAACATCGCGAGCGTGATCGGCGTCTTTCCTGCCGCACCTTAAAATCGTTCTTCCTTTCAGAGTAATCTGGGTTATATTACTGTTATATTACTAAAGAGGAACTTTTTTTATCACGCTGGAGGCATGTGTGGCAGAGCAAACAACGCCTTACTTTGCGAATCTTCATCGGCAGGAATATGCAAATTTGATCACCTTCCGCAAAAATGGTCAGCCGGTCGTAACGCCGGTTTGGTTTGCGGAACGGAACGGCAAGATTTATGTTATGACCACCGCTAACGCCGGTAAAGTCAAGCGGATCCGTAACAATCCCCGAGTCGAGATCGGGCCATCTGATCGGGCCGGTAAGCCGCTAGGGCCAACCGTACCGGCACGAGCTCGCATCCTCGGCCCAGACGAGGCTAAGATTGCACGCGAGGCGCTCGATGAAAAATATGGCTTGATGAAGGCGATGTTCGATTTTTTCATGAACATTCGGGGTACTGAACGCGCTTGGATCGAGATCGCGCCAGTTGATGAGACAATCACGTCCTGATAATTCCGGGCAGTGGTAGTTGTGAACTTGGAGCACGGGCAGGATTGAGGACGTCTGGTCCGTGCTTAGTCCATTATCATGGCGGGTTCTAAACCCGCGTCGCCAGTTGCCTGAGAGCGCGGTCAGGATCAGGGGTGTCTGGTCAGCACTCGCGATGTATGACTGGATGCCATCGCTTAGCGCATCAGCACGCAATCGAGGGTTGTTGGAAATCTACCTCAATCCTCTTCTACATGCGGAGCGAACATGTGTCAAGTGAAGGTGTCGGCGGCCATACGCACCTCTATTCACTTGACACACAGCGCCATGGGGTGGTATAAGCGTAGCGAACATGACGCGAGACAGCCCTGGCGCCCGGTTGCGCTTCCCAGGAGAGAAGAGTGTGGAACATCCGCAACGCGCTTTGTTTGCGCTGATGCCCGTGCTGGCACTATTACTGTTGGTAGCATTAATGGCAGCCACACCGCCTGCTCCGCCACCAACATTAAGGGCGGTGGCACTATCGCCATTAGAAACTGCTACGGCAGTACCTACCGCTTCTGCAACGCCGACCCCATCACCCCAGCCGTTACCAACCCTCACCCCAACCTTAGCTCGCCGTGAATTTATTGAGTCGTATGAAGTGAAAGTTGCGCCCACCAGTTTCTTACCCGGACGTGGGCCGGTCTTGCCGGGTGAGTTTGTCTACGCTGGTCGGCGTCTTGATTTTTACGTGGGGCGTGGCACATTCAGCGCCGATCAGGTGCTCGACATCGCCGTGAAAGCTGAATATGCGCTGGGATATTTGCAGCGCCGGTTTGATGTGCAACTCACCGAGCGGGTCTCGGTCGGCTTCTACAATCCGGTGTTGGCGCCAACCCATGATACTCGCGGCATTGCGTATACCCACGACCGGACAAATATTCGTATCTTCTATCGATCTGACGAAGATCCTTACCATGCGTTAGTGATTTTGACGCATGAATTAGCGCACGCCTTGCAGGCTGAGGCATACGGCCGTGAAGCACAGGCGCGAGCTGATCTGGTGTTGCTCGAAGGGTTGGCTACCTGGATTTCTGGTGAATACTGGCTGAGCCTCTCGGAGTCCTCATCGTTCCAGGCTCGTGCCCGTGAGTTGTACCAGGCTGGTTATCGGGGGAATCTAGCAGCACTCGCCAACAGTGCCAATTCAATGGCTGCCTACGAAATGTGGGCTGGCTTTGTCGATTACCTGGCTCACACCTACGGCTGGGACAAGTTTAACGAACTGTATGCAAATGGTCGGGGACGAGCGCCTGGTTCGGCTGATTATCGTGGCATCTACGGCAAGAGTTTTCAAGAGCTTTACACTGAGTGGTACACTACCCTGCGCTAAATCTGGCCGCTATATCCACAATGTGCATGCCATCGCTCTCTAAGGGAGTTACCCCAAAGCTGCTTGTGCTCTTCTACACAGACGATGCCTGTATAGGCGAGTGTAACAAAAAGTATCACGCCTGGCTATATCGGCCAGGCGTGATGAGCACAGTTTCGTAGCAAATTAAGGGTTAATAGTGCCAGCCAGTTGGTTGAAGAGGTCGGAGATATTCTGACCAAGCAGCGACAAAGCACCGATAACAACCACTGCGATCAGAACGAGGATGAGTGCGTACTCGACTAGACCCTGGCCCTCTTCCTTGGCGAAAAAGCTGCGAAGCATTGTGTTCCTCCTGAATACTAGTGCTGTTAAACTATACTGTGGAACATCTCCACGCTCCGTAGTATAGAGCATCTATTTGGAATTGCCAATAGCCTGAGAGTACTAATTTTGAGTGGTACCGGCGCACAGGTAGATCGGTACTAAAAAGTACTTTTGTACTATATGTGGATGAATATTTTGTTAGGTTTTGATTGATTATGTTAGAGATTACTACAATCTGTCAAAGTAGATCATTTCACAAACATGTGAAGTCGCTAAGCTCAATAAACATGTCTGAATAAAGTATGGTGGTGTATCACTCCTTATTCCTCTGTTCTATGCTATAGTAGTCGAGGAAAATAGCCAAACCCTGAGCGTGTGATGAATAATAGTGTATCCGAAAAACTTGCGGTCTATTTGTGACGGATGAAACCTGTTGACAGATGCATCACAATTCACGAGTATGACGACTCAGGAACCGTTGCAGCGGGAGCGCGCTGACGTCGCTGAAGACGACCTGACGGGATGCACGGGTGAACGATTCTCTGGCAGTATCAGATGTAGGGGTGTGTTGGGCACGACGCCGTCTGGATCATGGACAAGTCATCACCTCACCCTACGATTGTCGAATGACCAATGTTGACGATTGGTGCCCGGAGGTGATCTCAAATCATGGGAAATGACGCTTTCCCACACTTGCTGATCCGACAAGAGGGCAACATTCAATGGTCGTCATCTCCCAAAGCAAGATGTTTCGGATAGACTCTAAGTCTGATCTGTAGAAATCAGTACATTACGTTCAAGATGTTCTCACGGCACCGGAATCGTCGCCGCGACCCGTGTTCCACGCCCAATGGTGCTCTCAATCCCAAATTCGCCCTGTAACAAGACCTCGATCTGCTGGCGCATGTTCGCTAGTCCCATGTTCTTACGCGTTCCTGCACTGGCAATCGCTTCTTTGACCGCAAAGCCGCTACCGTTGTCTTCAATCAAAATTTGTAGGGTGTTGTCACTCTGCTCAAGCATAACCCGCGCCTGCGTGGCGCCAGAATGCCGCACGATGTTGTTGATCGCTTCTTGAATGAACCGGAAAATGGTGACTTCGTAGTGACTAGGGAGGCGCTGATCGAGGTTTTGCACCATCAAGTTAATATCAATTTTGTGTTTTTCTGAAACCTGAGCGACGTACCTGCGCAGAGTCGGTACCAACCCAAGATCATCGAGGGTCATCGGACGGAGATCAAAGATGAATTTGCGTGTCTCCTGGAGGGTGTTGTTCACGGCGTTTTTCAGGGCAACCAGCTCGGCCCGGGCCTGATCCAGGTCGCGATCAAGTAGTCGCTGGCAGATTTCGGCCCGTAAGACCAGATTGCTCATCGCTTGAGCCGGGCCGTCGTGCATCTGAAGCGAAATACGCAGCCGTTCGCTCTCTTGCGATTGGATGATGTTGGCAATCATTGTCTGCGGATCGAATGGCAGATCAGCCAATTTCGCGCTGCGCTCTAGTTCTACCGCTGCCTGTTCGAGCAGTTCAACGACATCGCTGAGCAGATTCTGCCGGTTGCGCAGGGTTTCACGACGATTCTGCAATTGTTCAACTTGTGCTCGCATCGTCTGCAAGCGCATCTGAAGTTCGATAAACGTTGTGTAGAAGGTCTTGATGTCGGTCTTTTCGTAGCGCTCCAGGTTCACATCGAGGTCGCGCACTCGATTAGCGATGGCAGTTTCGCGCATTGCCAGCCGGTCGACCTCTGCCATATTCTGGCGTAGCAATGACTCGACCTCGTTTATTTCGCGGCGGGTACGTTCGATCTCTTCGCGGTATGATTGAATGGTGGCAGTGATCCGCTGGTGTAATGCTTCGCCTGACACGGCCTTCTCCTGAGTTGCCAGTATGCCTTGTATCTCTGCTGTTCAGATTATAGACGGTTCGGCGGCAGGATGCAACGC
>JAGHYT010000043.1:0-31353 GCA_017743535.1 Chloroflexus sp.
ACCCCCTTCCCCTCCCACAAAAGGCGAGGAAGGGGGTCGGTCGGCTCCCCCTTACTCCCTTTCAAGCTCCCACGCGGGGAGCGGAAGAGGGGACGCAGCGCGGCCAGCGCGAAAGCATGTTGAGCATTCCCTCACGTAATAGTTGCGCAGGTACAGTACGTGCCCAATGAGAAAGCTAGGTTCTTGATCAGGCTCTCAGTAGCACACCTGACACCCCTCACCCCACCGAAACATCACGCAGCAACTGCCGATTCAGTAAGCAGTATGGCGCGTACCCGTTGACCACGCAACGTAGTACGGTTCAGCGCCTGAAGAACGTGTTGAGCATCCCGTCGCGGAACTTCAACGATACTGGTGCGTGCCCGCACCTCAATCATACCAATACTGCGACCCGGCAAACCGGCTTCATTAGCAATTGCTCCGACAATATCAGCCGGACGAATCTGATCGTTGCGACCGAGATTGATTTGCAACCGCGCCATCCCTCGTTCTGCCCGCTCAGGATCGGGTTTACCCCGCTGAGCACGGGATGTCCGCTCTGCACGTTGCGAACGCTCTGGCGGTGTCGGTTCGAGTCGGGTAATGGTATCGACCTGCTCGGTTTCGTCTTCGTTCAGAAGCAACTTCAACGCCGCCGCGGCCACGGCACGCATATCGCTTGTGGCTGCTAACTCATCAGCCAGTTTCATATAGGTTGCCAGACCTGCTTGCGCTATTGCGGCCTGCAACTGCTGGAACAGAACTGAACGTCGGCGAGCTGCCACATCGGCCAGCGTCGGCATCTGACAGCGTTCGATCCGAGTCCGAGTAACCCGCTCGATAATCTGCAACATACGACGCTCGCGCGGAGTAATAAAAGTGATGGCTACTCCATCGCGACCGGCGCGACCGGTACGGCCAATACGATGGACATAGCTTTCGGGGTCAGTCGGCACATCGTAGTTGATCACATGACTGACCTCGGCGATGTCAAGCCCACGGGCAGCAACATCGGTTGCAACGAGGACATCGAGCTGTCCCTCACGGAAGCGGCGCATCACCCGATCTCGCACGGCCTGACTCAGATCACCATGGAGCGACTCGGCCGCATAACCGCGCCCCTGGAGCCGTTCACCAATCTCATCGACTTCCTGTCGGGTACGGCAAAACACAATTGCTAGCCGAGGCATCTCGACATCGAGTACGCGGCAGAGAGCATCGAGCTTGTCACGGGCAAGAACCTCGTAATAAATCTGCCGAATACGAGGTGTTGTCAACTGCTCGGCCGCAATGCTAACACGTACCGGCTGACGTGTATAGCGGAGTGTGAGATGCTGAACTGCCGGTGGCAATGTTGCCGAGAAGAGGGCTGTCTGGCGTTCGGTGGGTGCCATTTGTAAGATCGCCTCTAATTCCTCGGCAAAACCCATATCTAGCATCTCATCAGCTTCGTCCAGCACGACCATTCGCAGATGGTCAAACCGCAACGAGCCACGCCGCAGGTGATCAAGGACCCGCCCCGGCGTACCAACCACAACCTGCACTCCCTGGGATAATCCGCGCAACTGCCGCTCAATCGGTTGCCCACCGTAAATTGGCAGGACTCGTAATGCTCGGTGGCGACCATAACGATGAATGGCCTCTGCCACCTGTACAGCCAGCTCGCGTGTCGGCGCCAAAACCAGCGCCTGCACGACCGGCTGATCGGTCACCCGTTCAATCATTGGCAGCGCAAATGCTGCCGTCTTCCCAGTGCCGGTCTGAGCCTGAGCGATTACATCACGACCGGCAAGTAACAATGGAATAGCTTGCGCCTGAATGGGTGTTGGTTCGTCGTAGCCAAGCCCGCTCAATGTGCTTACCAGCGCATCACTCAGGCCCAACTCAGCAAAAGTCTTCATGGTATTCCGTTTCACAAATACTAACACTTCGCAGCAAAACATGTGCCACGCAAGATGTATATTATAGCACAAAATTCTCGGACATGGAGATCCTTCTGATCTGCTACAGCACACAGTAACGTAACCTTTTATCTCTTCACGAATCATTCTTGAGCATGGTATTCTATAAGCGTCCGAGAATATTTTCATGAACCACATCTATGGCAGATGTATCCGATACGGTAGGAGCGTGACATGACATTACCAATTCGTATCCTGGTAGCTGAAGACGAGCCAGATGTAGGCATGCTCCTGCGCGAAACTTTGGTAAGTGAGGGATACGAAGTCGAACTAGTACACAATGGGCATCAACTCATTCAAGCCGCGCAGCAACAACCACCCGACCTCATCCTGGTTGATCGGGTGATGCCGTTGATGGATGGACTAGAGGCGATCCGACAGCTTCGCAATGACACACGTACCTCACATTTGCCGATGATTATTCTTACCGCCCTCAGCGATTCATCAAAGATCGTTGAAGGATTGGAAAATGGCGCCGACGACTACATTGCCAAACCATACGACCGCGAGGTATTACTGGCGCGGGTACGTTCCCATTTACGGCGAGCCGCTCAATTACCGTTGCGTAATCCATTGACCGGTTTACCCGGTAATGCGGCAATCGAAGCTGAAATCAACCGCCAGCTTGAGCAAAAAGCGAGGTTCGCCTTGCTGTATATCGATCTAGACAACTTCAAGGCCTTTAACGATGTCTACGGATTTGCCCGTGGTGATAAAGCCATTCATCTCGTCGCCAGCATTTTACAGGAGCACACTACCCCCGATGACTTCGTTGGTCACATAGGCGGTGACGATTTTGTTGTTATTCATCTTGGCCCCGATCCTGAAGCGCTGTGTAAGCGCATTATCCAGGTCTTCGACCAACGCATTCGCGCACTCTACGACGAGGCCGATTTACAACGAGGTTACCTGGTTGCAACCGATCGCTACGGTATCACGCGACAGTTTGGCATTATCAGTCTTTCTATTGCCGTGGTAACGACCTACAACCGCATGTTCCACAGTGTGGATGAAATGAGTCGGATCGCTGCCGAACTTAAACAAGCAGCCAAACAGATTGCCGGCAGTACGTATAAGATTGATCGGCGGAGTGAAGAGACCGTCGCCAATCCGCTAACAGATCGGCGAGGCACCAATGCTCCTGAAGCTTTGATTATCTGCCAGAACGATATTGCACGCGGCACCATCGTGGGCACGTTAAACAGTCGTGGGTATCGCTTGCTGATCGCCGACAATGACATTGCAGCGCAGGGCCTGCTCGCCCATCATCCACATCCCGCCCTCCTAGTCGCCGAGTTTAATCCAGACATTATACGCCTCTGGCAAGAACTGAATCAAACCACGCCACTGATTGCGTTGGTCAGAGACGAAACCAACGCCAGCGCTGCCCGCGATGCAGGTGCCAATACCGTTGTCTGGGTTGATGACAATCCTGTTGAACTGTCTGATCAATTACAGTCAGCGTTAGCAGCATTAGCCAAATGATAACAGAGCGTTTCAACGTTCTTCCCCTAGCCAGTAATGGTCCTGTGAGGGGATAGGAAAGAGAAGTGAGAGGAGTAGGTTTCTAATCCGTCCACCCCACGAGAAGAGATGCGCAACTTCCCTTGCCAACAATGGTCTCCGGTCAGGCTGATGGTCGTGCGCCGATCATGCGCGTACATGCATTATCGGCGGGTTCTCAACCCGCCCATCTGCTGTGCTACCGTGACAGGCGCGGTTCCACCGCCGCCATTGTCAGGGAGGGCACCCAACCCGCCCGCCGTATCTAGGCATTCCTGCCCAACGCAAGCCGCCCGCCCGCACACCAGGGTAAGCGGCATCGCGGCGGAGATCGTCATAAGGGTGGGAACGACGTTCATTAGTGAACATGACCAAAAACTGAGCACTTTAAAAACCCCTAGCCCTCTTGACACGATGCCTGCACCCTGTTAGCATAAACATCGTTTGAAGTCACTATCAAGCATTGGGAGCGTCTGAGATGGATCTGTCTGATCTGTTACATCGTGGTGTCGCCGAAATTATTGTCGAAAGTGAATTGCGAGCACGCCTGCAGAGTGGAACACCCCTCCGGCTAAAACAAGGCTTCGATCCCACCAAACCCGATATGCACATCGGTCAC
Source organism: Chloroflexus sp. (assembly GCA_017743535.1). Taxonomy (GTDB): domain Bacteria; phylum Chloroflexota; class Chloroflexia; order Chloroflexales; family Chloroflexaceae; genus Chloroflexus. The sequence continues at coordinate 4,063 of JAGHYT010000043.1, forward strand.
GCAGTTGGGTTGCGTAAACTCCGTGCCTTCCAGGAACTGGGTCATCACGTGGTGCTGATCGTCGGTGATTGGACGGCACAGATCGGCGATCCGAGTGGTCGCGATGAAACACGTACCCGTTTGTCGGCGGCTGAGGTGCGGGCAAATGCCGAAACCTACATGGAGCAGTTCTTCCGCGTGGTTGATCGCCAACGCACAGAGGTGCGCTGGCAAAGTGAATGGTTTGGGCAGTTCACGCTTGAACATGCTCTCGATCTAGCCGGTCGCTTTACCCTAGCCCAAATGCTTGCTCACGAGACGTTTCGCAAACGCTACGAAAGCGGTGCACCACTGACCATCCTCGAATTAATGTACCCAATGCTTCAGGCCTACGACTCGGTCGCGATCAAGGCTGACGTGGAATTCGGTGGCACTGATCAGAAATTCAATATCCTCGCCGGACGTGAGCTGATGGCACAGTTGGGCATGACACCCCAACAGGTTTTTCTCGTCCCGCTTATTCCCGGTACCGACGGTCGAAAGATGTCGAAGACCTTCAACAATACGGTCGATATTCGGATGCCGCCGGCTGAAATGTACGGTCGGATTATGTCAATGAGTGACGAGGTCCTGCCGCTCTACTTTGAAGTGCTGACCGACGTGCCGATGGCCGAGATACACGAAATGAAGCAGGCAATGGCAAATGGACAGGTTAATCCTCGCGATTTGAAGATGCGGCTGGCGCGTGAGATTGTGGCGCAGTTCCACGATCCAACTGCGGCTGCGGCTGCCGAAGCTGCCTTTATTCGCCAGTTTGTCGAGCGTGAAGTGCCTGAAGATATTCCGACCTTCACGCTGACAGCCCCTAGCGGCATTGTTGACGTACTGGTCGCCAGTGGCCTTGCTCCCAGTAAGAGTGAGGCCCGACGTTTGATCGACGGTGGTGGGGTACGGGTCGATGGTGAACGGGTCGAAGGCTATACGCTCACGCTTAATCCTGGTGCAAACGCTGTCGTTCAGGTGGGCCGACGTAAATTTGTTAGAGTGGTGTAGAGGCAGAATTATGACCCGCCTCTTCCCCATTAGGAACATGCGCAGCACCAGTTTGCACCAGTATTTGGTCGTGTTCGATGATCGTCCGAAAGACGGAATCTGTCGTGGCCCAGTCCACAATATCAACCTTCCAGGGTAGATCTGACTCGGCAAAATCATCTGCAAGCGCGGCTACTACGTCAAGCGCGAGCGGTCTATCGGTCATAATAACTAGATCGAGGTCAGAGTGTACCTTCGCCCGGCCCTGAACCCGTGAACCAAATGCCCAGACATCGTACTGAGGCACATGCCGCTGCAGAATCGCACGCACGAGTGCCAGATGTTCGGGTTGAATATCAAAACGTCGCTCGCTCATTACGCATTTCCAAGGCACTCAGCACCGCTCGCGCATCGGCCAGGATAGCACCTGCCTGCTCACAAACCATCCGTGCTTTCACACTATCGTATGTGTGAGAGGTTATATTGCGCAACTGACGGTAACGAAACCAGGCCTCAACGTTGGTCACTAAACCCTTTTCGGCAGCAGTACGTATCAGGTCACGAAAACTACTAAAATCGATCTCCGTAGGAGAAGCAGCGTCCAGCTCGAGTCGCCGCCGAAGCATTTTAATGCACAGTTCGTATACAAACTCAAAGTTCTGTACTACACCAGCCAGGAGTGTTTGCTGAACTTCTGCACGTTGCGCATTAAACCAGACCTGATCATTCACAATGCCCAGGGCAGCATCGAGCGATTGGATGGTACGCGATAATGCAGACAGATCGAGTAGCATTCCTGTACATCCCTATCCTGAGTGCATCTGAACATTCAATCTTTTCTTCCCAACCTCTGTCTTTCGCGCACCGTGCGGAACGGCATGAGTGCGAGCTGCCTCAGACGGTGCACTATTCTCCGCTTTAGCAGTCTATCGTCGCTACACAAGCGGCGAACGAGTGATCAGAACCACGAGCAATCTCCCCTGACTGACCGAAACTCGTGCCGGTAACTTGTCGATTACATTGCTCACCCCGCGTGCCCGGTCATGGTAAAGGGTCCCATTATGAAGTGGATAGGCCAGACCTTCTGTCGTAATACCATGCGCATCACCACCAAAGGGGAGTAATGAAACGGTATCACCTTCAAGACCGGGGATGATGCTCGCGTCATGCACCAGCCAGATCTGCTGTGGCAAATCGATAAGGCGCACCCGTCGTCCACGCAATTCATCCATACCCAACAGCATCACGTTCGCCAGCGACTGATCCCAGCGGCCACCTAGCGCGCCAATCACGTCGATCCGAGTCGCCCCCATTCTGGCCGCAGCCAGCAACGCTAACTCCAGATCGGTCTCGTCTTTGTCGGGTCGGTGCCGTTCGATCACAACCCCCTGTGTCTGATACGCAGCCAGCGCTTCAGGTATAATCGAATCGAGATCGCCGATGAGTAAGGAAGGAGCATAGCCCTCTCGGAACAGAGCTGTCCCTCCGCCATCGGCGGCAATCAATCGGTCGGCTGCTTGGATCAGACCACGGTATGGCCCTACATCGATCTCTGGTGCATTTGCCACAATCACTACATGCATAGTATTCACATATCTCTGCTCAGCAAAGCGGTCACTCCAAAACAGATAATGACCAACCCTGACACCAGGTTAATTAGGCGCAGCACCGGTACGGTCACTCGCTGTCGCATCAGACTAACCCCACCGCTTAGCAGTGTCCACCAGAGAGCTGAGCCGCAAGCCACGCCAGCAACCAACACCAGCCCCATCCCACCTTTACCAACAGTGCCAAGCCCGGCAAAGATAACAGTGAAGATAAGAATCGTCGCCGGATTTGCTAATGTCAGCAAGAGGGTCGAAAGATAGGCACTCAACAACCGACGCCGCGTCGGAGTTGACTCGATAGAGACCGGCACCGGTCGGGCGATCATTGTCGTAAGGCCGATCCAGATCAGCGCCAAGCCGCCGACGATCTGCAATGCCGTATTCAAGCTGAATATCAATGCACTCAGTGCTTGCAAGCCCAACGCTGCGACACTCCCGTAGAGCGCATCAGCAGTGGCAGCACCCAAACCGCTGACAAAACCGACCAACCGACCATCGGTGATCGTGCGTCTGATACAGAGCAGGCCTATCGGACCAACCGGTGCTGCAATCGCCAGCCCAAATACCAGGCCACGAATAAAAAGTTCTATCATCGCTAGCGTTCCTTTTCAGGATATTATACGCGATCCAGACTGTTTTGTTCGCTAGAAAACCATGTATACTGAGGTCACAGTGTTTGTCAGGCCCTGAGTAAATGAGGACGATTATGGCTGAATTACGCCGTGTAGCTCTTTTTACCAACGAATACCCGCCATACATTTATGGCGGCGCCGGTGTTCATGTCGAATACCTGAGCCAGGCTCTGGCCAGAATCGTACCGGTTGAAGTACGCTGCTTCGGCGATCAACAGGTCGAAACGCCAAACCTGAAGGTACGCGGCTATCCACGTTGGGAAGAAGCACGCCAGAATACCGATCCACGCTTTGCCGGGGCAATTGATGCCGTTGCTCGCTCACTGGCGATGGCGAAAGATACGCTTGATGCCGATGTCGTTCATTGCCACACCTGGTATACCGACCTGGCCGGCCTGTTCGCCAGTAAACTGTGGGGCATTCCGTATGTACTTACCATCCATTCACTCGAACCGCTCCGACCGTGGAAAGTTGAGCAACTGGGCAATGCGTATCACCTCAGTTCATGGATCGAACGCACCGCTATCGAACAGGCCAATGCGGTGATCGCTGTCTCAAAAGAGACGCGAGCCGATATTTTACGTCTCTTCAACGTTGACCCCAACCGGGTTCATGTTATCTACAACGGAATTGATCTCAACGAATATCGCAAAACGAGCGCCACCGATGCCCTCGAACGCTACGGTGTTGATCCGAGTCGTCCTTTTGTCCTTTTTGTTGGCCGCATCACCCGTCAGAAAGGAATTATTCACCTGGTCAACGCCATTCCGCAAATCGATCCTTCAGCGCAGATTGTGCTCTGCGCCGGTGCGCCCGATACAAAAGAGATCGGGATCGAGATGGAGGAGCGGGTAGCCGCCGTCAGTGCCCAACGCCCTGGCGTGATCTGGATTCGCGAGATGCTACCGCGACAGGACGTTATCCAGTTCTACTCGCACGCTGCCGTCTTCTGTTGCCCAAGTGTGTACGAGCCGTTTGGAATCATCAACCTTGAAGCCATGGCCTGCGAGACGGCAGTTGTTGCCTCGGCTGTTGGAGGAATCAAAGAAGTCGTCGTCCATGAGGAAACCGGCTTGTTGGTTGATCCAAACCTTAAACCAAACAGCTTCGATCCGGTTGATCCGGCCTCATTTTCGGCCGAGCTAGCAGTTGCTATCAATCGCCTGCTTGCGAATCCAACGTTACGCTACCAGTTCGGTCAGGCCGGACGGCGCCGCGTTGAACAGATGTTTAGCTGGGATGCGATTGCCCGCCAGACGATTGATCTGTACCAGTCAATTATCGGGTAAAACGTGTGCAGTAGCCCAGGCCCATTCTGGGCTACTCTTGTTCTATCAGTGCTGCAACACTGTCGATCTGCACTTCTCCTATCCCGCTCCACATATCATACTCGTCATCGATAACAATGGCAGCGAAATACCATGGATAATCAGGCCGTCGGTTCCCCTCACCGGCCAGAAAGCCATACCGCAGAGAATGATAACCAACAGGCACAATTAACGTCTGCCATTCTGGCGGCCCAATCATTCCGGCAGTGATGGTAAATATCTCGCCTTCGGCATCTCGTAGCCAGAAGCGAAGATAGTGACCACTACCGTCTCCGAAGAGCCGTACCGTGAGCGCCGTGGTGTGGTTAGGAAGGAGAATCGGGTCCTGCAACTCAAAGGCTACGTAGTCATTTGCGCGTGTTGTGAAGCGATAGGTAATCTGCAAGGTATCCATCACCGAATCGATAGAGCCATTTGGTTGCGCTGGTCGTTGCCACTCCCGCCGGGTATGACCATCAAGAAATCGAACCAGTGTCCTCAATTCTTCCTGCGCTGGTGGTTGTTTCGATAACGCTAGAGTCCGTAATGCAGTAGCAGCCGGCTTGGCGAAGCTGAAATCAGCCCGTCCACTACCGTAAGTAAACAAGCCATACGTATTGTGAGGATCATCTTTGAGCACATACCAGAATACATGACTTACTCCGCCTTGCCAGAGCGCGTGGTATGCGCGAGGGAGATAGTCGGCCTGTTGCAGCGCATCAACCAGACCAAGCGCATCACGATCACTTTTTCCACTCGCCCAACCAACTTCAGTCGCCCAAATTGGTTTCTGACCATAGCGAGCAGCAACTGCCCGTACCCTATCGGCAGCCGCTATCAGGTTACCCTCTTCCGGGTCGAGTGGATCGACGTAAGGATGGATGGCGATGACATCAAACGCACTCCAACCACCATAGGCAGCAATCGCATGTAGAAAGCCGGTATCAAATGGATTGACACCTCCCAAAACAATTGTTGCTGTCGGGTCAATCGCCCGAATGGTCTGTGCAGTAGCAAGCAACAGCCGAGTATACTGTTGAGGGTTCGGAGCTGGACGCCAAAAAAGCGCCTGATCGGGTTCGTTCCAGATTTGCCAATGCTTCACGATATGTTTGTAGCGTTGGACGACCGCAGCCGCATAACGAACAAACGCCGCTTCATCAGGGGCTGCAAATGATATGAGGTTGGGGTGATCGGTTGGATCGGCGGTTGCCCAGCCAACCGCCGGTCCTAACACCGCCAGTATGTGCAAGCGCTGCCGGTGCAATGCCGAGAGAGCAGCATCGGTAAAAGCCCAATCCCAGGTCTCGGCGTTGGGCTGAATACGATGCCAGTGAATATCTTCGCGCACCCACTCCACACCAAGATCGGCAATAATGGCGGCGGGAATTGGCATTGTGGCCGCATCAGGATAGCGCGTAGCAAGATGGCTATTGATGCCAATCGCCAGTGTTGCCGGTGGCGTGCGAATAGCAAGAGGTCGAGTTATCGGATACCCTGCCACCAGGGCATCGCCGGTCACCAGACTAACGGCTAGTGCCAAAATTACCAAACGGTAGAGACCGGTCAAATATGTCATGCCGTAGCTCCTGTATGCCGAACCACTGACTACGGCAGCATATCAGCTCGTGAAATACGATAACGGATCATCTTACGCCACAGAGTGGCTCGACTTATGCCCAATAGAGCGGCTGCTCGACTCAAGCGTCCACCTGCTGCCCGACCGGCCCGCAAAATGGCATCACGCTCACTCAATTCTTGCGTTTCAGCTAGTTTTGGACTATCGGAGAGGACTAGAGGGGTTGTATGGCGCGCAATTGCCGGCGGCAAATCGGCCACGGTGAGCACACTCTTCCCCGTCGTTTGCACAATCTGTTCTAACACGACTTCCAGTTCACGGACATTGCCTGGCCAGGGATAGCTCCGCAAGGCCGCCAACGCATCGGGATCGAACGCGATCTGACGCCCAATCTGCTCACTCAGGCGTCGTAGCGTGTGGTTCACCAGCAAAATAATATCGTCACCGCGCTGGCGCAATGGTGGGATTTCGACCACAAATGCACTGATACGGGCGTATAAATCACCCCGAAAGCGTCCCTCTGCCACCAGTTGCTCAAGGCCATGTCCATGTGCAATGACACGTACATCAATCGGAATGGGACGGATACCTCCACTGCGGATCACACGGCCCATTTCAATCGCTCGCAGCAGTTTCGTCTGCTGATCAAAAGAGAGTGCATCGATAGCCTCAAGGTATAATACTCCACCGTGTGCCAGTTCGAGCTTACCAGGACGACCGGGTTGTTGCTCGGTACCCTCAACACCAAACAGTTCACTATCGAGCAACTGACGTGGAATGGCCGCACACGAGACCCGCACGAACGGGCCACCAGCTCGATTACTCGCATTATGGATCGCCTGCGCGAAGACTTCCTTGCCAACTCCAGACTCGCCCCGCAGCAAGATCGCTCCACGACCGGCAGCGGCGATGCGGGCCTGCCGTAATGCTTGCCGCATACTTTCACTCTGGCCGACAATATCACGAAACGTAAAGGTTGCTCGGGCGCCAACCATCTGCTGCACCAGTTGACGTACACTCTCCGTCGGACGTAGCGTAATCACACTGCCCAGGTAACGTCGGCTACGATCCCAAACCGGTCGCACATCACACATAATCGCCTGCGGGCCATCCCGTGTCTGCCAGATGACTTCTTGTTCTTCCAACGTACTCAGATTCTGCAGAGCCATAATGATCGCTGGTGGTGGCGTAATCACACTGGTAAGCAACCGTCCGGCAGCCGAACGCACATTAATCCCTAGAATACTCGCTACGCGCCGACTCAAGCGACGGATCTCACCATTTGGTCCGACAAAGATGAGGCCTTCATTGATCGAATCAAGCGTTGCATACAGTTCGGTAAGCTGATCGTTTGCTTCATTAAGCAGCCGCTCAGCACGCAATTGACTATGCAGCGCCTGTGCCGCTGCGATCACCATTCCAAGTGCATACGGATGCTGCTCTTCGGCCCGATTGAGAATGGCTAATGCGCCTAGCGCTTTGCCATCAGGGCTATAGACAGGAGCAGCGGCCAGCGCAAATGGCTGTAGCCAATGACAATAGTGTTCATCACCGGTTGTCTGAAAGGGGAACGCCTCGCGTAAAGCAAGATCAACCGCGTTCGTTCCAGCAACCTCTTCAGCCAGGCTAATCCCATAACCAATGCCGTATTGCTGAGCCTGCGTCATCACAGCACTGTCACCGGCCAGATCGATGATGGTGCCCTGTTCGTCACAAACGACAACCACAAAGCCAGGATGTTCACTCATCTGGTACAAATCTTCAATCGACGACTGGACCAGCGTGCGCAGATGACTCCATCCAACGAGATTGACTGTTCCGGCTTGCGGTACTTGTGTTGGTTCGAGACCACGCGCCTGACAACGCGTCCAGGATCGCTGAATCGGCGGGAGTGAAGGTGTTGCCATGTTCCACCTCATCATATCATCCGGCTATTAATATTATAGTCTATTGGCAACATCCTCTGTTCACAATACCGACTCCCAAACCACCCCTCCGGTATATGAGGAGGCGCGCAGCTTCCCGTTCCGACAGTACACCTCTCGTCTCACCGATGATGCCTGTTATACCAATTCTGGCGCGAGGTATCGGGTCTCATCGCACCATCCGCAAACCCGCGCACCTAGGAATGGGTCGGGCTTCATTAGCAACGAATACGAAATGTGCGTTGATGTCGCTCCGTTTTTGAACCGGTTGATGATCGAATGTAACCCGAAGCTGAAAACCCCTACAAAAACAGAACACACCCTTTACGGCATTTTCTATTTCATGTACAATTATGACATTAGTGTAAAAACTGACAGAAAGTGCAGGCTATGAACTGGTCTGATATTGCTTTCTATTATCTCTTACCGCTGCTGACCACTGTCACGCTATGGATAGGTCTGACATTAGGTTTAATCTGGCTTAACCGACGCGGGCCATGGGTAGGTGGATGGGCCGTGTTTTTAAGTTTGCCAGTGCTGTTCTTTGCCCATAGTGAACTCATAAGCACACGCCATGATCTGAGCAACCTTGGCGCTTACCGAGCTTTTACCGCTGGTCTGTTGATATGGGCCTGGCACGAGCTGGCCTTCTATAGCGGTATTCTTGCCGGCCCCCGTCGCCAACCCTGTCCATCGCATGCCCGCGGCGTACAGCGTTTCTTCTACGCACTTGGCACTCATCTGTATCACCAACTAAGTTGTTTGCTCGAACTGGGTTTGCTAATCTGGTTGTTGCAGGATGCTAGTCATTGGCTTGGTCCACTGACATTCGGCTTAAGCTGGGCTTTACAGCAGAGTGCAAAACTGAACGTCTTGTATGGGGTACGTTCTCTTCAGATTGAACTCTTTCCAGCACATCTAGCCTTTCTGGCCAGCTATTGGCGCCCTGGCCCGCCTAGCGCCTTTTTTCGCCCCAGCGTTTCGGTGAGTACGCTCCTGGCAGTGATGCTCTGGTTAAGCGTTGGGGCCCATATTGGTGATCCGGCAGCACTTCGTCTGGCACTTTTGGCCAGTCTGCTTACCCTAGGAGCGCTCGAACACTGGCTTCTCCTGATACCCGCTCCGGCTGCTGCTCCTGCACCAGCAACTGACTAATAGCGACAACACGCAACTCTTGTAACCGTCCGAATTACCCTGAATTCAGGGCAGAAATGCACCTGAACCGTATGACCGTTACCCTTGCATCACACCATCATTGCCTCCTACAGAAAGCAACACGGTTCAGAAGCAATAATTCAGCGACGCTCTTAACACCTGCGGCTTGTCGCCAGGCGAGGTATCGGTTATGATGAAGGGGCAAGGTGTGCAAAAAGGAGCACCCAAACCATGTTAGAAGCAATTTTCAATCCGCAATCGGTCGCCGTGTTTGGCGCCTCGCCCGATCCGGCGCGCCTTGGTCACCGAGTGCTGAAAAATATTATCGATCACGGCTATCAAGGCCGTATCTACCCAATCCATCCGCGGGCAACTGAAGTCCTTGGCTTCCCTGCCTACCCTTCGGTGCTGGCAGTTCCCGATCCAATCGATCTGGCAGTGATCGTCATTCCACCCCAAAATGTGCTGGCCGCAGTGCATGAATGCGGGCAAAAGGGTATTCGCGGCCTGGTGGTGATCACTGCTGGCTTCAAAGAGGTTGGCGGCGCCGGACGTGACCTCGAACGTGAGTTACTGGCTACTGTGCGTCGTTACGGGATGCGTATGATTGGCCCCAACTCACTGGGCATCATTGACACCATCAGTAAACTGAATGCCTCATTTGCCAATGCCATGCCGTTACCCGGAAACATTGCTCTGATGTCACAATCAGGCGCTATCTGTGCTGCAATTCTCGATTGGAGCCATCAGCAACGGATTGGCTTCTCGCGTTTTGTCAGTCTCGGTAACAAGGCTGATGTCGATGAGGTCACACTGCTAGAGGCCTGGAATCGCGATGAGCATTCCAAAGTCATTCTGGCCTATTTAGAGGCCATTGACGATGGCCCTAATTTTATTCGGGTAGCGCGTGAAGTAACGAAAGTCACACCAGTGGTGGCCATTAAAAGCGGGACAACGGCTGCTGGTACCCGGGCAGCTTCCTCACATACCGGTTCACTGGCCGGTTCTGAAACCGCTTACGAAACGGCGTTTGCCCAGAGTGGTATTCTGCGTGCCCGCACGATGAATGAGCTGTTTGATCTGGCGCTAGTCTTTGCCTATCAGCCAATGATCCGCGGTAATCGAGTGGCGATTGTCACGAATGCTGGTGGGCCGGGAATTATTGCTACCGATGCCGTAGAGCGTAGTGGGCTGGCCATGGCCGAATTCGCCCCTGAAACGATTCGTCGTCTGCAAGAGAAACTACCTCCCAACGCCAACTTTTTCAACCCAATTGACGTCATCGGTGATGCGACTCCAGACCGTTATGCCTGGGCCATCGAGGCTGCGCTGGCCGATCCAAACGTAGATGGCCTGATTGTCCTCTTTACCCCGCAGGCCGTCTCCGATCCGCTTGTGACGGCACGGCTCATCATCGATCTGAGTAAACAGACGACCAAGCCAATTGTCACTAGTTTCATGGGTGGCGCTAGCATCACGAGTGCGGTAGAGGCTCTGAATGCAGCACGTATTCCCAATTATCTCTTTCCCGAACGAGCTGTGCAATCACTGGCAGCAATGTACCGTCAATCGCTCTGGCAACAGCATCCGGCGCCAACCTACCGCACCTTTCCGGTAGATCGCGAACGAGTAGCCAATCTGTTTAGCAAAGTACGCGCAGCCGGTCGGGTAGAATTAGGAGAAATTGAAGCGCGGGAAGTGATTGAAGCCTACGGGATGCGACTGCCACGGAGTCGGCTGGCCCATACCCCCGATGAAGCCGTCGCCATTGCCAATGAATTTGGTTATCCAGTAGTGCTAAAAATCTCTAGCCCAGATATTCTGCATAAAAGCGACATTGGTGGGGTACGAGTCGGCTTACATGACGCAACGGCGGTACGCGACGCCTTTGAACTGATTGAATATCGAGCGCGCAAGTATTTGCCCTCCGCCCGCATTTGGGGCATACTGGTGCAAGAGATGGTGCGCAAAGGCCGCGAAATCTTAGTCGGTATGACACGCGATCCCCAGTTCGGGCCACTGATCGCAGTAGGAATGGGAGGCATCTATGTTGAAGTGTTAAAGGATGTTGCCTTCCGCCTTGCCCCCCTAAGCGTCGAAGAGGTGCAAGAGCAGATACGTTCAATTCGCGCTTATCCGCTCTTACGCGGTGTACGCGGTGAACCACCGGCTGACATCGCTGCCATCGAAGAGACGATCCTGCGAGTCAGTCAAATGGTTACCGATTTCCCGGAAATTGTCGAGATGGATATTAATCCACTCGTCGTTCATCACGAAGGCGAGGGCGCAATCGTCCTCGATGCCCGGATCATCCTCAACTAGTGGAGGCAATGATGGCAACACTATATGTCGCCTCGACCGAAACCTATGTCGGCAAAAGTGCGGTATGTGTCGGTCTGCTCCGTCGGATGCAGCAAGACGGCTTCCGTGTTGGTTACATGAAACCGGTAAGCGTTTCGGTAACCCACACGCCCGACGCAGTTCTCGATGAAGATGCCCTGTTCATCCGCCAAACCATCGGGCTTGATGCGCCAATGGAGCAAATTGCCCCAGTACTTATTACGCCAGGTGTGATCGAGTCGATTCTGCGCGGCCAACCCCACTCGTTTGTTAAGACGTTACGCGAGGCGTACCTGGCTATCTCGCGCCAGAAAGACATTGTCGTTCTGGAAGGAACAAACACCTGGGCCGAAGGGGCGTTGGTCGATCTCACTGCCGATCAGGTCACTGATATGTTACATGCTCCCGGTCTGCTTGTCTGTCGCTATACCTCAACTTTGTCAGTTGATACGATTCTGTCCGTACAACGTTACGTTGGCGATCGTTTGCTGGGAGTCTTGATCAACCAGGTCGAAGAACCACACCGCGAGTTCGTGCGTAATCGAGTGACACCGTTCCTCGAGAGCCGTGGGATTCCGGTGTTGGGTATCTTACCTCGTGATCGCCTATTATCTGGGGTGACGGTCAACGAGCTGGCCAAACATCTAGGGGGACAGATTATTGGCCGCCCGGAATGGGGCGAGAAGATGCTCGACTCACTGATGATCGGGGCAATGGGAGCGGAAGCCAGCCTTTCGTTTTTCCGCCGACGGGCGAATAAAGCGGTGATTACCGGTGGCGACCGCAGCGATTTGCAGTTGATCGCTCTGCAAACCAGTACAAATGCGCTGGTATTAACCGGTAATATCCGACCGTCGATGCAAGTGATGGATCGTGCTGCTGAATTGGAAGTACCGATTATCCTGGTCGCCGATGATACGCTGAGTACGGTTGACCGTGCTGAACGTCTGTTCGGGCGCGTTCGCTTCCACCAGGAGACAAAGCTGCGTCGCTTCACCGAATTGCTCGATACCCATTTTGATTTTGATCGTTTGTATCGCTTACTGGGCTTACAAATTCACTAGGAAGCGCTATGACAACCGATCCGTTGCCTGAGAACGCAGAAGTGATTGGGCCACTGATCTTTGTGCCTAATCCTGAATATCCGTACCCGTTTCCGGTTGCCCGTCCACCTCGTTTCTGGATGGAGGAAATTACCGGAAAGTTGGCGGCTGCGGTTGAGCAGTATATGCAAGGTGAACCACTGACGAGTGAGCAACTGGAAATCATTAAACTCTACCTGAAACAGTATCTGGAACGAGCAGTCATCGACAGCAGCGCCGATCGGAAACGTCTGCTCAGTCGTATTGATCGGCTGCGTACAACTCGCGATATTGAACGATTTGCTGATGAGTTATCCGAGGTGGGGGTTGAACCGTTCTGAGTCAATGCTGTACCGTTATGTTTTGCGTCCAATGTTATTTCGGATCGGCAGTGGCGATGCCGAGACAGCGCACGAACGTACTCTTCACTTGTTAGCGCTGATCGGCCGCTCGCGCTTGCTGTGCCGAGCACTTGGACAGTTCACGACAATTCGCGATCCCCGCTTGCAGCGTACTGTCTTCGGGGTGTCATTTCCTAACCCGGTGGGATTGGCCGCCGGTATGGATAAGGATGGGATAGCGTTGAGGGCATGGGCAGCGCTAGGCTTCGGTTTCGTCGAGGTTGGTACGGTGACCCGCCATCCTCAGCTAGGGAATCCCCGTCCGCGCTTGTTTCGTCTCCCTTCCCATGAAGCTCTGATCAATCGCATGGGTTTCAACAACGCCGGCGCCGCTGCGCTGGCCGACCGTCTGGCCTACCTGCAACCGTCGCCATTTCCGATTGGAGTCTCGATTGGCAAATCGAGGATCACCCCTCTCGAACAGGCAATCGATGACTACCGCGAGTCGTTGCGCTTACTCTTTCCATACGCAGCGTATATAGCGATTAATGTCAGCTCTCCCAATACACCGGGTCTACGTCAGTTGCAAGATGCCGACCAGCTCAGAGGATTGTTAGCCGCATTACAACACGATAACGCAGTATTAAGCCGCAGCGATCAGCGTGGCCCGCGACCATTGCTGGTCAAAATTGCCCCTGATCTTAGCGATAACGCTATCGCAGAGTTGCTCGAAGTTTGTACTGATCATGGAGTGGCCGGTATTATTGCTACTAATACTACTCTTAGTCGTAGTGGATTAACCGGCGTTGAACCGGCCCTGGCCGCCGAAACCGGTGGCCTGAGCGGACACCCTCTGGCCGAACGTGCTCGGCAGGTGGTGCGCTTGATTGCTCGTCTGACCAACGGTCAACTGCCGATTATTGGCGTGGGTGGGATTCACTCACCCGCTGATGCACTTCGTATGTTAGAATCTGGTGCCAGTCTGATCCAGCTCTATACCGGTCTGGTGTACCACGGGCCATTGCTGCCCAGACGCATCAATCGTGCAATTCTCCATAGCGGTGAGGTACGGCGATGAGTGGCTTTCTCGGCACAAAAGCTACTTTCGCTCAAGATGTTTCGCTAGTTGGTAGTATCCTGGTCGCCCTTGCGTTTACCGTTGGTGCATACCTAGCTGTAAAAGGATACTACACAGCCCATCGCTGGGTGCAAACTGGCGCCGCTGCTACGAACCTGGTGCTGGTATTTGGAGTGATGATACCTTCCCTGCTTGCAGTGTCGCCCGATGAGAATCTTACTTTGCCGACAGCGGCATTTGTGGCAATGCCAGCCCATGAAGTGATCGGTACCATCGCAATGCTATTTGGCGTATATGTTGTGTTGGTCGGCAACGAATGGTTACCGTTGCGCTGGCGCTTCAAAAATTATAAATTGTTTATGCGAATTGCCTTTGCCCTGTATCTGATAGCAACAATAGTTGGCGTTGCTGTGTATGTTCTGATACACACGTAGCAAGAGCCAGTCTGCGGTTATCATCGTTATCGTTATACGCCAGCCGCTGGCAGAAATTTGTTCGCAAGTATTTCACAGTACGACAGCGAGCGTACACCGGATTGCGTATGAGCTTATCTCCACAAAAACGAATACTGGTTGCCCTCGACACGCCTGATCTCGATACGGCAGTAGCCCTAGCCACACAACTGCGTGGACTGGTCGGTGGCTACAAGGTCGGACTAGAGGTTTGTACAGCGGTCGGGGTACCCCAGATTGTCAGCGCCATTGCCGGGGTTGGCGGAAATCTCTTTCTCGATCTCAAGCTGCACGATATTCCAAACACGGTCGCCGGTGCGGTGCGAGCCGCCTGTCAGCTAGGGCCGGCAGTGCAGATGTTGACTTTACATTGTCTTGGTGGTCGTGATATGCTGCGCGCCGCTGTTGCGGCAGCGCATAGTATGTCATACCGTCCGCTCCTTCTGGGAGTCACGGTTCTAACCAGTCTTGATGCAACGGCGCTGGCAAATGAACTACAGGTAAAACCGTCACTGACCGACTATGTTGTCCATCTAGCCCGTATGGCGCAGGATTGTGGCCTCGATGGTGTCGTGGCCTCACCACACGAAGTCGCCGCGATTCGCGCGGCCTGTCCACATGTACGGATTATAACGCCCGGTATTCGCCCGTCGTGGGCCACCGAGGGCGATCAGCGGCGGGTAATGACACCGCTAGACGCACTGCGGTCTGGCGCCGATTACCTAGTGATCGGACGACCGATCACGAATCCGCCGTCGGCAATCGGTGATCCGGCAATTGCAGCCGCTCGTATTGTCTCTGAACTTGAACAGTACAATCACAACGTATGAACGAGAACGAACTTCTGACTATCCTCGAACAATTAGGAGCAATTGTCACGAATGACCACATTGTGTATACCTCTGGTCGCCACGGAAGTAGTTATGTCAATAAAGACGCGCTCTATCCCCACACAACCGCAGCCAGTCTGGTGGGTGCGGCAATCGCACGTCGCTTCGCCGATGCCAACATCGAGACCGTCGCCGGGCCAACAATAGGTGGCGTCATCATGGCACAGTGGACGGCCTACCATCTGAGTCAACTGTACGGCTATGAGGTGTTGGCCGTGTACGCGGAAGAAGATCACGATGAAACCGGAAAGCGACGAGTCTTTCGACGTGGATACGACGCCCATATTAACGGGAAACAGGTATTGGTGGTTGAAGACGTGATCACGACCGGAGGATCGGTACGGCTGGTTGTGGATGCAGTCAATGCAAACGGTGGTTACGTGGTTGGTGTCGGTGCACTCTGCAACCGGGGAGGTGTGACGGCGAGCGATCTCGGTGTCTCGCGGCTGATTGCACTCATCGAGTTGCCGTTGGAGAGTTACTCGGCTGAGACATGCCCCCTCTGCGCTGCCGGTGTGCCCATCAATACCCGGCTGGGTAAGGGAGCAGCGTATCTCCGCAAACAGTCGGTATAATTGCCGTTTTCCAATTTGCTTAGATTGCGGATTGCCGCCACAATCATGTATCCAGGATAATGATCCCAGGCGTAGTGAAGGTATTACCTTTACTCACCTACGGGCTAGACCCGGTAACGATGTGTGGATACGTTCTCTTGATTGATCGTTAACAGGGAGTACCATGGAGTCACTCGCTTATCTTGTTCGGCTTAGCACTGCCGGCCTTCTGCTCGACGTGAACACCTTCCGGTCCCAACGTGATAACCCATATGCGTTACGTGAAGGATTCTTAGTTGTGCTGATGGTGGGTATCCTGGTTGGGATCGCCGGATTGATCGGAAATCTGTTGAGCAGGCTGGCCAGCCCCGATCCGTTAGCTACACTCGCCATCGTGCAACGCTCGCTGGAACGCATGGCACTTGTCGTTGAACTACAGCGAATCAACCCTGATTTTAGCCTTGATCCGGTTTTCAGTCAGCTCGCAACGACCTTTAGCATCTTGCAATGGAGTGGCGTTATTGGCGCCCTGATCACACCTTTCGTCTATCTTTTGGGCTGGCTGATATACGGTATCGTCGCGCATCTGACAGCGCGCGCCCTCGGCGGCGAAGGTACCTTGGCCCAAACTCTTGGCTGTACCGCGTTGGCAAGTGGCGCCAACTTGCTCGCAATTGCACAAATCATTCCGTTTGTCACGGTTGCCGGCACCACACTATTGGGCCTGATCGGCTGTTATATTGGTCTGCGCACAGCCCATCAATTATCGGCGTGGCGTGCCTTTTGGGCTGCACTGCTGGGTCCAATCTTGCTTGGCCTTCTGCTTCTAGTCATCAGTTGTGGGGGAGTAGCAGTACTGGTCGCTGCTGCCCAGGGGAGCTGATATGTCGATCATGGATACGTTCAACGGCGCATTGACCCTCAATCAGCGCGTCTTTGCCGAGATGCGCGACTCAGCCGATGGTGTGCGACGTGGCTTTCTACTTATTCTCCTGGTCGGATTGCTGGTCGGCGCCATTCAGAGTATCAGCAATTTGATCAGCATTGTTAACCCTGAGCAGGCTGTTAATGAAGTTCTTGCAGTTTACCGGCAAACACTTGAACAACAGCGGGCAACGGCCACCACACCTGAACAGCGTGAGGTGCTCCGTTTACTCGAGGAGAGTGAAGAAGAGATTGGCAACATGCTGCGCGAGCTATTCACCTTGTCCGGTCCACTACCGCGACCGGTCAGTCTGATTTTGCAGGCTCTTGGCCAAACGGTATCGACGCCGTTTACCTATCTGAGTAATATGCTCCTGGCAGTGATTTTTACCCATATTGCTGCCCGTCAACTGGGCGGTCAGGGAGGAATCCGCTCGATGGTGGCAGTCGGTTCACTGTCGGTTGCGCCGCATGCCCTCGACGCACTCACTTTTATTCCGGTATTGAGCCTGCCGATCAGCCTGATTGCGTGGGGCTGGGGACTGATCATCCTGGTTAGCGGTACGGCAGTCGTGCATCGTCTCGATAGCGGCAAAGCAATGCTGGCGGTGCTGCTCTACCCAAGCCTATTAATTGTCCTCGGTATTTTCTTGAGCTGTTTCCTGATTGTAGTGCTGGTGGCCCTCGCCGGGGCTGGGGCGTAGGCATCTGGTACGCGGGGCGGGTCGAAACATCTGCCTCGCACTTCACCTGCTGGTGGGTTCCAACGCCGAGGAGAAGGTCAGAAGAAAGGACGAGGGATGTTCAACGTTTTCACCCTGCCCGGCAGAGGTGAGGAGAGAAGAAGCGGAATCGCGAGTAAAAGAGGCGAGTTCTCAAGCTCGCTGCAGGGTGTAAGGAGGCGCGCAGTATCCTATTCCGACTACTCTGTCTGAACACCTGTTAGCTCACCGCTCACGCCCGTCACCGCGTCGGTAGGGTGGGTTCTCGCCTATACGTTAGAAAAAGAGATAAACCTCGCTCATTAACGATAACTGCATCGCATTGCAGTTTGTACAAACGTCATTCGTAGTCGTGCTGAGACTGATGTTGGTGAAGTTGCGACCTTCCCCGCTGCCAACACCACAGATCTGCGCTCAATACCCTATCAGAATCGATTACCACTACCTACCAACTGCCAACCATCACGCCAGATTGGTAGTGCGCCACCACGGCTGATAAACGCTGCACCTAGCCCCCAACTGGCGATCGCATATCCCAACAGCACCGCGAGCACAGGGGCTACAAAACTTAGCAGGATCAGGGGAAGCAAAACGACACATGCGCCGAACGCGGCAGCCAGCGGTGGCCTGAGCGCCCAGCCAGGCGCCCACAGCGCTGCAATTGCACGAGCAACACCGGTAAAGCCGATGATGTAGGGTATGTGAAGCAGGATGATAAGCGGAATGAACAGGATCAGACCGACCAAGCTTACAGTCAACAGACCAACTAGAAACGGTAACATCAGCAGTATCAACCCCGTCGAGAGTACCCCGACCAGAGCACTACGTAACGGTGCAGCCCGCAGTGTACGTCCGATACCGGCAGTACGTCGCGGCCAGATGAAAGCGACCGCAACACTGAAGAACAGGATCACCAACCCGCTCACGAAATGACTGACTACTAGCGGCAGCCAGTGACGCATAGCTCGCTGCCCGCCAGCCACCCCTACCAGTGCCGATACCAAGTTTGATCCGGCCAGTGGCTCTATCCCGATCAATGACCCTCGTACCTGAACAGCAGGATCGATAACCACCCCACCGGCAATCGACAGGACATTCCCCTCAACCACTGCTCCAGCTACCAGTTCAACGGTACCAGTATAACTGACCACATCACCGCGCACGATTCCGTGTATGGTGATCGAACCGGCCCAGCTTGTGACATCACCGTCAACTTCACCAAGCACCACAATTGACTGATCAAAGGTTGCCAGATGACCCTGATAGCGTTCACCAGCGGGAATAATAACCGGTGGTACCGGCGCCTGAGCGGCAACCGGCGCCGGTAGCCATAAAACCATTACGCACACCAAGCCAAGCCACAACCAACGCTGCCACATCCTAGCCAACCTCAGCCAATGGCGCATCTGCTATGAGACGCCACCAAATCCATCCAACGAATAGCAAGAGTAACAAACCTGGCAGTAACCACCACGCTGTCGCCAGCCAGAGATACCACACCGGCTTGGCAATTAAGATTAAGGCTAAGACCAGCCGGCCGACACCGGTTTCTGGATCGCCGAAGAGCGCTGCTGGTGCATTACTGTCGAACAGCAAGCCCCACATCCCCAAGAGCACGAGCGAGAAGGGTAACACAGGCCATAGACGATACCAGCGCCAGCGCTCAGGCGGAGGATTATTCAGCCGTCTTACAATTCGTGCTGACAAATCAGCAGGAGGCGAAACCATTTGCGGCTCACCCCAACGGGCCAGTAACATCCGCAGCTCAGCCTCGCCTGCTTCCAGCTCCACATCGGTCAGCTCGCCATTCCTTCCGTGTTCCATAAGTCCTCCTCAGCAGCAAGCGCCTCTTGCAACAACTTGCGCGCCCGGTGTAACCTGGTCTTGACCGTGGCTTCCGTTAATCCCAGGACATTCCCGATCTCTTCGTATGATAAATCGTGCCAGTAACGTAGTACTGCCACCCCACGATAGTTCTCTGGGAGGCGCTGAAGTGCGCGTTGCACAATCTCCTGTTCAGCACGTTGCAATGCACTCCGTTCTGGCCCTGGTTGCACGCCTGGCAACCAGAAGGTCACATCTTCAAGAGTTAGCCACTTAAACCGACGGCGTCGCAGACGATCGATGCAGTAATTCGAGCAAATGGTGAGCAACCACGTGACCAGCCGTCGCGACGGATCGTAGCTTTGAAGACTGCGAAAGGCCCGCAGAAACACCTCTTGCACAGCATCTTCAGCCTCGAACGAATCACCCAGCATGCGATATGCCTGATTATATAGAATACCGGTATAGCGCTGGACAATCGTCGTGTAGGCCGATTGATCGCCATTACAGGCTCTGGTTACCAGGTTGACTTCATCCGACTGCGGCTCACTCACAAATACTCCTCACAAGTAGTATACGTTTGGTTAAGAAAAATGTTACAATCAACCTTGTCAATCTGACCATCAACTAACTTGCAAGAGCGGGCAGGTTCGTGTACCATCTTTGGTGATGCGACGGTGATCCGTATTCCGTCGTCAATCCACTGGAGGAAGCCGTGGCCGCTAACATTAATCGAGATCAAATTCGTGCCGCTTTAGGCGAAACCGACCCGGCCGTTAGCTTTTACCTCGACCTGCACTCCGGTGAGGTGTTACGGGTCCCCGACACCGATCCTAGCGCTGAGGCCGAAGCGCTCCGTAATCAGGTCATGGAGGGGTACGGTGATCGCTATCGTTACATTCCTGGTGGTAAAGCCAACCCGACTGATAGCGATGTACAGGCGTGGCTTGAAGCCGAAGGTCTAGCCTGACGCTTCGTACTTCAAACCTGGTAAGGCAAGGCGAGAGGGTATCTCTTGCCTTGCCAACATCTATAGCTGTCGGCCAACCTACTTTTCGTAGGGCTTCCCCACTGCTGCCGGGCCAACTGCTCGTCCGATCAAACCAGCCAGCACAATCATCGTGACCACGTAAGGGATCACCTGTAAGAACTGTACCGGCACCGGCCCACCAAATACCTGCACTTGCAAGATTTGGAAGCGGGTACCAAGCGCCTCGGCAAACCCAAACAACATTGCTCCACCGAAGGCTCCAAACGGCATCCACTTCCCAAAGATCATCGCAGCCAGGGCAATAAACCCCTTACCGGCCGTCATGCCATCATCAAAGTTCCCTACCGTCTCAAGCGAGAACCACGCTCCGCCCAAACCAGCAACGCAGCCGCTGATGAAGAGATTGATATAACGCATGCGATTCACCGCAATGCCCACTGTATCGGCAGCCTTGGGATTCTCGCCAACTGCCCGCGTGCGTAGGCCCCAGCGGGTCATAAACAACACCACATGCGTACAGACAACTAGCAAGAGCATGGCAAAGAAGATCGGTTTCCCACCAAAGATCAACGTACCCGCAATTGGAATTGCCTCAAGCGAACGCGCCAGATCGGGGAATCCCGCGTTGGCGATTACCGCCGAGAGTGACGGGAGGGTTACTCGCCCACCGCCTTCGGTCACAATGTATTGACGACGCAGATAGCCGGTTATGCCAATTGCCAGAATGTTAATGACGGTACCACTAATAATCTGATCGGTGCGGAACGAAATCGAGAGCAGACCATGCAACAAGGCCATGATGCCACCAACAACGACCGCACCGACCACACCCCACCATAGCTGACCGGTAAAGATGAAGATAGCAAACCCAAACGCTGCTCCCATCAACATCATGCCTTCAATAGCGATGTTGATCACGCCAGAACGTTCAGCCCATATACCGGCTAACGCGCCAAGGGCCAGCGGTGTTCCCAAACGCAACGATTCGCTCAGCATCACCGTAGCGTTGGTTTGCTTTCCAGCCGCTGCCCAGATCAAGATAGCGGGAAACAGCAATACTGCACTCGTCCAAAGTAAGCCATCGGCCCAGCGTTGCGCACGATTGCTCAATCCTAAACCACCGGCAATCAACACGACACAGCCAATGATCGTTAGGCTCCAGGCCGTGGGAAAGGCAATCACCGGCTGAGGGACAGCGAGTGCGATCCGGGTGACGACTGTATCGCCGGCTAACGCCTGTGGTGCATAGTTGGAGATGAGTAGTAGTCCAAGCAAGGCAAAGAATCCAGCAATTACTTGCCGACGGCCTATACCTTTACGGCGCTCGCTCATTGGGAATGTCCTTTCCTTCTCGTCATTGCATGCAATATGATACCATAAGCGATAGCCACCGGATGTCTATCCGATGGTACACTAGAGGGTTTTAGAAGCTCTTCCCCTTCCTGGCAGTAGCCAAGGAAATAGAAGAGAGAAAATACGTCGAAGTGATTGGTAGGGGTGAGTTCTAAAGCAGTCTCAAACTTGCCCTTCCTCTCCCAGGTGGGAACGGAAGGGAACCTGCGGAAAGGTGAGTCGTACCAATCGCTCACCGCAGGATGCAGGCCAGAGGGCCGCGTACCCAGATAACCACAACGTTCGGAGAGCACCGTACGTATCTTTGTCTTCAAAACGAAAACCGTATGAAAGACGCTACCACACCACTAAACGAAACAGCAATGACCACGACACCAAACCACCATGACCAACCAGCTCAACCCATACTTTTTCCAACCTCTCCCCAACTCAGCCTGGTACACCAGGTTGAAGCCATTCTCTTCGTTGCCGGTGAACCGGTTACCCTCGAACAACTGACCAAAGTCCTCGAAGTCACACCCGCCGAGATCACATCTATCATCGATGAATTAGTCAGCATCTACGCACAACGTGGGATTCGGCTGCAACGGCACAACGATCAATGTATGTTTGTCAGCGCCCCTGAAGCTGCACCTGTTATCAGACGCTTTCTGGGAACGCAGCAGAGTCAGCGTCTTTCATCCGCTGCGCTTGAGACCCTGGCGATCATCGCATACCGCCAACCCATTACCCGTGCCCAAATCGATGCCATTCGTGGAGTCGATAGTAGCGCGGCACTACGGGCATTGCTCAGTCGTGACCTCATCTGTGAAGCCGGGCGACTAGAAACGCTTGGCCGACCAATTCTCTATGCTACTACCCCAACCTTTTTACAAGCTTTTGGCCTGACCAGTTTGAGTGACTTGCCACCTCTTGAAGAAGGTGAGGAGTAAGCAGGGAGAAGCAAGATTTCTATCCACCTGTTTCTCCCCACATGTCCACTCATTATCCACATGAAACCATCGCTGGCGACTGGCATGCTCTGATCGCGACCGAGAGCATCAGAATGCGAACTATGGCTTTACAGATGAGCGACCTCAGAAGAAGTTATCCACAATTATCCACAACTCAATCTCAACATAATACGTCACTCTATTGACCAAGATCACAAGAAACAATCGATTATCATCGCCTGTCATTATAAGAAACCGTTATAGATTTCTCGTATTATGTTGCTTGAAATAAGAGCGCAGTTCGAGTATGATGACATCACGTCAACAGAAGACTTGCTGCCCGCTCTCACCATGAGCGCACTGCTGATGACAACAACGATGTTGTGACTCCCGCGTTTCGGCGCGGGTGATTCATTATGTGTGCAATGGAGAAGCGCGGCTCGCAAGGAGGCGCAGGGTGAATCTGACACAAATCTGGAAAACAACTTTAACAGCCCTTCAGCCGCAAACATCTCGTCACGACTACGAGGCGTTGTTGCGGCCAGCAACACTCTTGTCACTTGATAACGGCATCGCGTTAATCGGTGTCTCATCACCCGCACAAAAGGAAGGGTTGGAGAATCGCTTGCTTATGCCACTGCGGAACGCACTTGCCCGCGTGGTAGGTTACCCGGTTCAGGTACAGGTGCTGATAGCCACCCCCTCACCGCGTCCTGAAGTGGCAGTTCCTATGGTCAACGGTTCGCGCACACATCCAGAACCAGAACCCATCATTGCCGAGACGCCATCCGCTACGTTTATGTCCGGTAACGGCAACGGTGAGCGTGCAGTTCAACTTGACCTGGCTAGCGCAATGCGATCTGGAATGCTGAACCCACGCTATACGTTTTCGAGCTTTATTGTGGGGTCAAGCAATCGTCTTGCACACGCTGCCTGTCTGGCCGTTGCCGACAATCCTGGTCAGGCATACAACCCGCTCTTCTTGTACGGCGGTGTCGGCCTGGGAAAGACCCACCTGTTACACGCTATTGGAAACCGTGTGCTTGACCGCGATCCAGAGATCAATGTGCTGTATGTCTCGTCAGAAAAGTTCACGAATGATTTGATCAACGCAATTCGGCGGCAGCAGACCGAAGAGTTTCGGATGCGCTATCGCAACATTGATGTGTTGCTCATTGACGATATTCAGTTTATTGCTGGGAAAGATGCAACACAGGAAGAGTTTTTTCATACCTTTAATTCGCTTCACTCGGCCTCAAAGCATATTGTGATTAGTTCTGACCGCCCGCCGAAAGCGATTGTAACGCTCGAAGAGCGCTTACGTTCGCGGTTTGAGTGGGGGCTGATTGTCGATGTACAACCCCCTGATCTCGAAACACGCACTGCAATTCTGCGAGCTAAAGCCGAACAAATGAGTGTGCATATTCCTGATGAAGTGATCGATTTTCTTGCTCATAAGATTCAGAGCAATATTCGTGAACTGGAAGGTAGCCTCAACCGGGTTGCTGCGTATGCAGAACTGAACCGTGTGCCAATTACCATCGAGACGGCAACCACCGCCCTCGCCGATCTGCTCGGTAATCAGCGTCGCCGCCGTATCAGTGCGGAAGCCATCTTGCAGATTGTAAGTGAACATTACGGGATTGAAGTTGAACAACTGCGAGCACGGAATCGCTCGCGGCATGTCGTGGTTCCCCGCCAGGTCGCAATGTATCTGCTTCGTGAAGAGACCGAGAGTTCGCTGGTTGATATTGGTAATCTGCTTGGTGGACGCGACCACACTACGGTAATGTACGGTTGCGAGAAGATTGCCGAGGAGATTAACAGTGATAGCCGCCTACGAAGTGAAATTATGGCGATCCGAGAACGCATTCAGATGATGCGCGGCTAGCACACTTGTAATCGTTCGGCGCAGGGGTACTGAACTGTACCCCTGCACGTTCAATCAGACTGGCAAGAGTTGGCTGACAATCCGTCCTTGCCCAACTCACTTCTCATTTCTCACTCGTCACTCCCATGAGCGCTTTTCAAAGTATTCATCCTACCCAACAGAGGTTCCGTGAGGAACAAGGGGAGAGGAGTGAGCAGTGAGAGAGATGGTGTGACTCCCAACTCGTCCGTAGACTGCCAGCAGCGCGCAGATTTCCGTTCCAACGATGGTCTGCGGTCAACTCCCCACTTGCCGCTCTTGCACGCTAGCGTAGCAAGAGGCATTAGCAGCGGATTAGTAGAGGTTCATCGCTGTCGTCCTGTTATGACATCTTCCGAACATCGAAGGTGATCCAAAACTGAGAACGCTGAAAAGCGCTGCTTTCCTAACCAATAGCCGGTGATATTTGTGACTCGGCGATGGTATAATAGAGCAACTATTTTGTTTCCCTCGAAATACTATTGCAAACTCGCAGAGGAGGATCGCCGTGGGCTACGAAGCCGTCTATCGCCGATCAATTGAAGAGCCAGAAGCGTATTGGTCAGAGTTCGCCGCTGAACTACACTGGTTCAAGCCCTGGGAGAAGGTGCTTGACAACAGTAATCCGCCGTTCACGCGCTGGTTTGTCGGTGGTGAAACAAACCTGTGCTACAACGCGGTTGACCGTCATGCCCTTGGAAAACGACGTGGTCAGGCAGCTCTCATCTGGGAGAGTGCGGAAACCGGTCAATCACGCACGCTGACCTTCTTCGAGCTATACCGCGAAGTCAATCGACTAGCCGGTCTGTTCCATAATTTGGGTGTGCGTAAGGGTGATCGGATCATCATCTATATGCCGATGGTCCCTGAAGCCATCTTTGCAATGCTGGCCTGTGTCCGAATTGGGGCCATTCATTCGGTTGTGTTTGGCGGTTTCTCAGTCACTTCGCTCGCGTCACGGATCGATGACGCTGAACCGGTGCTAATCGTAACTGCGGATGCGGGCATGCGCAAAGGTCAACCGGTACCACTGAAAGAAATTGTCGATAAGGCGCTTGCCGAGGCTAATACCGATAGTGTGCGCGATGTTCTGGTGCTGAACCGTGGTCTCGTGCCGGTTGAATTGAAAAAGGGACGCGACCTTGACTGGTATGAACAACTGGCGAAACGTGGCGAACGCTATGTCGAACCAGTACCGGTTGCCAGCACCGATCCTTCGTACATCCTTTATACCTCGGGCACAACCGGCAAACCCAAAGGAGTAGTACGCGATACAGGCGGCTATATGGTGGCGCTTTACGCCAGTATGAGTACCATCTACAACTGCGGCGACGGCGATGTCTTCTGGAGCACCAGCGATATTGGTTGGGTCGTCGGCCATTCCTACATTGTCTATGCTCCGCTGCTCAAGGGCGTACCGACCGTGGTGTACGAAGGACGTCCCGATCATCCCGATCCCGGTGTCTGGTGGCGCGTGATCGAGAAGTACGGGGTCACGCATGTCTTTACTGCGCCGACTGCCTTGCGCGCACTGCGCAAATTCCCCGAACACTGGATGCGTGACGCTGATATTAGTTCGCTAAAACTCCTTTTTGCTGCTGGTGAGCCACTCGATGCGCCCACTTATGAATGGGCAACCAACGCGCTTAGAGTGCCGGTCATCGATCACTACTGGCAGACCGAGAGTGGCTGGCCGATGGTCACCAATCCGGTTGGAGTCGAGTTGCTACCGATTAAGCCCGGTTCCCCAACCAAACCGGCATTCGGTCATCGGCTTGAGGTGGTTGATGCCGACGGTAATCCGGTACCGCCAGGCGAGAAAGGTTTTCTGGTCGAGCACGGCCCACTCCCGCCCGGTACATTACTCACCCTGTGGAACGACGATGAACGCTTCGTCAAGGGCTATTGGGGACACTTCAAAGACAAGCTCCTCTATATGACCGGTGATTATGCCATCAAAGATGAAGATGGCTATCTGTTCATGCTTGGACGAGCCGACGAAGTGCTCAACGTGAGTGGTCATCGTCTGGGAACACGCGAGATTGAAGAGGTAGTCTCGGCCCATCCGGCGGTTGCCGAGGCCAGCGTAATCGGCGTGCGCGATGAGCTGAAGGGTGAAGATGTGCTGGTGGTGGCCGTGCTTAAGCAGCACATCACACCGCAGATGCAAGACGACATCGCCAATGAAATCCGGCAACTGGTTCGCGAACGGATCGGCCCTATCGCAACGCCAAAAGCGGTGCATTTCGTGAGCATGCTACCCAAGACACGGTCGGGTAAAATTATGCGTCGTGTCATTCGCGCCGTCTATCAAGGTGATAACTTGGGCGATCTGAGTACGATTGAAGACGACGCTACCGTCGATATGGTGCGCGAAGCGATTGAGTTATTGCGTGGCGATCTCTCGTAGAACCTGATCAAAAAGCCAGCTTTCTCATTGGGCACGTACCGTGCTCGCACAACCATTGCGTGAGGGGCCACTCTCACCCCCAGCCCCTCTCCCGCAGTGCGGGAGAGGGGTGATCTGGTTCGTAAACGCGGTATCGTTGACAGGCGCAGGATCGCCCTTGCTCTGCTCATCCCCCCCTTCCTCTCCCGCAGCGTGGGAGCAGCAGGAGGAAGGTGAGCAGCACAATCTCCCCCTTCCTCTCCCGCAGCGTGGGAGCAGCAGGAGGAAGGTGAG
>JAGHYT010000044.1:0-31154 GCA_017743535.1 Chloroflexus sp.
CCGCTGGCTCGCCTTTTAATGTGCACGCGCAGGGTTACACTCAGGTGCGCGAGCCGCTGGCTCGCCTTTTAATGTGCACGCGCAGGGTTACGCTTAGATGCGCGGGCCGCTGGCTCGCCCTTTGATATGTGCACGCAGGTGCGCGGGCCTCTGGCCCGCCTTTCGATCTGCGCGAACGCAGCCCAGTTTTTCGCAAGAGCAAGGGGCGAGGTGGTACCTCGCCCCTAGAAGTCGATACCAACGGTTGTCGCATACCAACAATACCTACCGGTGACCGAGGTTGCGGCTTGTGGGATATGCCCCTTTCGCTCACCCACCAATCTGACAAGGGGCGACAAGCAACGAACTGCATCGCCCGCAATGAGATATTTCGGATCGCGCTTAGAGTCACTACCCCAGTGCATCTACGGCACCCTGACATCAGGATAGATCCGATAGGTATTGATTATCTCGTCTGTTCGACTCACCAGTGCGTCAAATTGCTCAGCCGGTACCAGTGTGGTCAATACCGAAAGCTTGTTCCCACGCTGTTCGATAAAACTGTTCCCCAACATCGAGGCCTGGACATTGTTTGATGCAGTTGCTGTGAACCCCCAGACGATCAGGATACTGCCGTCACTTTGTGGTTTAGGGTCTTCGTAAAAGAAATCGGGCTGGTTGCCAAAAGATGATTGCAGGAAACTAATCATCTTATCGACTAACTGATCATCGCTGTACGTTGCACTATCTTCCAAAACGTCCACGATAATCGCTGCGTTATTGGCGGGATCATTCCAGACGAGTATCAACTCACCGGGACGGCTATTGTCAGTCAATGACCAGTTCTCCGGGATGTCGATTTGGAATACACCAGAGGGATGATTGAAGGTTCGGAGGCGACCGATCTGAACCGGTGCGAGGACGGTGCCACCGGTAGCAGGCGTATTACTCCCATCACCAATCGCAGCGCTGGGATTGATGCGATAGGTATTGATAATCTTGTTAGTCTGACTCACCAGCGTCTCGAATTGCTCTTCAGGCACCAGGGTAGTCAGGATCGAGACTTTGTTCCCTCGTTGCTCGACGAAGCTATTCCCTAACAACGTAGTCTGAATATTGTTATCGGCGGTGGCGGTATACGACCAGACAACCAGTTGACTACCGTCACTTTGCGGTTTTGCGTCTTCGTAGGAGAAATCTGGTTGTTGACCAAAACGCTCTTCGAGGAAATCGGTGAGCAGCTTTACGAGCTGGCTATCAGAATAATTGCGATTATCCTCAAAGATATTAACCAGAATTGCACCATTGCCTGTTGGGTCTGTCCAGATCAATAACAGCTCTTCTCTAGAACTGTTATCCTGCAACGTCCAATTGTTGGGAACGTCGATCTTAAACACACCACTCGGATGATCATAGGTCTTGAGCGAGCCAATTTCTACCAGCGCCAACTGCCCGCTTTGCCCTGCTGTCGTCGGTGAAGGACGAGGAGTTGCAGTCGGTCGAGCCGGAGCTACGGTCGGGCGTGGAGTACGGGTGGGGAGTGCGACGGCCTGCGTTGGTTCAGTAGTTGGGACAGCAGTTGGAGCTGCACTACCACCACCACAGGCTGTCAGAGCGAGTAGGAATAGACCGACGAGCGAAAACAACCAGAGCCGATAGTTTTGAGACATACGACCTCCCTGTGCAGAGCACTACAAAACCTTACTACCGATAACGTTGTTCCACCCGGTCAGATAGGGCTTACGTTACATGTACGTGCTATCTGAAGGGAGGTTACACGCTTTATCGACGTGCTTTTACTATAGCACCGACATAGCCTATCGGGAATAGCGAATCTGATAACCGCTTAGAGCTTTTCCGTATAGTATGCCTTGGTTCGACCTCACAAAATTGTTAGCTTTTGGGTGACAATTCTGAGAAATTTACCATTTCTTGAGCATTCCTTCTTGCTTATAATAGGGAACATCACTATTGCTAGAGCATGTCTGAATAGACCCTTCAGAACATAGGGATTGCAGGTGGACTGCTGAAGCTACGCTTCAGCAGTCCGTATAACCTTAACAACAGCTCAGATAAGAGGATCATTTTTTTCAGGCACCCTCTAAGGACTAAGGAGGCCATTATGCACCGCTGGCTGGTTCTCTGTTTTATCCTCTGGCATCTTTGCACCGCGGCAGTGGCAACTGCGCAGTCACTGTTGACGTTCACTCTTGATTTCGAGAATTTTCCCGACAATGTAGCTATTGGCGAATATAGTGGGGTTCGCTTCGGCGCCGGCTGGCGGTTTGGTGATGTACGCAGCGGTCGCTACAACGCACCGTTTCCAGATACCTGTCCTGATTTTGGGGGAACCTGTGCCTTTTTCATCAACGGCTATGGCTTCGGTCGGGTAAGCGGAAGCGGAACAGGAATGATTTTCTTGCCAGCAGGTGTGCTCTCGTTCAGTATCTATGTCTCGACATCAGATATCCTTCGTGTGACCGCTACAGCTTCCGATGGTGCCGTCATCGCTACTGCTGAAGTGCTGCCCAATATTCTCACCGGTCGCCTCGATCAGGTGACATTTAGTGCTCCGGCTGGCAAGACTATCACGGTTATTGAAGTGAGTGGGCCAAAGGATACGTGGCTGATCGACGACGTGCAGTATACCGTCGACCCGGCATTGGGAGCACGACCGGCCAGGCTGGTGCTAGCACAACGGGTTAATGATGTGGTCGCGCCCGGTGAGGTATTTTCGCTCGATGTAGTGCTCGAAAATTATGGACAGGGATCAGCACTCGAAGCAACGATTGAATTACCATTCGCCGACAACGAACTCATGTTGCTCGACGCCCAAACCAGTCGCCCGGATGTCTGGGTCAGTGATGTGCGGCCCGGCTTGATAACCATTCGCACCGGTGCGCTGGCATCTGTTCGTGATCTGGTAACGATAACGATCCGTTTCCGGGTACGAGAGGAGAGTTCTCCAGGAGTTCTACTGGGGCGCGTAGCACGTTTCTGGTATCGTGATGCGACCAATATGTTTGGAAGAGGACAGAGTAACCTGCCCCAAACATTCATCGGCACCGGTTCCGAACGCACATTCTGGCGTACCCCAACCATGACCATAACCGGTCCAATACTGACCTATGCCGCCGACGGTTTTGCTCCCGGCGAACCGGTCGGCATTTGGTACAACCCACCTGGTGGGGCGCCACCGGTAACAGTAACGACCGTGCGCGCCGATGGTGATGGTAGGGTGAGTGGACAATTCTCACTGCAAGATTTGCCCGCTGGTGACTACTCGCTGGTGCTCTTCAGTCACCACTCTCAGCAGACATTTTTAGGGGCATTCTCACGCTAAACCCGTGGGCTGACGACACAGCCCACGGGAACCGCTGCAATCTAGGCCTTCATGCCAGAACACGCTCAGGTCCAAGCACCTGCTTCAGCTCGGCAATCAGGGCATCGGAAATAGTGATGGTATGCTGCGATTGCAGTACTACCATCCCAACCCCGTTTGGTACATAGAGTGTTACCTGGTCGTGGCCATGACTGTTACTCAGAATCTGATGAACATGCTGCATAAGGGCAACATCGGCATCGAAATCGTGGCTACGAGGGAGGTAGATACGAAGGTTGCGGGCCGATACCCCTTCACCCCGCCCTCCTTCTGCACCTGGTGCGCTCGACCGGCTTGCTGAGTGGCCATTGCTATAACCATCACCATTGCCGTTCCCGTGACTGGCTAACTTAACCGGTTGGCGTGGACGAACAGCGGGCGGTTTAGCAGGTGAAAGGGACGGTGGTGGCGAAGGAGCAACAGCTACAGCGGGTTGCGGTTCGACTACCGAGGGTGACGGCAGCTCGATCTTTAGCTCGCTGTTCAGATCATCACTGACACCTTCAAGGTCCATTTCAACCGGTTGAACTGACATTGCCTGATCAATACTTTGCGGTGCTTCCACGCTCTCGACCACCAGTTGCGGCGTATCGCGGCGATTATCAACCTTCGCCGTGACGCGCACGACGGCATCGTTTTGCAACAGATCAGCACATTTCGCCAACACCTTTGGAAAGACAACTAGCTCAATACTGCCGGTCAGGTCTTCGAGCGTTGCGACCAGCATCGTCTCACCCTTTTTCGTTGCGATGCGCCGCACACCGCTTAGCACACCCACAAAGGTAAGAGTCTCACCAATGTGCTCAGCTTCAATCGAGCCGAGATCGGTAGCGCCGGTTGTATCGATCCCTTCCAGTGCCTTCGCAATTGGATCGTCGGAAATGTTCAGACCAAGCAGTTCTTTTTCCCAGAGCAGCACCTCTTTCTGATCAGCAGCAGTCTCATTGATCAGCGGTAGCGGAATGCGGCTCACAATTGGGTTACTACCGGGCAACCCACCGAAGATGTCGAACAAGCTACTCTGGCCGATCTCACGCGCTTTCTGCGCTTCAATACCGGCAGTTACTGCCTGGTCAAGGATGGCCAGCTTTTGGCGGCGAGTGCCGGGGAGCGAATCCAGCGCACCCGCTTTGATCAGGCTTTCCAGGGTTCGTTTATTGAGTGCATGACGGTCTACACGCGCACAGAGATCTTCGAGGGATTGGAATGGCCCACCTGATTCACGAGCGGCGATAATCGCCTCTACCGGACCTTCACCTACATTCTTAATAGCCATCAGACCGAAGCGGATGCCACGGTTATACGTAACCCCAGGTGGCAGTGGCTCAGCTAGTGGTTCAATCGTAAATCCCTTCTGCGAACGGTTAACATCAGGCGGTAGTACGGCAACCCCCAACCGCCGGGCCTCGATAGCCGCTTTGGTGACATCTTCAATCACACCGCCGGCGCCGGTCAAAACCGCCGTCATATACTCAACCGGATAATTCACTTTCAGCCAGGCCGTCTGATAGCTGAGCAAGCCGTAGAGGGTAGCATGGGGGCGATTGAATGAATAACCAGCAAAGGGCAAGATCAATTCCCAGAGCTGATCGGCGATCTCTTTGCTGATACCTTTACGCTGACAGCCCTGTTTAAAGATCGCTTCGTTTTCGGCCATCAGCTCACGATTCTTCTTGCTGATCGCCTTAATCACGATATAGGCCTGACCGAGCGTATAATCGGCGACCGTCTGCAACAGTTGCATAATCTGTTCCTGGTAGACGATCACGCCGTAGGTGTCAGACAAGATCGGTTCAAGCACCGGGTGAAGGTAACGGATCTGCGATGGATTATTCTTGTTTTGAATATAGACCGGAATCTGCTCGAGCGGACCAGGGCGGTAGAGGGCCACCATCGCGTACAGGTCTTCCACACGAGTTGGCTTCAGTTGCATCAGATAACGGGTCATA
The DNA here is from genome assembly GCA_017743535.1 of Chloroflexus sp. Taxonomy (GTDB): domain Bacteria; phylum Chloroflexota; class Chloroflexia; order Chloroflexales; family Chloroflexaceae; genus Chloroflexus. The sequence continues at coordinate 5,311 of JAGHYT010000044.1, forward strand.
CCCGCCGATTCAAGCTGGAAGACATTCTTTGTTTCACCGCGTCCTAATGCTTCAAAAACCTTTTGATCGTCAAGCGGAATTTCATCGAGCCACATCCGTCGCCCGGTTGTCTGCTCGATATACTTGAGCGCCTCGGCCACGACAGAAAGGTTTGTCAGGCCAAGAATATCCATCTTGAGCAGGCCCATCTTCGCCAGCGTAGGGCCTTCAAACGCCGCCATCAACGCATTCTCATCTTTAGTCGTGCGTTGGAGCGGCACAATCTCTTCCAGAGGGGTGCGGCTCACCACTACACCACACGCATGGGTACCGACTGAACGCATCCGCCCTTCGACCTTTTGTGCTTCATCGATCAATTCACGCAAGTGCGGTTGCGTCTCGTAGATCTGCTTCAGTTCGGGAACCCGCTCAAGGGCCTGAGCAATAGTCGTTCCTACCGGCAACGCTGGAATCAGCTTCGCGACACGATCTACTTCATTGGGATCGAGACCGAGTACCCGACCCATATCACGAATGGCCGCCTTCGCACCGAGCGTACCGTAGGTAATAATCTGGGCTACATTCTCGCGTCCGTACTTATTGGCGATATAGTCCAGAATCTCCTGACGACGCGAATCGGCGAAGTCGGTATCAATATCAGGCATCTCCAGCCGTTCCGGCGAGAGGAACCGCTCGAAGAGCAGCTTATTCTTTACCGGATCAACGTCGGTAATCCCCAGGGCGTAGAGCACCAGTGAAGCGCCGGCCGAGCCACGGGGCAGACATGGGATACCCCGTGAACGAGCAAATTTCACGTAATCCCACACGATCAACATGTAGTCGGGGAAGCCGGTCTTGTTGATAACATCAAGCTCATAGTCGAGCCGACGCACATATTCATCGGGTGGTTGACCGTTGAAACGGCGCATCAACCCCTCTTCGCAAACGAGACGGAGATAGGAAGCGGCATCGTGGCCGGGCGGCAGCTCGAATACCGGTAACTGTACGCGGCCAAACTCGAGCTTCAGCCGACACATATCGGCGATACGGCGGGTATTTTCGAGCGGTTCGGACCCGTACCGCTTGAATTTCGCCCACATCTGCTCGCCTGACATAATGTGGTAGCTCTCGTCCATAGCGTATTCACGGGCACAAAACTCGGCGTAGGTCATGTTCATACCCATTGCCATAATTTTGTGCTGCGTGGCTTTATCTTCTGGACGGACGAAATGCGCGTCGCTGGTAGCGACCAGTGGAATCCCAAGTTCACGTCCGATCCGCACCAGCTCTTCATTCAGTGATTCAAGTTCGGGAGTGTTGTCGTGCAATTGCAACTCAAGATAGTAACGGTCAGGGCCAAGCAGATCACGATAGTACGCTGCCGTTTCAACGGCTGCACGTCGGTCACCCTGCTTGAGGTGGTGCAGTACCTCACCGGCCAGACAGGCCGAGGTGACGATCAAGCCCTCGTGATAGGTCTCGAGCAACTGACGATCAATGCGGGGGCGCGCAAAGACGCCCTTCCCCATGCCATCAAGATGGGCACGGGTGGTGAGCTTGACCAGATTGCGGTAGCCAACCTCGTTTTGCGCCAGGAGCAGAAGATGGAAGTAGTTTTTGCTCCCTCTGGTCATTGGGTCGCTGAGCGAACCCGGCGCTATGTAGGCTTCAACCCCAATAATTGGCCGAATGCCGGCCTTTTTGGCCGCCTCGTAGAACTCCATTGCGCCGTACATGACGCCATGGTCGGTCAAGGCAATACTGTCCATCCCCAATTCGGCAGCACGTTGGGCGATGCCTTTGGTGGTAGCATAGCCATCGAGCAGGCTATATTCAGAGTGGACATGCAAATGAACGAAGTCGTGCATGGCGTACTCGTCTCTAAAAACAGTTTACACTCGACAAACGAGAACAAGGGCAAAAGCGCGATCTAAATCTGAAACATTTGTCCGAAAGAATAAGGATGGTGTCGATTTTTTGTTTTTATATAGACATAAATCACACCGAAGGGTGCATGCCTCAGCTTCGATTATAGCACACCGGTAGCCGCTTGCGAACAGGCTTTCATGAAACTGTAAGGTGTTTTGGTAAACCTGAGTCGCCACTGTCGGTTCCAAGCGTCCTATACGTATCGCCCGTATCGGCGGTATTGTCCGCATTGGCCCGCCCCAACCCTGCGGAAACCGCCGCCGCCTCTTGCATAATTCTGCGGTAGGTGATTGCCGATGATCGGCCATAAGGCTCAATCGCCCCAAATCACCTCGCACCGGTTACCGGGTCAGAATGTGATACAATCGCACTGCACGCGACACAATTCTTGCCGGCAGAGCATCTTATGCGTTTCTGCCGCATGAAAGGAGCTGAACTCATGGCTGAAGGCTATCGCATTGAACGCGACTCGTTAGGCGAGATGCAAGTACCGGCTGATGCGCTCTACGGTGCACAAACGCAACGAGCTGTATTGAACTTTCCGGTTAGCGGAATGCGTCCATACCCGGCGTTCGTTTGGGCGCAAACGATGATCAAACGAGCGGCGGCTGAAGTTAATCGCGATCTCGGTCTGCTCGATCCGCAAATTGCCAACGCGATCATCCAGGCCGCTGATGAAGTATTGGCCGGGAAACATGCCGATCAATTTGTTGTCGATCCATTCCAGGCCGGTGCTGGTACCTCTCACAACATGAATGTTAACGAGGTCTTAGCCAATCGCGCCAATCAGATACTCGGTTACAGTCTTGATGACCCGAAGAAGCCGGTCAGCCCAAATGATCATGTGAATATGGCGCAATCAACCAACGATACCATTCCAACAGCCATTCGTTTGGGATGTCTGTGGCGCCTGCCCGAACTGCTCGCCGCCATCGATAATCTTGCCGATGCGCTTGAACAGAAGGCTGTCGAATTTGACGATGTTGTCAAGTCGGGACGCACGCATCTGCAAGATGCCGTTCCCGTGCGACTCGGTCAAGAGTTTGGCGCGTATGCGAAAGCAGTACGTAACGACCGCGAGCGCATCGCCACCGCAGCCAATCGGCTCCGTCGGTTAGGGATTGGCGGTACGGCAACCGGTACCGGCCTCAATGCCCATCCCGAATATCACAGCCGCATGATAGCCAAGTTGAGCGAATTACTCGGCCAGGAGCTGTACTCCTCCGGTAATCTCTTCGAGTCGATGCAGAGTATGGCCGATCCCGCTGACTTTTCAGCCAGTCTGCGCACCCTCTGCATCACACTAGGGCGTATTGCCAACGACCTCCGGCTGCTCTCCTCTGGGCCGGCTACTGGTCTGGATGAAATTCGGCTCCCGGCAGTCCAACCCGGTTCCTCAATTATGCCAGGCAAGGTGAATCCGGTGTTGGCCGAAATGCTGAATATGGCCTGCTACCACGTGCAAGGCTGTGATCTTACAGTAGCCCTGGCTGCACAAGCCGGCCAGCTCGAACTGAACGTCATGATGCCGATTATTGCCCATAACCTGTTTGAGATGATGCACGTCCTGATCGGCGCGATCAACGCCTTCACCACCAAATGTGTGGTTGGGATCACTGCCAACCGGGAAAAGGCGGCTGGCTGGCTGGCTAAGAATGCCATTCTGGTTACCGCTCTGAACCCAGTCATCGGTTATCTCAACGGGGCTGCCGTGGCAAAAGAGGCAATGGCAACTGGCAAGACGATCAAGGAGGTGGTCGTTGAGAAGGGGTTACTGACTCCCGAACAGGTTGATGAGTTGCTTGATGTGCGGAAGATGACCGAGGGTGGTATTCAGGGCATTGCTGCCGCTGGTTAGCACAGCTTTCGTGAGCGGTTGTCTGCACTCTTTTCGTTCGTGGTCGTGCTGTAGACGCAGGAGTATGGTCATAGCAATCAGGCGAAGCGGGTTGAAAACCCGCCCCAAGCGACTGAGTGAAGTGAGGGAGTGCTAGCCGAACACCGCATGGCGCCGACCCACGCCTCACGCTTCCAGCGAAAGAGCGTGGGGCGGGGATCGTGTCGTTAGTCGGTGTAACATTCTTTGGCGTCGCTCTGTTACGGCACAGGTCAGTTAACGCTGAAAACGCTGCCGGGATTGACGTCAAATAAGCGTGGGGCTGGATATTCCCGGCCTGACAACGGCTAGCGAATAGCTTCGGCAACCCCTGCTAACGCTCGTTTGGCCCGCTCACGATCATGGTAGGCCGCCTGTACCGTCGCTAGCAGTTCATCCGTCGAAAAAGGCTTGCGTAGTACCGCATAGGCCCCACTGGCAGCCATAGTGGCTACCTGGTCGGGTTCGATCTGACCGGTAAATAGAATAACACTCGCGGTTGGGTCATAACTCCGCAAGACATTCAGCAAACTGATCCCATCGAGTTCAGGCATCACCACGTCGCTCAACACAATATCAAACGGTTGCGCTGTGTAGATCGAAACCGCCTCACCGCTGTGTGCACAATAGGTCACCTGATGACCGGCCTGTTCAAGAATAGTAGTGAGCGTGCGTGCCGATGCTTCATCATCGTCGATAACGAGCATCCGCAGTGCTGGAATAGGTGCTGCCGTAGCTTCAGCCGGTTCTTCCGACACAATCGGCAGCCGAATTGTCATCTTTGTGCCTTTGCCAACCTCACTCTCGACTTCAAAGTGCCCATTGTGATTGTTGATAATGCCATACGAGACGGCCAGCCCCAGGCCGGTACCCGATTGGCTGCCGGTTGTGTTTTTTGTTGTCACAAACGGTTGGAAGATTTGCCGTCGAATCGCTTCGGGGATGCCACAACCGGTATCTTCGACCTGCAAGCAGATCCATTTGTCATCCGAAGTAAGGGTTACGGTCAGCGTGCCACCCTGTGGTTTCATCGCGTCACGGGCATTAGTCAACAGATTTAAGAATACTTGCGAAATCTGACCGGCATCACAGACGGTAGGCGGAACCATATCAATGTGACGGACAACCCGAATGTTATGTTTACGCAGCTCAATCTCCATGAGCGTGAGAGTCCCTTCAACCACTTCGCGCAGGTCTGACAGTTCACGACGCGAATCACGCCGACGGGCAAAGGTTAACAGACTACCGGTAATACTACGGCCACGCTTACAGGTGTCGAGGACGACTTTGAGAGCTTCGTTTTTTATGTCAACGTTATCGTCAGCCAACCCCAACTGAGCATACCCTAACATACCTGCCAGCAGGTTGTTGAATTCGTGAGCAATACTGGCAGCAAACGTGCCCACGGCTGCAAGTTTCGCCGAGCGCCCCAGTTCGATTTGCGATTCTTGCCAGCGCCGAAAGAGCCGGGCATTTTGAATGGCTGTCGCCACGTGGCGGGCAAAGGCAGCAAGCAGACGCTGCTCATCTTCTTTCAGACCACGTACCGTCTCGAACGCCAGACAGACTGCACCGAGCGGACGTTGCTCATCGAGTAACGGCAACATAATAATTGCCTGCCAGGTGGAGTGCTGCGTCAAAGCAGCGACCGGCGCCAGCATCTGGACATGCTGATTTGTAAAGAGAGTGACCCGTCCGCGCTCCAGGGCAGTTGCGTAAGCGTGCGGCAACGGGATCGGTTGTGGACCAACCCCACCTGTGGCTACCGGCAAATGATGTGAAGCGACCAACTGAAGAGTCCCCTGATCATCGTAAAGTGTTACCCACGCACTATCAGCGTCCATCAAAGCACTCAGCCGCTCGCCAAGTAAATTGAGCATTGTCGGTACATCACGACTGGTCAGCAGTGCAACCATAAGACTTTGCAGATGCTCGGTCTGGCGCGAGAGAGCAAGGAGACGTTCATTCACTGCTCGCAGTTGCTTGTCGGTAACGTTCAGGGCTTCTTCTAGCCGATGCTGACGACGCAGACTGATCTGCGCCATCATCAGTGGCGCCATCCCCAGCACAAACGCCCACACATCCTGCTGCCAGAGAATTGCCAATACTCCACCAAACGGCGCATAGATCAACGCATACCAGCCAGCATCATCCCATCGCCAGTGCAGTGCAGAGAGAAAACCTTCACCGGTATTCGGGGCCGTTAGACTGGCACTGGCCAGCCGCTCGATAACGTAGATGATCAGACCACAACTGATCAGACCGAAGAAGGCGAACGGTGAGGCAACGTTAGCTTCAAATGTGTGCTGCTGAACAGCTATGATAAGAACGACGCTGCCAGCAGTGAGAGCAATCCAGCGAATAGATGCCAGGACAAGCGCCTGCCACCATTCAGCCTGACGCGCCAATGCCCCGGCGACAGCACCAATGGCCGTCGCCAGTAAAAAGAGTGGCCAGGGCAAAATGATCATTGCCCCAATCAACACAGCCAGAGTCACTGCTAGAGGACGGTCAGATTGATACACAATCGTGAGGGATTCAAAGACGGTCAGCCCCACAGCAAAAAGGATGGTAGCCAGCAATGTGGCCAGATCAATCGTGACGGGTGGAGCCAGCAGGCTAGAGATCACACCTACCAATAGCGCAGCAATCCACAATCCTATCACTGTATTGCGAAGAGATGATGGAATGGTGTGCATCAATCACACTCCCTCCAGGTTACGACATTCCCCAGGCTGCATTGATAATCGGCGCGGCAAACGGCCGAGCCGTTCATCACATGTTGCCTGATCTGTCCTCTAGGTAATGCGCTTAGTCGGGCAAACGAACCCCTTGTTCGGTTACAAGCAGCAGACCGTCGCGAGCCAGATCGACGACCAGTTTCTGCAACCAGGTTTCGTGCTCCGCAGTATAATCGGCGCGTATTCGTTGCCCTAATTCGGCCAAAGGTAGTACTGTTCCTGTTGGTAAATTCCGCAACGTAGCGATGATTCGACCGCGATACCAGCGTCTTGATCCAATGAACGGCTCTGCAGAGCGAGTTTCAGCCACTCGTTTCACCTGCGGAGTGGCCGGAGTCAGTACCAGCTCACTATCAGCCGCAACCGCAACAGTATACGCACGACAGTATTGGCGTAACGGGCAACGCCAGCAAGCCGGGCCAGCGGCAGTGCAAATCAATGCCCCCAATTCCATGATAGCCTGATTCCATTCCCAGCCTTTGCCCACGGGCAACAATGCTTCGGCATGGGCTAAAAGTGTTGCATCAGATGGCGCGGGCCAGTGATCGGGGCCAACACATAACCGCCGCACAACACGGCGAATATTGGTATCCAGAAAGACCACATCTTGCTCGAAAGCAAAGCAGGCGATAGCACCGGCAGTGTAGGGGCCAATCCCGGGAAGCTTACGCAATGCTGCTACCGATGATGGAACCTGACCATCATACTGTTCTACAATGATCTGGGCAGCACGTTGCAGATGAATCGCCCGCCGATTATAACCAAGACCGGCCCACAATCTGATCACATCCGCCGTGGAAGCAGTAGCCAGGGCTGTTATGGTGGGAAATTCCGTCAAAAACGCATGATACTTGGGGATAACCCGATCGACCTGCGTCTGCTGGAGCATAATTTCGGCGACCATAATCGCGTAGGGATCGCGGGTTCGGCGCCAGGGCAGGTCTCGTCCGTGTTTAGCAAACCAGTGGAGTAGCCTGGAACGAATTGCCTCGATCATCAAACCTCAACACGTAGTCTACGTCTTACGGTAGACATCAATCACATCGGGAATGCGGTTAATTTTCTCGATCAACGGCGACAGTTGAGCCATCGATTGCAGCGAGACCGTCACATTCAGGACGGTGCGACCATTGGCCCAACGCTTGCCTTGACTCACATCGGCAATATTGATACCGGCATCGGCGATCACATTTGAAATATCGCGCCACAATCCCACCCGATCCCAGGCTTCGATCCGCAACGGTACCGGGAAGAACTGATTTGATCCGATGGTATTCCCCCAACATACTGGCATCAGACGATTGCGTTCGGTAGCACTGAGATTCTGGATCGTGCGACAATCGGTGCGATGAACGGTAACACCCCGACCACGGGTTGTAAAACCAACTATCGGTTCACCAAAAACCGGGTTACAACAGCGTGCAAGCCGTGAGGCAATTTTACCGGTACCTTCGAGGTAAATCTCGCCACTAGCGCTGACTCGGGCTATTGGTTGGGGAGCACGCGGTAGTTGTAGTTGTTGTTCCAGTTCCGCTTGTTCGCTCTGTGCCTGTGAAAGCTGTTGTTCGCTTAACAGCTTCTGAACGAGTGTCCGCTCGTTTAGGTCATCAACCCCGATCTGGTAGAAGAGGTCATCAATCGAGCGCACGGTTGGGCCGGCCAGCTCAACCAGTTTCTCGAAACTGACCTGCGTTAAACCATAGCGCTTCAGCTCCTTTTCGAGCATTTCGCGCCCGGCAGCAATGTTTTCTTCACGTTCGAGCCTGCGGAAATATCGCTTAATATGGTTCCGGGCCGAGGGTGTCTTCACAAAACGCAACCAGTCACGACTGGGGCCGCGCTGGTGTTTCGAGGTTAGAATCTCAACAATTTCACCGTTTCGTAACTCGTAATCGAGCGGTACCAAGCGGTCATTGACTTTCGCACCGATACAACTGTGCCCCACTTCAGAGTGAATACGATATGCAAAATCGACCGGTGTTGATCCTTCAGGGAGATCGATAATTTTTCCTTTTGGCGTGAACACAAAGACGCGCTCTTCAAATTCGGCGCGTAACATATCGACAAATTCGCGGTCGGTCGTTTCATTGCGCCACGAGATCAGCTCACGTAACCAGCGAATTTTGTTCTCGTAATCGCGATCACTGCGGGTATTGAAGCCCTCTTTATAGCGCCAGTGTGCTGCAATGCCGTGCTCGGCCTCTTCGTGCATCTTCGTCGAACGAATCTGCACTTCACAGTGCAACCCTTCCGGCAAAATAACGGTTGTGTGGATCGAGCGATACGAACTCTCTTTCGGAGCAGCAATATAATCGTCAAACTCCGACATCACCGGCGTCCAGTTCATCTTGCCGTGTACTACCCCCAGCGCCTGATAACACGCGCCTACCTCATTATTTGGATCGTCAACGATAATCCGCACGGCAAGCTGATCATAGATGCGCTCGAGCGGCACCCCTTTTCGTTCCATTTTGCGCCAGATCGAGTAAATGTGCTTCGAGCGACCGGTCACCTCGGCCTTAATACCCTCGCGGGCCAACATCTCTTTCAGTTGGGCAATAACTTTTTGCACGATCTGGTCACGCGCCTCTTTGCGCATCGCCAGGCCACGGGCAATCTCTTGATAGCGGTCGGGATGCAGCGTCTTAAACGCCAAATCCTCTAGCTCCGATTTCATCTGCCACATCCCAAGACGATGGGCGAGCGGCGCATAAATGTCGAGTGTTTCACGGGCTACCCGCTGCTGCTTTTGCGGTGGGGTAGCATGGATAGTACGCATATTATGCAAGCGGTCGGCCAGCTTGATCAGCACAACCCGCGGATCGTCGGCAGAAGCAATAATGAGTTTGCGGTATGTCCCGGCTTGAGCTTCTTCTTTGCTCTTGCTCTCGTAACCGGAAAGCTTTGTAACTCCATCAACCAGACTGGCAACCTGCTGACCGAAGAAGTGTTCGATGACGTTAATCGGCACACCGCTATCCTCGACCACGTCGTGCAGGAGCGCGGCAGCAATTGATTCGGTGTCGAGACGCAGGTCGAGCAGAATGATGGCAACTGCAATCGGATGATCAAGATACGGCTCGCCTGACTGTCGGAGTTGTCCTTCGTGGGCAATTGCAGCGAGAGCATACGAACGGCGGATGAGATCAAAATCGGCAGAGGGGAGGTAATCGCGATGGCGGGCAATCAGGGCTTCTACTGAAGGCGAATGATAGGCTCTCACAAAAGCTACTTGCACCGCTTCGAGGGATGTTTGACAGCCACGTTTTTGTTGCTGTTTAACGATAATGTGCATTACCGGATGCTGAAGCAGTTCGGCTGCCAGTGGCGAAAGGTCATCTGATTTACACTCATCCGGTATCGTTGCCGTTAGCTCAAGTACCTGAGCGGTAGTTGCTACATCATCCATAAGAGCCGCTCCTATCAGGACAGAGGGTGCGCCATTGTTTTCAGCTTTTCGATCAGGCGCGGATGAAACCAATTCCCGCACAGTAAGCAGTCAGTCGTTATTATCCAGCCGTCTTTGTTGCTGATGAAAGGCTTGCAGGTTTACAGAAAGAATATTTGATCAAAAACGCCCGGCGTGCAACGCCAGGCCGCATTTCATCCCGAGCGACAATCTTCCGTGATCGTAACGCACAAGTTGTCTTTGATTATGTAGCATAACACTCGTGAGCAATGATGTCAAGCCGGGTTGTGAGGAGCAGCGGTTTGAAAGTTTTCACCTGACCTGGCCGGGGTTCGGTGAGGAAACAGAAAAGAGAAACAGGCACAAAAGAGGGAACTTCCTGGCCCCACGTTGATAAGACGATCATTCTCGTCAGCGCCGTTGGATAGTTAGGTTACCCGCCCTCTCTTGCAAGTGAGGATGCACCAACCGATAAATTCACGTGGAAGTCAGCGCACGTCGCCACAGCACGGCTGCACCTTCACCTTCACCCCAGTATCTACTAGGGAAAACTCTCACCTTTTCCCATTCCACCTCGCAAGAGCAAGAGGAAGGGAAGAGGGAAGCAGGGGTAAAAGCTACCCCCGCTCCTATTTCTCTCGCTTCTCCTTCTGCTGCCCTCCTACCAGACAGGAAAAGACCCTTGAAAAACCTACACCCTAATACTGACGGCCAATCAGGCTTTGGGCAAGGGCACGTAAACGGTCGCGGGCTGCAGCGGCGGTTGCGGTAGGTGGATAAAGGCGATCAAGGGCGGCAAAGGCGGCCTGATGGTGTTCGTTAGCTATAACAGCACAGAATGATCGTGATCCGGCAGCATCAAGAATGGCCAGCACCTGTCTCACCGCATCATCACCGAGCACAGGCTGGCGGTAGAGTTCGGCCAAGCGCTCGCGATCAGGACTATGACTCAGTGCATGCACAACCGGTAAACTCACTTTACGGCGGTATAAATCAGCGGCAAACGGCTTACCGGTCTGTTCTGGCGCTCCCCAGATACCCAAAATATCATCTTCGATCTGAAACGCCAACCCCACTGCACGACCAAAATCGGCTAGCGCCGTGACCGTCTCTTCGGTAGCGCCAGCGGCGCGAGCACCAAGTTCAGCAGCACCGGCAATAAGTGCTGCGGTCTTACCACCGATCATCGTCAGATAATCAGCGGGTGAGATACTCAAATCACCCTCGAAACTGAGATCAAGGTACTGACCTTCACAGATACGTAAGATGATCTCATCAAACCGACGGAGGATCGTCAGCACTCGCTCGGCTGGCAGACCACGATCGCTCAGCCGATGAATGGCCAAGTGCGCAATGACAAACATTGCATCACCGGCGTTGATCCCGTGCGCCAACCCCCAGATGTGCCAGAGGGTACGCCGCCCCCGCCGCATGGCACTGTCGTCTTCGATGTCGTCGTGGATAAGCGAGAAATCGTGCAACAACTGTACACCGGCTGCCAGCGGTAGGGCCTGTTGTGGATCACCACCAGCAGCAGCACAGGCCAACAACACAAGCTGTGGACGGATCAGCTTCCCTGGATCGGCGGTTGCCGGCGTCAAATCTTCGTTGCGCCAACCCAGATGATATTCCTGCATCGCGTAAAACCGGCTTAGCCGTCCTTCGACCACCGGAAATGCTGCCCGCATTTCCGCCTGAATCTGGTGACGAACGTCGTTCTCTGTTATCATAGGCATTACAAATTATTTACAGTTTTCTATATCGTCTATACGACACACTATCGTATAGAAAGCGGATTATAGTACTACCAACATGTCATCACTGTGTAATGTTACCCCCTTCTCGAACTGCTTGCTGCGCCGTACACTCGCTTTCAGAAGGGTATGAGCTATCTACTACCGTTAACTCAAGAAAAGGGGTGTACTATGGCATTCAACCTACGCTTCCGCTTCAGTCCGATGAAAGATGGTCTTGTCAAGGTACTGGGGCCGCTTGAGACCGAGATTATGCAAATTCTCTGGAAAGAGGGCGCGAGCACAGTGAAGAAGGTTCATCGTAAACTGGCCCAACAGCGCGATATTGCATACACAACCGTCATGACGACAATGAGCCGTCTCGCCGATAAGGGTATGTTACAACGTGAGCGCGATGGGTTGGCGTATGTCTACACCCCCGTAATTTCTGAAGATGAATTTGTTAATCTGGTTGTTCAGCAGGTTATCGATGGCTTGCTCGACGATTACAGTGATACAGCCATCTCTTATATGGTTGATCATCTGGCGAAGAACAATCCTACTGAATTACGCCGTCTGCAACAAGAGATTAGTCGGCGATTAAACGGTACGAAGTGATCGGTGCAACCAATTCGTTGGTGGTGCAATAATCTGCACCACCAATGTATTATCCAACTGCTTCACCCCACAAGTCGTACTCAGCAGCCTGCGTAATACGCACAGTTATTATCTGCCCGATAGGAAAATGGCCCCAAACAAAGACCTGACCATCAATTTCGGGTGCATCACGAAATGATCGACCAACGCTCAACTGACTGCCATCGTCGGCGCTGCCGTTCCCCTCGATCAACACCGTTAATGTGCGCCCGATCCAGCGCTGATTACGGGCAAACGAAATCTGCTGTTGTAGGCGCATCAATTCGTGCCATCGTCGCTCGATAACCTGTGGACGCACCTGGTCGGGTAGTTCGGCTGCCGGTGTGCCTGGTTCACGTGAATAGCGGAATGCACCAACGCGGTCGAGTTGGGCCGTTTGCAAGAATTCGAGGAGTGCATTGAACTCAGCCGTCGTTTCGCCGGGGTAACCAACAATAAACGTCGAGCGAAGAGCAATATCAGGCATCGCCGCCCGGAGTTCAGCAATGAGTTTGAGCGTTCGGTCAGTATCAGGTGGTCGTCGCATGCGCCGCAAGGTGGCTGGATGGGCATGCTGGAGCGGCATATCGAGGTAGTGGCAAATCTGTTTGTGAGTAGCCATCGTAGTGATGAGCCGCTCGCTGATGCCGTGGGGGTACGCATACATCAGCCTGATCCAGATGTCTGTCGGTAAAACCTGGCATAATTCATCCAGAAGCACAGCCAGACCGTCCTTCAGACCTAGATCGCGACCATAATCGGTCAGGTGCTGGGCAACCAGAATAATTTCGCGGGTTCCCTGCGCAACCAGCTCTTGTGCCTCGGCCAATACAGCACCGACCGGCTTCGAGCGCATGTCGCCCTTGAAACTGGGGATCGTGCAGAAAGCACAGCGCAGATTACAACCGTCTGAAATTTTGAGATACGCCGAGGGTGTATGGCGTGTACGTCGAATCTGGGTGGTACGCCAATCGGCATACGATGTCGGTCGACCGTTCGATGACGTCGGTATGAGGGGAATGGTCACAGCCGTCTGACCCGGCGTCAATGGGATCACCGGATGGTCGAGCTGGCTAACCAGCACGTTAATCTGTGTCCATTGTTGAGTACCAATTGTCGCATCTACTCCCTGCACAGCCGTAATTTCCTGCGGATGGCTTTGGGCCATACACCCGGCTGCAATGAGTCGCTGGTGGGGCCGTTTACGGTTGGCCAGTTCTTTTAAGACACCGAGCGTCTCAGCTCGAGCAGCAGCAATAAAGCTACATGTATTAACAATAACAACATCAGCTTCATCAGCCGATGCAACAGCTTGGTGACCCTGCGTGCTGAGCAGGCTGTCCATGCCTTCGCTATCCACTGCATTTTTGGGGCAGCCTAGCGTCACAATATGATATTTCATTATAGTGTTCTTTTCGATATATAACCACAAATAATGCTAAAACCGTTGATCATCGACCTCGTTTCATTATAGATCGATTTGTCATTTGAATGTGCACACCATAGACGAGATAGTGTCCTATTCTGAGTACTCGATACTGACATCCACTAAAGAACCCGGAAAAGCGCTGGAGAAGACGAGTACTGCCGACCATGCGGTTCATCGACTCGCGATCCAGGCCAACAGCGCACATGTGCGAACACCCGCTAGCGGTAATTTGTCATTTGGAGGGGCACCGGAATCTCACCTTCGCGTTCGCGGAGAAACGCAATAACTGCCTGCAATTCATCGCGGCTCTTTCCTACCACGCGCAGTGCGTCACCTTGAATCCGGGGCTGAACTTTGGGAAACCGTTCTCGGATCATTTTGCTCAGCTTTTTAGCCAACTCACTATCGATGCCACGACGTAAGGTGACGACCTGTCGTACTCGACCACCGCTGGCGTCGGTTGGCTTGCCGTAATCGAAGATTTTGAGCGATAATTTTCGCCGTAATGCCTTCGTCTCCAATATATCACGGACACTGCGCAGACTCATTTCGCTGTCAGCTTCAATCACCAGTTCGGTTTTACTGAGCGTTAGCGTTACACCGGCATCTTTCAGATCGTAGCGGGTCTGCACTTCGCGCAATGTTTGATCAACCGCATTTACTAACTCTTGCTGATCAAAGTCTGAGACAATATCAAAGCTATTTTCTGCTGGCATTGTTCGTACTCCAGATATTAGTTCGGTGGCCACGACCAGTTTACCGGCTGCCCGGGCACGGTACCGAGCGGTCCTTGCTGAAGGCCGTTAACCGTTACTTCAACATCGGTCGGATTACCGGCCCGAATAAAGACACGGCGCTGAGCCGTAAACGTGCGTTGTTCACCAGCGCGCATGATAGCTTCAAAGACCGTTGTCCCATCAACCTGTACCCGCACCCAGGAATTTTCGTTCCCACGAACGGCGGGTACTCGTATCTCAACCACAATGGGAGCTGCGAGCGTTGGCGTCGGCTCAGGTGTAGTGGGTACGGTAGGTAGCACGGTCGGCGTTGCTGGCAAAGAGGTTGGTATGCTTACGGAAGTTGGTGGTGGTTCAGGCGTTGGTAAAGGTGATGGTGGAACAATGGTTGGTGACGGAATGACAGCGGCAGAGGGGGTTGCCCGTTCGCCAATTTGCCCAAGAGCGCTTAAACCAACGTATGCTAGCCCGATCAACACCAGGGTAATGAAGAAAATAGCAAAAAAACTGGGCAGAACATACATGCGAGTACGAGGCGGATGTGTTGCGGGCACAATCCGAATTTTATCGGTAGCACCGCGCTCGCGCCGGTAGAGTTCGATCATTTCATCAACGGGCAGCCCAAGGTACTGTGAATAATTGCGAATGAAACCACGGGCAACAACATCACTCGGCAAACGCTCAAATGCACCCTCTTCCAGCGCTTGCAACGATTGCAAGAGAATACGGGTATCAGCCGCTGCCTGAGCCAGTGATATACCGTTTGTCTCTCGCGCCCGTCGGAGACGCGCGCCCAACTCACTCATACCGATTCCTTCTATCGCACCACCAGTTCTTTACCATCCTCCCCTATGGTATGGTGATATTAGATACTCGTGTCCGGCAACAGTATACCACAATTGGATTGTTCGCCAACAAATAATTGATTGAGACGTGAAAGTGCTATGAAACATGTTATCCTGTTCCCTCGTACATCCTGTATCAATCAAACGAGCGACCCGGTATGTTTCTTTGCAACCCGAATCTTGTAGATGCAGCAAGGAGGGAATCATGCTCAGCACGCTACTCTTCATTGTGATAATTATTGCCGGTTTGATCGTCATCGCCCTAATTGGATCAGGGATCTTCTGGTTCTTAGTGCAGATTGGTGTTATTGTACAAAAAGCTGCTGAACCACCTACTCAGGATTACGGGAGCTATTCACTTGATCAGGGTCGTGATATTGATGAGCGTGAGCGGTAGAAATGTTTAGTTCACGAGAACGAGAAGCAATGATTCTGGGCGTAATCGTAGGGATTGCCGCGTTTACCATTCAAACGATGCTGGCTGACAGTTCGCTCTGGCTTCATATATTGGCGATTATCCTGGTAGGCAGCATCATTAGTGGTATTGCGACATTCATCAAATAGGCCATCACTCAGCAATGAGAAAAGCAACATTATTCGATCTTCTCGCTGCATACTGTCTCCGCTGCCAACATCGCTGAGTGTAGGTCTGAAAGGCCTCTCGCTGGCGGTTTTCAGATCCAAGCTCCCCTTTACACTCTCTGTCAAGGGGTAAAGGGGCTGGAAGCATCCTTATGTAATGTACAGGCTAGCACAGCGCAGACAAGAGGAGCACCTTTCCGACACTCGCTACGTGTCAGCAGTCAGTTCAGGATACACCGCGATCCGCCGTTCAGTCTGGCGTTGCGTCAGTCGCTCTACTCGCGCCGCCACTTCGCGTAATACCCGTGGCTTATCGATGGTGAGCAAAACCCGATCACGCATCACTATCCGTCCGTCGATAATCACCGTAGTGACATCAGTTGACTGAGCGCTGTAGAGTAACGTTGCTACAGGATTATGGAGCGGCTGGGTATGAGCTGTTGTGCATTGCACAAGCGCCAGATCGGCACGAGCGCCAACCTGCAAGACGCCAATTCCATCCCATTGGAGGGCACGCGCCCCGGCAACCGTCGCCAGTTCGAAGGTAGTGTCAATAGGCATACAGCGGGCATCATTGTTACGCAGCTTTTCAAGCAAAGCCAACAGGCGAGCCGCTTCGAGGATGTCATAGGTATTATTACTGGCCGCACCATCACTACCGAGTGCAACAGTGACACCGGCTGATCGCAACGATAGCGTCGGCGCTACGCCGATACCGAGCTTCATTTCGGTCTTCGGAGTGACTGCTACGGCAACGCCGTGGGTGGCCAAGGTTTCGATGTCTTCAGCGGACACATGGGCTACGTGGGCAGCCAATGCCGGGACATCAAACAGACCGGCGTCACGCGCTACCAGAACTGGGGAACGGCCATACGTGGCAATGCTCTGTGCCACCTGTGCTGCCGTTTCCGAAAGATGAATATGGATTCCGACACCTAACTCACGTGCCGTCTGAGCGACGCGCTGTAACAACGATGGGGTACAGGTATACGGTGAATGCGGCCCCATCCAGACTCGAATCCGATCGTTGGCCGCTCCGTGCCACTGCTCAACAAACTGACGAGCGGTGTTAATCTGTTGCTGATCATCGGCGCCAGAAAAGAGCGTCCACGCGAGCAATGCCCGCATTCCCGATTCTTGCACGGCGCTGGCAATCGCATCCATCATAAAGTAATGATCGGCAACGCACGTTACCCCGCCTTCGATCATCTCGGCCAGGCCGAGCAACGTTCCCCAGTATACATCTTCAGGGGTCAGATTGGTCTCCAACGGCCAGATATAGCCATTAAACCACTCTTCAATCGGTACATCTTCGGCTACACCACGAAACAGGCTCATCGCAGTATGGGCATGGCTGTTGATGAGACCTGGAATAGCGAGCTGCCCGTCGGCAGTCAGGGTTTCACGAGCGAGGCCAGGACTGATCTCGGGAGCGATTGCAGCGATACGTCGGTCGTCAATCGCAATATCGTGTTGAGGCAATACCGAAAGGATACCATTAGCGACTTGGAGAACAGTGGCGTGCTGAATCAAAAGATCATACATAGCGCTTCACATCAAATTGAGAGCACATCGGATATTGTTACTATTCTAACCCGAAATTTCAAGATTGACAACCACTTGCAAAACGGAACATTTGTGCTATAATGATGATAGCGCCGGCACTGTATGACGACAGGGATCGGGCGCTAGGGGACGAATCGGTACGGAAAGTCGGAGGAGAATAATTATGCCGGCCAAACCCCAGAGCGAACGCAGCGTTACTCGCACGTATCGGACTGCTATCAAGCTAGGCGACGATTTCATCACGATTGAAGAGACCATCACTCTTCCAATTGATGCCGACGATCAGATGGTGCAGCAGGCCGTTGATCTCGGTTGGCGTATTTTTCGCAGTCAGCGAGAGGCCGTTGAGCAACAGATTGCCCACATTCGCGAACAGCATACCGCTGCAACTGCCATAACTGTCCGTGATCCTGATGCACCGGCCAGTGAACGTCAGCGCAATTTCATCGCAGCGCTCCAGCAAGCTCTGGGGTGGTCTGGCGAGCAATTAGCCAGCTTCGCTCAGCAGCACGGGTATGATCTGGTCTCACTCAACAAAGGTCAGGCCTCTGCATTTATCGATGAATTAAAGCGGTTGAGCGACGAACAGCAGCGGGTTGCCGTCGCTGAAGAGCGGGCACGTTATGCTGGTCAACCAGCCTCAGAGAAGCAGCGTGCCGCCATTGCATCGCTTGCCCGCGATCTCGGCCTTGACCCTGATGCTGAAGCACAGCGCCGGTTTCAGGTGCCAATTGCCCAGCTTTCCAATGAGCAGGCAGCAACGCTGATCAGCGAATGGCAGACCCTCCAACGCACACTTGCCCGTGAGGGCCGACGGTCAGGATAGAATGCTGAGAGATCATTTCCGTCGGGAAGGTATCGCAAATACCTTACGGATACGCTTCGTGCGTGTTTGAAAGCACTATCTGTCTTTTTTCCTGAAACAGCAGCGGAACGCTTTCATTGTCGTTTAGACGACACATGAGTGCACTGCAAAAACTCACTACGGAGCACACAGAGTACACCGAGCGTGTAAAGTTTACGAATAAGAGGATCATTTTTGGCCATTGGGCGCATGGAAGAAAAATGTTCACAACCCTATGTTCAATGAAAGATAAAATTATCTATAGTCTCTGCGATCTCCGTGGTCTCTGTGATGGAAAGTTCACCTTTTTGCAGTGGAGTCACACATGAAACACGATACTGGGCAGGTATCGTGTTTCATGCTGGTCACTACAGCAGCGGTTGGGACGGGCGCCGAACCTACCTGCTAAGGTGGACGGAGGCGCCCCGAATGATAACAGTTATGGATAGATCCCACAGCTCACTTCAGGATGCGGTCTACCCGTGCCGCTCAAGAGAGCAAGGCGCGAAGTGGGGTCTTCTGGCTTCATACCGTGGCTTTCCTGGCATCGATTTGGGCCTATCCGAAACATCTCGTTGTGGTCGTACCTCTCCGTGCCGATGCGAACGCAATAGCGCCAGGGTATGCCGATAGCCGAATGACGAACATGCTACCCATTGCCCTCAGTGATGATCGCCGATTGAGACGGTCAACGTGCGTCACAATGACACAACACACCAATATTCAACAAACGATGATTGCTGTGCGTCGCGTGCGACGTACCCGTCTGCCAATGGCGTAGGGGCAGTTTGCAAACCATCCCTAGGTACGAAGGCACGGATTAGTAGAAGCACGGCGCGCTGTGCCCCTACAGACGCTGCCGTGCCCCACCACGTCTTTCCAGCTCACCCCATCGGTGCGCTGAACGTGGCGGTACGTAATACGGACGCCATCGTGCTCCAACGGGTGATCCCGTTGACATCAAGCCGGTTGGCCATCGAGTTCCATCAATACAATCCGTCGTAACTTGACAACAAGGAATTCGGATAGGTGCTCATCCTGGCGCTGTCAAGCGGCACCGACTCTTATCGTGCGCATCCTGGGTAGTGCTGTTCATATCCGTTCATCGCGTTCTGCTAACCGACGCATGCTTGTAGGAGAAATAATACTCGGTTGTCGCAGACAGGAATTGGTCTAGTACCAGTTCTGTTAAGCAAAACCGTGCTTCAGAGAGGGGTTTGCAGCATTGGCTGCTTCGAGGCGCCGATGCACCGGCGGTAAAACACCGCCGACGATCCCGTACCTGCTCTGCCAATATCTCCCGACCCACGCGATCACCGGGGTGCGCGAGCTGCCGGTCTGCGGGTGCAGTGAACGGCTAGCACTCATCGGGTAGTGCATGAGCGTTCGATTGTCCTCATCCCCCCGCTTGCGGGGGTAATAAGCGTGCTCGGCAAGCTAGCAAACAGCCATCGTTCGTCTGCGCAGTGGAGGATGCGGGTCAAAGGCTTGCGCACCGATATCAGGTGTTCGCGAACAGGATTGGTATTAGAATCTGTTGAAACGAATTTTTAATAATTTTAACTCTAGCCAAAAGCAGTCGAAAAGTGGTACAATAAATGCGCCATAGTTATGGAGACCACCTCATTATATCCAGCAAAGCATCAACATAAAACAGGGAGCGTCGCATGAATATTCTGGTTGTTGACGACGATATTCAGAATGCCAAGATGACATCGTTTCTGCTTGAAGAGGCAGGCTATCGTGTATTTCGTGTCCACGATCCCTCAAACATTCTGCAGGTGATTGAACAGCACAATCCTGACCTGATCCTTCTTGACATCATGATGCCCAAGATGGATGGGTTCGAGGTCTGTCGGCAGATTCGACGCAATTCAGACATCCCCATCATCTTTCTCTCTGCACGCACCTACCTCCAAGATCGAGTGATGGGTCTTCAGATTGGCGGTGACGATTATCTGGTCAAACCGTTTGAGCCATCAGAATTACTGGCGCGGGTCGAAGCAGTATTACGCCGTCGCAATGCCGATGTGCTGAATACCTCCACTCGCCTGAGCCAGGGTAACATTACCCTCGATCCGGTCGAACACAAAGTGCTGTTCACCGATGGCCGCGTTGTTGAATTAACACCACTTGAATTCCGTCTGCTCTACTACCTGATGAAGAACTCTGGACGTATCCTGAATGTCAGTCAAATCTTGACGAAAGTATGGGGATACGATTACGAAGGAGAGAGCAACCTGGTAGCGGTCTACATTCGTCGCCTGCGTACCAAAGTTGAAGAAGACCCGGATCATCCGCGCCACGTTATTACCGTGCGTAATCTCGGTTACAAGTTTGAACCATAATTACCAGCATGATGCGGCCTGAAACCGAGCAACTGCAAACGATCATCCGTCGCCTCTTGCCGTTGCCGGCTTTGGGGATAGCCTGGCTTATTACTCAATTCGACCTCGCGCCCGCCATAGCTGGCGGACTCGCCGGCTACGGTATCATCAACGTGATTTTGCTCCTCTTCCTGCGGCGCTACCCCTCTGTAACCAATCGCCTCTTGATCGGTAGCATCGCGAGCGATCTCCTGTTTGTCATCTGGTGTATTATTTTCGATGGCCTTGCTGTGCTCACAGTCGTTCAGGGGATCAGCGCCCTACGAGCCTGGCGCTACCGTTTCCATTCACTATGGCCAGCGTTCTTACCGGCGATCATTGGCTTCATCTTACCGTGGCTTGGGAACGCTATAACGCTCACCATACCTACGACACTTGCACCGGTTGGCAGCTTCCTTCTCAGTCTCGTTGTGATTGTAGTCCTGATCTGGTTTGGGAACTGGCGCAATCTGACCGCCCGTGAATGGCGTGCTCGCTACGATAATTTGCGACGTGAACAGAAGCAACAGGTCGTCAATCTTGAAGCCTCGAACAACGAGCTGCGTGATCGTCTGCGCCGAATGGAAGCCCTCGGTGAGAGTTTGCGCGCTATCAGTAGCTCGCTCAGTCTCGATGACGTTTTACACCAAATCCTCGATTCACTCACTCATATGCTGGGAGTGCAGCGTATCGATGATGTTGCCCTCACTCTGGCGCGACCCGCTGGACTTGAACATCGACTCCTCCACGCCAATGAACATCAGGCTGATTGGGCGACTGTATTAGCTCAGACTGTCATTAACAGTAAGCGCCCGGTTTCGCTCGATGTACAGCAGATCGAGCAACAACCGGAATGGCAGCCACTGGTCATGCACCAATTTCGGGCCGCACTCAGCGTACCGCTATTTGATCCCGACCAACCGGATCACATTCGCGGTACACTCAGTGTCGTGAGCCGACAGGTCACGGCATTTTCACCTGCCGAAGAACGACATCTGACTTCGTTTAGCATTCAGGCAATGATCGCTATTCGTAACGCTGAATTCCATGTGCAGTTGAGCCGTCAACAGGCGGTACTCAGTGCTGTCTTACACGACATGGCCGATGGCCTGATCGTTTATGATCAGCAGGGAACGGTCTACCTCGACAATGCGGTGGCCCGTCAGATTATCACGCAGAGTACGACACGCAATGGCAATCTCGCGAACCGTCTGATCGAACTTGCTCTTCGTGTCCATCACGAGGGGAATTCGCTGAGCCAGGAGATTGTGGATGGCGAAACCGAACAGGCGCGGTTCTATCACGTTCATGCGACCCTGGTAAACCCCTCGGCCGATACCCGACTGGCTGTTCTGGTCTTACACGATGTGACGGATCAAAAGGGAGAGGAACGGCAACGCCGTGAGTTTATTGCGAAACTAGCCCACGAGCTACGTAACCCGCTGAATACGCTCAAAGGGTTTCTCGCTATTGTCTTGAAAGAGAGCGACAACGTTGGGAAGCTCACCGAACGTCAACGTGAGTTTCTGGGTGAGGTCGAAGATAGCGCCAATCGCTTGAAAAAACGGGTTGAAGAACTCATTGAGATCAATCGCAACGGGACCAATCAGCTTAAGTTGCGTCCGATACGGGCAAATATCATCGATCTCATTATTACCACGTGCATCAAACAACAGCAGCAGGCTCACGAGAAGGGTATCGATCTGCGCTGGGATGTACCCGAGCAGTTACCCGATGTAATCATCGATGAGGAGCGCATTAGTCAGGTTCTGACGAATCTGATCGAAAATGCGATCAAGGCCACACCCAACGGTGGAAAGATCGTCGTGAGTGCCGAGCAGCATTCCCAAGGCATCTACGTACATGTGACAGATACCGGTGTAGGGATTCCAGCCGATCAGATTGAGAAGGTATTTCTCCCCTTCTACCAGGTCGATAACGGGATACCGGTGAAAAAGACGCATCTTGGCCTGGGACTGGCCATCTGTAAACAGTTCGTGGAAGCCCACGGTGGCAAGATATGGATTGCGCACAGTGAGGTAGGAAAAGGGACACGCTTCTCGTTCTCTCTGCCCCTGCCGGACAAAGCTGCATTTGATATGCCAATTAGCGATCATGCTTCTGTGTAAGAGATTAAAATTTCTTTATAGAAATTTTGTATGAAACATGATATATTTTGTGGCAATCAGTATCTAGCGTTTCGTGCAATTTTCTCAACTATTTCCTACGTAATCAAAAATGTACTTTCTGCTCCTGCACGGTTGTTGGGAGAAATGACGTGAAGATTGCGCTCATCGCTCTACCTAGTAAACAACAAAACCGGTTACCACCGCTCACCCTGGCATACATCGCGGCAATCCTTGAGCAGCGGCGCGCCATCGTGCGTCTCTACGATCGTGCGCTCGAGTCGGCAGGAAGTTGGAACGATATTCGACGACGGTTACAGACATTTCAACCCCAACGAATGATCATTGCCGGCGATGATAGCCGTATCATCGAACAGGCTGTTACCTATTTTCATCAGACCTACCCTGACATCTTACCCCTGCTCGTTCAACGGAGTGGGAGTGAAGCGCCAACAATCGTCAACCATGTGATGGCCTGGCTTGATAGTGATAATACCGATACGACCACCGAACTGTCAGCCGATGCACTCCCTTATCCGGCCCGTCATCTGCTCTCACTCGAACGCTACGCCCTACGTGCGCCGGGTGGTGAAGTACAAACACCGGTAGTCATCGGGTGGTCTGACCGCGGTAAATGGGTCATGCGTTCACCGCACGCTATCGGACAAGAGATTCAGGCCGTGATGGCCGAGTTTGGGATTCGGAATGTGCTCTTTTGTGAACCTGAGTTGACGATTGACCAAAGCTGGCTGAACGATCTGCTTGATTACTTCATTAAGGCAAACCTCAATGTCAGATGGCAAGCTACCGTTACCCTTGAGCACTTACGCGAAGAAACATTGCCGCGGCTGGCGCAGGCCGGCTGCGAAGCACTGACGTTTTCGATTGCGGCAAGCAGTATGTTCGATTCAGTGCAGCGTCGCCATCAGGTGCAGAAACTGATAACCAGTGCTGGTGAGCTGGGCATCTATACCCACGCAACCGTTTTGCTCGAACCCCCCTACGAGGCGATTGCCCGCCTGATTGACGTTGCTGCGACGTTCGGTCTCAACGATGTCTCGTTTGAACTTATGCAGACGCTGCGAGTTGGCGATGATGAACAACAGATACAACGCTTTGCCCGTCAACGGTATCAGCAAGGCCGTAGCCGTCAGCGTCTGATTGATCGCTTTGGCCCGGCGCTAGGTGGTTTACTCTGGCAATTGCGGGTGCAGCATCTGGCTGAAGATGAGTAGAGGGTGTGGCATATAGCACCTCACGCGGAGCGATCACCAACAACCTCAACCGCTACACAGCGCAGAGCGCCACTTCCCCTCAAACTGCTACTGTTTGCCGCACCGGTACGCCTCGCTCAGCCAGGTACTTCTTGACATCGGTAATAGAATAGTCACCGAAGTGGAAAATCGAAGCCGCCAGCACGGCATCAGCTCCCCCTTCAACGATCCCGCGATACATATCGTGTGGCGAACCAACTCCCCCCGATGCGATCACGGGTACCGACGCTATAGCGGTGATTGCCTGCAACAGCTCAAGATCGTAACCGGTACGCGCACCGTCGGCGTCCATACTGTTAATGCAGATTTCGCCGGCGCCCAATTCGATCCCCCGCTTGATCCACTCGATAGCATCAAGACCGGTTGGACGTGGATTAGCCCCGGTATGGGTGAAGACTTCCCAGCGCGGTGGCTCGCCAGGTGCATTGACCCGCCGAGCGTCCACCGATAGTACGATGCACTGACTACCAAAGCGCCGCGCACCCTCGGCGATCAATTGTGGGTTGTAGACCGCAGCCGTATTCAGGCTGACCTTATCGGCGCCGGCCCGTAACATTCGATACATATCTTCAACACTGCGTAACCCACCACCGACGGTCAAGGGAATAAAGACCTCGGCGGCGGTTCGTTCAACCACCTCAACCATGATCGCCCGCTCGTCACTCGAGGCGGTAATGTCGTAAAAGACCAGCTCATCGGCACCTGCGGCATTATACGCCGCGGCCAGCTCTACCGGATCACCGGCATCGCGGTGATTGAGGAATTTCACCCCTTTAACCACTCGCCCTGCTTTCACATCGAGGCAGGGGATGATACGTCGTGTCAGCATATGTCACCTTTTCTTTCAGTTACTGGTATTACTTCGGCCGAACCTGCCCACGCCGACCACGCTCTTCAACCGGTGTTGTTGTCGCCGCTTCAGTCACCTGCTTGTTCTGCACTTCATCAATCAACAACTGGGTTGCCCGCACTCCCCAGAGAGCGAGGAATGATACGCTGAAGAGGAGAAATGGGACAATAAGCACCAGACTGCTCACCACTAAGATGATCCCCATTAAGAGCATCGTAACCAGGGTATACAACGGTCGCATAAGGATGAGCAGGAGGGCATTACGGGCAATCTGCCGTAATGAAGGTTGATCGAGCAGAACCATCAGTGGGAAAGCATAGATAATGAGTGCTGACCAGAGCATAAACAGGTAGAGAAAAAAGCCAATCAGCACACCTCCAAGCAAGCCGGGAACACCAGAATAGAACGCCAGATTCCACAAAATCAAGGCTAGACCGGCCATCCAGCTTCCGTACAGACGCCAGGCAGGCAGGGCATACGCCCGCATCCCGGCAAAAAAGTCGGTTAACTTGCAGGCCCTACCTTCTATGATTCGCTTGCTCAAAGCGTACAGGCCGGCAAAGGCCGGAGCTGCAGGTAATACACCAGCCAATGCTGCTGCCGCTGCCGGTAGCGCGGCATTACTCTCCATCGCGACGTAAGCAACACTAAAAAGGGGCACACTCAGCGCCGCCCAGATAATGTTGGCAAAGGTAAGTAGGAGGAACTCGTCGAACAAGTCGCGCAGGGCACTCCAGAATACGCGAAACGGTGCTGTTATTGCTGATGTACTGATGATTGGACGTTGGTTATCCATACCACAGACTATGATAACCCAGACGGCGAGGTATAAACGCTGGGGAGGCAGATAACACGTAAGCGTTACAACTACCGTGATCCTGGGCAGCTATCGGGTAATCTGTTCTCTAGCCGAATAGGAGGG
>JAGHYT010000219.1:0-4362 GCA_017743535.1 Chloroflexus sp.
GCCCTCACCTTCCCCCCCTAGCCCCCTTCCTCTCCCACGCTGCGGGAGAGGCAGGGTGAGGGCAGCCCATTACTCCCCAGGCCTCTCGCAAGTGGGGGCGGAGGTCGGAACCGACGTCTCCTACTGTGCTTGCAGACAATCGGCGAGCGCCAGGGGTGTAGCTGGCGCTTCACTTTTCCCTCATCACCTTTCGACTCTCCCCCGAACGGAAAGAGAGCGATCTGTTTGGATCATGCCTCCTGTATCAGCGTTGGCTGCGGGGTACTGCATACCGTACCCCTTACACCGTCATCTTCCTGGCAGTCACGCTGTTGGCAGGGTGTGCTGTGAAATGAGCAACCTGGGTTGTAGGCCAACAGATAGTGGCACTACTGACGAATTTCCGCTATTCCACCCGTGGATCATGACCGGCTGGTGTGAGTGGTGGTTGTGGGGTTGTTGGTGGATTGGTTGACGGAGGTTGGTTCCTGCGCTGACGGAAAATCTTGAAGCCTAGCCATATGAGTAGTGCTAATGCTGCCAGTTTGAGCAGGCCATCGATAAACCTTATCAACCCACCAAACCAGTCTCGACCACCCATCACACCAAAGCCGTGTCCCCTGATACCGGGGTTCATCCATCCACCATGATCACGCCATGCCGGTGGTGCAACCTGCCCACGATCACCGCGTCCACGTCCTGGCGGCATAGCCTGACCTGGTCCTCCACGTTCACCCCAACCGGGAGGCGCGACTTGTGGTGGGTTCGACCAGCCGGGCATTGTCCACATACGCCATGCCGACTGCTGGCTTACTGCCATGCTCCCGAATGCGACGATCAGTGCCACGAGTGAGACGCCAAGCGCTATCCAGGCTGGCCAGTTTGTTCGTTGTTGTTCCATCGTCCGTACTCCCTGGTTTATGATGATGTTACCTTCACTATCAGGATAGTTGGTAATTGTGAAGATATTGTGAAGGGATAGTGGATACTTTTCGATGCTGGTTGCTATCGGTATTATCGGTAGGAGCACGACGTTGCCTGGGGTGTGGACGAAGTGCCGCCTGCCCCTACCCATTTCGGATTGGGGGGATGATGTGTTCAGAGGCACACCGAGCGAATAATAAAGGTTTCGTTCAAAATTGCATCGAGCCGTTCGAGCAAGATAGTTAGTGCCGGACGGTCGAACGTTAATGGTGGCCGAATTTTCAGAACGTTATCGTAGGGGCCTTCGGTACCGATCAGGATGCGTTCGGCGCGTAATCGCTCTTTCACATACTTTGCCGCAGCCGAAGCTGGTGTTAGCGTTTCGCGGTTGGTTACCAGCTCGACGCCGATAAACAAGCCCATTCCTCGTACATCACCGATGATCAGGTGTCGTTGCTGGAGTTCGCGGAGACCGGCCAGCAGTTCGCTGCCGATCTGCGCTGCATGTGCCATCAATCGTTCTTCATCGACGATTCGTAGTACTTCTCGTCCAATCACGCACGAGAGGGTGCTGCCACCAAATGTTGAGAAGAATTCAAGACCGTTATCAAAAGCACGGGCGATTTCGGCTGTGGTAATAACGGCACCGATGGGATGGCCGTTCCCAAGCGGTTTGCCTAATACAACAATGTCGGGTACCACGTTCTGGCTCTCAAATGCCCAGTAGTAATGACCCAAGCGCCCTAACCCTGTCTGCACTTCGTCGGCAATACAGACGCCACCAGCAGCGCGCACTCGACGGTACACTGCCGCCAGGTAGCCAGGTGGTGGAATGATTTGCCCGGCTACGCTGGGGAAAGTTTCGGCGATAAAACCGGCCAGGCGTCGCCCACGATCAGCGATACGCGCTAATGCCTGATCAACCTCGGCAGCGTACCGCTCACTATCGGCACCGTAAGGGCCACGGTAGGGATCGGGGGCCGTTATCACTTCAACCCAATCGGGTTTACCACTACCGGCGGGATGGTTGAATTTGTAGGCCGAAATGTCAATCGCACCGGTTGTATGACCATGATAGCCGTGGTCGATTGTAATCATATCTCGCGCACCGGTGTAGGTGCGGGCCAGACGGAGTGCCAGTTCGTTTGCTTCTGAGCCAGAATTGACAAAGAAGCACACACTCAACGCTGGTGGGAGTTTGGCGAGAAGTTCGTGAGCGAACGCGATTTGGGCGGGATGCAGGTAGCGCGTATTAGTGTTGAGCATTTGCATCTGTTGAGCGACAACTGCCTGAAGTCGGGGATGGGCATGACCGACATGCGGAACATTGTTGTAGGCATCAAGGTACGTATGACCCAGCTCGTCGAACAGATAGTGTCGCCAGCCGCGGAAAAATGTGCAAGGTTCGGTGTAGCTAAGACGCAAATTACCGGCAAAGTGCTGGCGTCGTTCACGCAGCAGGTTGGTTTGGTCAAGCGGTTGGTATGCGACATACGCAGCGGGCAAGTTGAGGAGTGGTGCCGGATTTGGACAGACTGCCCGCCACCATTCCCATTCGGCAGGTGCAGCTACGCCAGGCCAGCTTCCGGCTACGGCGCGCAGATCGAGAATAAGCTGGAAGTGAAGGTGAGGCTGCCAGCCACCGTTGTTTGTGTTATTGCCCAGTGCGGCAAAGAGCTGTCCGGCTTCTATTGCTGAGCCTGGCCGGATATGATGAGTGCTGAGCGGATCGAGATGCCCGTAAAGGGTATAAAAACGATTTCCGTGAGGTGTCTGGTGTTCCAATACCACCATCCCGCCGAAGTCGAGCGGTGTGTTGAAATGCTCGATAGCTACCACAACCCCGCGCAAAGGTGCACAAACCGGTGTACCGGCTGGTGCGAAGAGGTCAACGCCGAGATGAATGGTGCGGCGTTCAGCCAGTGGCTGGTAATCAGTAAAAAAGGCTGCATCAGTATAGATTAAACGTGGTTCGCCGTAACGCCCGATGTGAACGGTATCCGGTGATGAGTCAGTCAATGCGTTCGCTTCAGCTTTTGTCAGCATGAAGGGGTCTTGCGGGAGTGGTCGTTCTGCGACAGCCAGGCAGACGAGCGGCGCATGAGTTAGATCGTGGCCCAGCACTGGGGCAAAATGACCACTTTCTGCCTCCAGCCATGCCAATACTTGCTCTGCTGCATCACTGATTGGTAGATGACAGGCGGCACGTAGTCGTGCAGCAACCAGATCAGCCTCCGTCTTAGCCGTTGCCGTCAATAAACGCCAGGCCGCAGCTTCCGAGATCGTAACGTAGGGATCGTCTGGTCGTTGCTGTTTCATTAGCGCCGCATTGATAACACTTACGGCCAGTCGTGTTCGTACCAGCGGCCAGAGCAGATCGATCTCGGTCGCAGTCAACGGCCATTCGGCGTGGTAGCCGGTGATAAGTTCACTCAGCGCACGGATTGGATCAGACTGATCGAGCACAGCATACGCCGCTGCAATAGCAAGTTCGCAGATACGGGGGGCAGCGCATAAATCGCCAAAGTCGAGAATACCACTAATAGTGATATGGCCGCAATCAGTTGCCGATACGAGCAGATTGTAGTCATTGAGATCATTGTGGATCGTCGTATGTTCTAGGCTGAGCAGTTGTGGTTTAAGACGGAGATACGTTTCCAATACTGTTGCAATGAGTTGACGGCGATCAGGATCATGAATAACCGTCAGGTGTTCGTAAGCCCATTCTGCCTGGAGAAGATTCCACTTCAACGGTCGCGTCAGTGCCGGGTGAGTAAAGCTGCGCAGCGCGAGATCAAGCCGGGCTGCCATTTGCCCCAAACCGGTACGCAGGGCTGCTGTTTGTGGCCGGAATGTGGCATAGGTTTCGCCCGGCAGCGCAGAAATGAGCCAAACGTATCGATCATGTTCGTTGACGTACATTGCACCGGTCGCTGTGCGTATAAGACGCGGTACTGGTAGATCAGGGGCGAGTGTAGCCAGATGTTCTAGCACCATACATTGCAGTTCGACGAACGCCGGATCACAGTCTGGTCTCATCACCTTAAGGACATACCGCGTTTCGTCGGTTGTGGTTACCAGTAGATTGAGATCGTATTCTCCGGGTAAAGGGGTGAGACTGCCGGTGATACGGTAATGATCGGCAAGGGTGTCTTTCCACGACATAGAGTGTACTCCGTATGATTGATCTGACCGATCATACCATAGGAGTGGATAAAGAGTGACAGGGCGGGTTGAGACCTGCCCTGTCGATGTGCTTCACACTGCTAACGGACAATCACTGACGGTTCCGTACCCCCTCCGATCACCACATGATTAATGGCACAAAGATGCGATGGGTTTGAGGAGCTGGCCCTGTTGCCGTCGCCGTCGGGGTCGCCGTCGGTGTGTTAGTCGCCGTCGGCGTGTTGGTGGGCGTGTTGGTCGCGGTAGCAGTCGCCGTCGGCGTGTTGGTGGGCG
>JAGHYT010000045.1:0-30970 GCA_017743535.1 Chloroflexus sp.
CACTAGCTTTTGGTGTTGCGGGTCTTGGCAGTAGCGGCTGTAGAGCTGCTGCTTGCGGCTAACCTCTGCCGGGGAGTTGTCTGGAATGGCTTCTAGCTTCTGTCGCTCCTGGCTAAGCTCAGCCACCACCTGGTCAGTGTCAAAAGCAAGGGAAAGCTGCCCTGTTTGCAAACTCTGGCACTCGGTGCGATTGCGCTGCTTTAGCGAGCGGGCAGCCTCCTTGGAGTCAGCGCTAACCGGGGTAAAGGCTTCATCGGGGATGCCCTTTTCCAAAATCGCCAAATCCAAGACACCCACCAGCGAATCGCCGCACTTGATGTGGTGATCCAGGAAGGTGAGGGGCTTGCCGGCGCAGTGGGCCTCCAGCCACAGGGCCACGCGGCAGAGTTCCACTGCCAGCGGGTTCTTGTCAACGCCGTAGATGCAGTGGGCGATCACCTCGCGCACGCTTTGGCGCACGGCATCGGGGGAAGGTTCGTCCTCCTGGGAACGGAGACGGGCCAGTTCGCGGCCAAGGTAACGGGCAGCGGCCAGCAGAAAATGCCCGGAGCCGCACGCCGGGTCGAGCACCTTGAGGTTCAGGAGGGCAGCGATTTTGGCTTCCTGGGTACGCGCAGCTTGGAGCCGTTCCGCTAAGACTGGCTTGAGGGTACTCGTGACCAGTTCTTGCACCAGTTGCGGCGGTGTGTAGTACGAGCCGGTGGTCTTACGTTCCGAGCCAAGCGATAACGTAAATGTTCCACCCGTAATGACCGGGTGATAGTCGAGTAGGCTCTCGTAGACTGACCCTAGCTCTTCGGTATCCAGTGCGGCGTAGTTGACCCGGCGGGGCTGTTCGCGTTCGGTTGGTCGGTACCAGGCCAGCCGCCAGATTGCGCTCAACAGGTCGCGATTGCGCAACCGACAATGATCGAGCGGCAGTTCGGTAAAGAGGTCGCCGTTGAGTGGCGCTACCCCTAGCTTCTCTGCTAGTTTCTCGTCGCGCAGCACGTACCAGAGCGCACGAACACTGTGCCAGAGGTCAACATCGTCGGTGTAGGCGTTTCGTTCGCTGCTCAGCCGTACCAGCCGCGAGATGCTGTAATGATCGCGGTAGAGGTCGGTTTCGCCGAACAGTCCTCGCTGTTCGGCGACGAGCAAAAAGAGGATACGGTAGACCAGGCGCAGCAGATCGCGGTAGAACTGAAAGGCGTCTGGCGGTTGATAGCCGGTGGCGAGGAAGCCATCGGCGAGGGTGCTAATCGCCTGCTCAACGCCTTCGCGCAAGCGTTCGCGGACGCGCCCACCTTGCTCGATAGCGGTGCGGTAATACTGTTCGAGCAGGCAGCGTTCGGCGTCGGCATGGCCCTGCGGGAGCCGCGAGCGATGCAGCAGGCGATAGGCGCGAAAGAAATCGTCGAAGCGATTCTCGGCGAAGATGGACGCCAGGTCGATTTCGAGGTACGACTGACGGCTGATGAGCGAAGAGGTGCGCAGCAGGCGTACCAGTGAACCATTGGCGACAATGCCCCACAGGGCATCGCTCTGGTTGAGGTACTGTTGCACGAGTACATGCGGTGACCAGCGTGGGCGGGTGGTCGGATCAACGCTCCCCAGTGGTTGAGTGACCGCGACAAGGTGTACCGGGGGAGCATCAGGAAGTGACCCGGCGCGGTGCGAAATCGGGAAGACAAGCTGTCCGATCTGAAAGGGTTCAGGGTTCGGCTGAAGGTCATAGCCGAGCAGACTGAAAAACGGTATATGCCACTGATTGCGGGTCACGCGAGTAATCTGCGCTGGTGACGACTGATCGCCAAGTCGTTGGAGCCGTTGCTGAAACATATCCCAGAGCGCACGGGCTTCGCTAAACACAGCAGCAACCTCATCGGACAGTGATCCAGAGAGACCGAAATCAGCGGCCCGCTGACCGGGTAAGTCGTTCCGGTCGAGTTGTTCGAGTAAGTCGGAGGAAAATAGTCCACCTTCAATGCGGATCGATGGTGTCATAGGCGTTGAGAAATCATCCTGGCCGTCGTGGCATCGGCTGCAAGATCAGAATCCCCAGTAGATCGGGTGGAAAAATTGGTGTGACCTGTAATCCCTGGACATATTCCTGAATGGCCTGGCGCAGATCGCGGTACGAACGTCTGAGATCATCGGCCCGTTGTTGAGTCTGGTGGTGTAACGTTGCCCACAGTGGATGGTCTTGATGCGCCTCACCGAATTCGGCTAGTACCATCTCGGCCAGCTCGCGTTTTTCGTCAGCCGATAGATTCGCGTCGGGTTGGGCTGTCGTCAGCAGGTGACGAGCTTCAGCCTCAGTGAGCCAGCGGCGTTCGTTGCCAGCCTCAAACACAAATCCACTGATCAGTGCCTCTTCGGCGAGGAGTGGATGCTGACGCGCCGGCAGATTGACCAGATAGCGTGCCCGCAACAAGATCAAGACCGTCAGCCGGGCCACAGTGTTGGTGCGAATGACACCGAGGCGGGCAACCGGCGCCGGTGCGTCATTGGTACGTGTGGTGCGAACGAGCGCGACTTCAAACAGATAGCTGCTCAACGTGCTGACCAACCGATGATTGCGCCCCACGTACTCGGCACCGGCTGGAGTTGGGGAAACAAAACTGATCGGCCAGGGCTGTGGTCGGTCAGCGATCACTGCCCGGATAACGTCTGGGATCGTGTTTCCAGCTTCGACGAGCAGTACATCGGCCTGGCGCGGATGGGAACGGATCGAGATACCGAGACGGGCGGCAGCCGCGAGCACAAACGAACGAACCTCTGCCGGATCGCCAAGCACGCGGTCGGTTGTTTCCAGAATAGGTTGCACATCGGCCAGCTTGAGAGCATGTTGGGCAAAGCGCGTCCGGGTTATACGTTCCCGCGCAACCGCTTCTTCCCAACGCCGATGCAGCTCTTGCGTGGCCGGCGCCTCTAGCTCTAGCGTCAATTGCTGAGCGTGGGTTCCCCGGCGCAAGAAAAGCGCCTGCGTCAAGGCTTCGACCACACTTTCGGAAGGCACCGGCACATGGGTGCCGAGTGCGCGGCGAATTTCGCGGGCTTTACGTAACAAGACATCAATGACCACGCCGTCAACTTCGTTGTTGAGACCGTAATAGCGGATCGTCACCACTTTGGGCGCGATCTGACCATAGCGATCAATGCGGCCTTCGCGCTGTTCGAGCCGATTCGGATTCCAGGGTAAATCGTAGTGGATAGCGGCATTGTAGCGTTCGTGAAGGTTGATCCCCTCGGAGATGCAATCGGTGGCAACCAGGACGCGCTTCTGATCGTTCGGCACATCGGCAATCACTCGCCGACGCTCCTCTTCACCCATCCGCCCAGTCACCAGCGTTATATGCACAGCGGGGAGCTGGGTGCGCAGCGCCTGAGCCACATACTCTGCGGTCGCCACATAGCGACACCAGATAATCGGCGCATAGCCATCGTTGAGCAGACGACGGGTAAGTGCGATCACGCCGGTCAATTTGGCATCTTGCCCCTCGCGTGCGATCTGCTCGGCGCGTGCGGCAAACCGTCTCAAACGGCGTTGTTCAGGCTCAGCAAAGTGCGTTTCAGCCTGTTCGATCACCGCAGCGGGTGGCTCATCATCGGTCTCGGTCTCGTCGGCTTCAAACACCAACCCTTGCCAGAAGGTATCGTCAACTGCGGCATCATCATCATCGTTCAGGCGAATTGATCGATTGCGCAAAGCAGCAACTGCCGCTGCCGGACTAGACATCACACAGCGTAACAGGGAAAGCGCTGCCCAGTAACGCACCCGCCGCTGTGGCTCACGCAGACTCGAGCCACTGCTGACCAGCTCAGTGCAGAAGTTATACACATCGTTGAAGAATTCGTGATAGGTGGGGGTAAGCAGATACGACTCATCGCGTAACACCCGTTGAGGAAAACAGGGCAGGCCATCGGCCCAGCCGTGTTCGATGTCGGCGCGGGTACGCTGAACAAAATGCCGGGCCAGACGGAGCCGCTGTTTTTCGTTCAGATTGCTCACATCCCAATCGGCAAATTCCGGATCGAGCAATCCAATCAGTGAACGGAACGTCGCCGGTGCGCCACTATGCGGCGTTGCCGTCAGCAGAATCAGATGACGGTTACGTTCAGCAGCAATCTCGCGCACCAACTCATAGCGCAACTGCCGTCCCGTTTCGGCGGCCGGTACCGCACTATGGGCTTCATCAACAATCACCAGGTCAGGACAAAATTGCAGGAAACGGTAACGATTCCGATCCAGCTTGAGCCAATCGATGCTAATCACCTGCACCGGGAAGTGCTGATAGATGTCGCGCCCGCGCGGTGTTTGCCGTTCGAGCTGCGTAATTGTTCCGGGGCGTAGCACAACTGCATCGAGCTGAAACTTCTGCTGCAATTCGTGTTGCCACTGCTCGCACAGGTACGGTGGACAGAGCACGGCCAGCCGCCGAATCTCACCCCGATCCCACAGTTCACGGGCAATCAGCAGAGCTTCAATCGTCTTGCCCACCCCAACATCATCGGCGATCAGCAGTCGTACCGGTTGCAGGCGTAGCGCCATCAGCAATGGTACAAACTGGTACAGTCGAGGCCGGATCGAGATCCGCCCCGGCGAACGCAACGGCGTGGCGCCATCGCGCAGCGCCATGCGGGCCGCTTGCCAGAGCAACATCGTCGCCTGCGCGTCCTGGATGTCGTCTAAGGTGGGCAGTGGGAAATGCGCATCACTCACCGCCTCGGTCGGCAGGTCGTACCTCAGGACCTCACTCAACTGCCGCGAGATCGCCACCACCTCATCACTTCGTCCGGTCAACGGGCGCAGCAACAGGCGATCGTCGTCAGTACTCGGCAAGAGCACCCAATCGCGTTCCCGACAGCGTACAATCGAACCAGGTGTGGGCATAGACCTCTCCTCGAAACTTACCAAGCCCGCAGATACTGTGGTGGCGGCGCCAGTTCATAACCGAGAGCGCGGGCGGCACGGAGCGGCCAGTTTGGATCGCGCAACAGCTCGCGCCCCAACAAGACCAGATCGGCATCACCGTTACGCACAATCGCATCGGCGTGTTCGGGCCGGGTAATCATCCCAACCGCTGCGGTCGCAATGTGGGCTTCACGGCGCACCTGTGCGGCAAACGGTACCTGATACCCTTCGCCAACCGGGATGGTAATACCTGGCGCAATTCCCCCCGAACTACAATCGATCAGATCAACCCCCTCGGCTCGCAGCATGCGGGCTACTTCCACTGTATCGGCAATCGTCAGACCGGCTGGCGTCCAATCGGTACAAGACAGCCGCACGGCCAGGGGAAAGTGAGTCGGCCATACGGCCCGTACTGCGGCAGTTACTTCGCGTAACAGACGCGCACGGCCATGCAGATCGCCACCATAGGCGTCACTGCGCGTATTCCCGATTGGTGAGAGGAAATTGTGCAACAGATAGCCATGGGCGGCGTGAAGTTCGACCCAACGAAAACCGGCGGCCAGTGCGCGGCGGGTGGCAGCGGCAAAGTCATCAACCACTTTCGCAATCCCACGCGCATCGAGCGGCGTTGGGGTTGGGTAGCCGGGGGCAAACGGCTCGGCGGTTGGTCCCACCACCGACCAGCCACCGGCTTCAGGTGGCACACGCTTACTCCCTTCCCACGGTCGGCCCATACTCGCCTTGCGCCCGGCGTGGGCTAACTGAATGCCGGCCACTGCCCCAAGGCTCTCGATCAGACGTACCAGGCGAGCAAGCGCCGGAATATGATCATCACTCCAGATACCGAGGTCGAAGGGCGAAATCCGGCCTTCAGGCGACACCGCGGTGGCTTCTAGAATGACCAGACCGACGCCACCGGCAGCGCGCGCACCCAGGTGCATCACGTGCCAATCACCTGGGAAGCCATCGTTGGCGCTGTACTGGCACATCGGCGACATACCGATGCGATTCCGCAAGGTGACATCACCGATGGTTAGTGGTGTAAACAGATGAGGTTGCATAGATTTCAGATTCCAATCCACAAGCGACTACTTTGTTGCCAGTATACCGTTATTCGGGCTGTATGAGCAAGTTGGGTGAAGGTAGCGCTGCGTTCCGATCAGCCGATCTGCTGCTGCGACAGGATTATTCGGAGATGCGCTTCGTGACCATCGTCGTAGTCCCTTGGGGCGAGGCAGCGCCTCACCCCTCCTTGTAAATCTCGTGAATCGGATTGCATCTATCGCCGAGGTTTGTTCATGGTGGGCTGATGATGGATTATTCAAATCGACTCTTAGTAGTGTTGCGCTCATTCTGGGCAGGCTGCCGATTGGGTAAAACGGCTGGTGTGGTTGATCTCACTATACCTAGCGGCGATGCACTTGCGCGTTTCGAGAATGGACGCTATCGGCATCGGTATATATCGTCGTTGGATTGAGACAGTCAACCGTTAGCCAAAAACAAGTGCATCGAAGGTCGCTCTGCACGCGCCGATGCTGGATATGGACGAGACGAAAGGTGCATGCACCGTGCATTGCACGTATCAGTGCGAACCTGAACTACATACTTCAAGGCTCACACTCTTCTTCGGGCTTAGCCGTTCAATGCTCTGGTTCAGTGGTGGTTGCGAAGTGTACCATCCACTGCAACCGGTTTTAGACCGCCTCAGAAATAGCCTCGAACCAAGACATCATCTTCATCCGGATCTCGGTCTTCCAGCAAGACTCTGATGTGTGTCAGAAACCGCTCGAACACTTCGGTTGCAAACGGATGGTCTGCGAGATGCTTTGCAAAGTCTGCACGCCGTGAGATTCGTCCTTCCCGTGTTGCGAACGCACTGCGGATTTGTGCCCCAAGCCTCTTTGCCTTTCGCAAAATGAGAACTTCATCTATGTCGGTTCCCGCAGTGCTAATAGGTGTCATGTCAAGCCACTCACAGAGCAGCAGATACTTCGCGCCAGGGACGGCTGTCTTCAGGTCGTGTGCCGTTGCACAGGCCTCCTGAAACATCGTTTTATCCAGATTCGTCTTGCACTCGGCGCAGAGATATCCGAGATTCGCTTCGAGGGTGTCCACCTTTTCAGCGCGATCTGG
Source organism: Chloroflexus sp. (assembly GCA_017743535.1). Taxonomy (GTDB): domain Bacteria; phylum Chloroflexota; class Chloroflexia; order Chloroflexales; family Chloroflexaceae; genus Chloroflexus. The sequence continues at coordinate 7,031 of JAGHYT010000045.1, forward strand.
GTGGAACGAAGCTCGTAAGTACAGCCGCTTGGAAATTGTGAAATCTTGGTTCTTCGTCCGCACTTGCGCACCAGGCGATCTGATGGACGTCCGAATAGTCGATGTGAAATACAGGGCAGCGAAACACGAGTGTGGGCCAATAGAGAAGCTCTTTGAAATATCGGGGAAGGCTAGGGAAACCAGATGGGGCAAAAATTCCTCGATAACGGTACTGTCAAGTTTTAGCTGTCCCTTCTGTCGGTAAAGAAAGTCATCCTCGCTATCGAACACGACATCAAGATCAAGAAACAATCGGTAATCGTTCAAGAGGCGGACGGCTTCGGCTATACCGCTATTACCTTTTGGTAGACACCTAAGCGCCTCGATCCAATTATGGTAGCGTTCAAGTGCCTTGTCGATACGTGTGCGATCGCTATTCGGCAGCTTTTCGTTCTGTAATAACGCCTTTAGCTTGTCACCATGGGGTGTGGGCATGATCATGGAGCGCCTCCGATCGCCTTAGCCGGGTCCAAGATCGGTGATGCTTCGACCCGATCTACATCAGCAATTGCGTCGCGCAGGTAGTGCCTTCGATCGCTTGGTGTGCGCTCAACTGCCTCCAAAAGAACCTCCCTGCCGAGATGTCTCGCGCCTTCGACGATCGTCTGCTTGGATCGGGAGTAACCTGGCTGTGGCGACAAATGAAGGATATCTTCGTAAATCCTCTGCCCGAACCTGTTGGTAAATACGCGCTCCTGTTTCAGATGGATCCGGAAACCAATAACCTCGCTGGCAAGGCGCTCGACGATCTGGCTATTGTAAAAGGCCGTCTTGTGGACTTTTGACTCTCGCCCAAGGATCAAGAGTATGCGGGCGCTTTCTGTGCAGACGCGGCGAAGCTCAGCTAATGCGAGAGCCATATCGATGCAATACTGAACTACTGTTAGAAATCGGTTCTGGCGGAACTTGCGATTAGAGCCGATTTCAGAGCGAGCGATGACGAGTGGTTTCCAGCCGAGCGATTCGATCCCGGTTCTTGAATTGTGATGGTAGTTGAAGACGTTGATGTACGGCGGTGAGGACAAAACAAAATCGATGGTTCCATCCGAAAGCGGCATGGCTCTGGCATCCCCTAATGCAGGACACACCGGAGTCTCTGAGAATGGTAAATAGGTGACGATCTCTCGGATAACGGACCAATTATTGGCGTATGAGTAGTCGGATGCCGCATCATCATCGAGAAGCACGACTAACGTCTCAAGGAGCATCTTAACGTGTGGGTCGGGAGTTTTCCTAATCCAGTCCAAAATATTGCCAGGGGGCTGCGAGTCCGTCGAAACCGTGCGGAAAAGGGGTAGCTCGAAAGCGGCAGGGTGCAGACGAGTCAAAACCGTCTCGGCCCGCTGGAGAAGTTCTATCCTCTCAGATTTTGTCAGAGAGCACAATTCGTAGATTCTCGCACGCAGGTATGCCGCCGGATTCACCTCGTAACCGTAAACTGGAAGGCCGAGTCGCGCTGACTCAATGAGAACTGTTCCGCTGCCCATGAACGGATCCAAAACGACAGACCCTGGTGCTGCGTATGCACGAAGCAGTGCCTCGACGAGCTGTGGCGAGAACTGTCCCCGCCATGAAAAGAGGTTGCTTCGAGACTTACCCTCGATGTTGAGCGTGGACGCCGGTAGTGGCGAATTGAATGCTTTCATGGAAGCTACGTAAGTACTGCGATCCAAGCATTGCGCTTGCGTACCCGCATGGGCGGCTTCTTCCGTTCGCTCGGTCATATATCTCTCCAGGTTTCTCTGGATGGACACATTATTGAAGTTGCACGGACGGAAATTGTTCTGGACATTCCTGTCGACGGATGTGCTACGCTGTACGCTCGCTCGCTCATGCTAACACAGGAATCGCCGTCTGTCATCTGATGAACTGACAATAATGGAAACAAAACCCGGGAAATTACTAGGATAGGTTTGGAAGGCGCTGCGTCTTGAATGCACTTCCATTTCACACTGAAAAGACCTACGTAAACTTAACCAAATAGTCCATTTTATTCTAACACAAATGCCATTCCAGTGATATGGGCATCTTCGATGTTGGGGTTTTCCTCTCCGCAGAGGAAGAGCGGGTCGCTACATCTACCCAGAATCATGCGATGAGCGAGGCATATCCTTTCCGTTCAAAGTCAGTATTGGTGTATGCGTCGTAATGACGAAGTATGCTGCGCCTCTCCATCTATCCATCGTTTCTTGTTGCCTGTTGAGCCGCTCCATCCGAGGATGATCTCCGAGGATGTTCGTGGTGTCTGCGCATGCATCATTCGGAGGCGTAGTTGCGCAGCGCAAGGGGGATCAGCCGCATCCCCACTTCCGACATAATGCGTGCCGTGTCCGCAGCACTACTGTACGCTGTAGCGCCTGACAGCCGCGTTTTGGCGGGCAGGTCATACGCAACTTTACAGATCCGCTGAATCCGGGGCGGAGGCATGCATCTGATCACTCGTCGTATAAACCCATGTCCATGCGAAATTGTTCGCGGAGATCGCCAAGGCTAATGAAATGACCGTTCACCTGGACAAACCAATGCTCCCAGCCGTTACAGGGCGCATTATTCATATAATAACTGCCTGCTTGATGAATACTACCCTCGAAGCCATCGCCTGTGCGAAGTCTTGCATCAGGTTTGATGAAGGCAACTTTGTTCGTGTCTTTCCTGAAAAATAATGTTTGACCAGGCTGTACATACCCGTGTTCAACGAGCGTGGAGAACTCAACTCTCGGTGCAGTCTTCGCTTTACTTCGCACGTCAAACACAACGGGGTTGAATACCTCAGGTTGAACGGCGTCTATGCGTTTTCTGGCAATTTCGATGTATTTCTTTTCTCTTTCTACACCGATCCAGTTTCGATGCAGTCGTTTTGCTACGACTCCCGTTGTTCCACTGCCAAAAAATGGATCGAGGACGACATCGCCAGGATTACTGGAAGATAGGATGACACGGTACAGTAGTGCTTCAGGTTTCTGTGTCGAGTGGGCTTTCTCGCCATGATCATCTTTTACTCGTTCTGATCCTGTTGCCAGCGATAGAAGCCACCAGTCGGAACGCATTTGTTTGTCATCATTCAGGCCCTTCATCGCCTGGTGATTGAAGGTGTATGTTGCACCCTTTCCAGTACTTGCCCAGATCAGGGTTTCATGGGCATTGGTAAAACGCACGCCGCGAAAATTGGGCATTGGATTTGTTTTTATCCAAATGACATCATTGAGAATCCAAAACCCTAAATCTTGCATAATTGCTCCTACGCGAAAGATATTGTGGTAGGTACCAATAACCCAGATGGTGCCGGTTGGTTTCAGAACTCGTTTGCAAGCAGTGAGCCATCGTCTGGTAAATTCATCATACGCTTGTAGAGACTCGAACTTGTCCCACTGGTCGTCTACTGCGTCCACTTTTGTCATATTTGGGCGATGCAATTCGTTTTGTAACTGTAAATTATAAGGTGGATCGGCAAAGATCAAGTCAATAGACTTCTCTGGGAACGTGGAAAGCGTTTCGATGCAGTCGCCTTCGATGATTTGATTCAAGGGTAGTGTCATGGTTGATCACTTCCAAACCTGCGTTATTGAGTCATGTTGTTATGCACAGCTTGATGATCAGGTCATCTCAGATTACCTGATCATTGGTTTGAACTTCTGCGATGGTGGATGAGGCTCTGCTTCTGCCGACGCCATATCTCTTGGAACGGCAATGCTGCGGTGCGCTTCCATCGTCGCATAGTCGCCGTGTCGCTGTTGTTCATAGCAGTGCCGTCACTTGCCTCAGAGTATACGCAAAACTGGCAGGCAAGCAAGCTGCAACCTGCGCCGCTTTGCCAGCGATTGATGAGCAACGTCATTGATCATCGGTGATGTTCTGCCGACTGATGGTTGATTCCTGAGTGATGGGAACTCCTGCGCCCCACGACGATTGCCGCATTTACCAATACTGCTGCGGTGTAGCACAGTGCGGCAATTAGAAAAATAGTCGTGAAGCCAGCGGTCGCCTGTAATTCGGCGCTGAGGGTTGGGCCGGCGATGTAGCCTACCGATGCGGCAGCCCGGATCATACCGGTTACCGTCGCGTGATGGGCAGGGGGGGCCTGGGCCAGGGCTTCTGCTTCAAACAACGGTGTCGCCATATTCATCAACATTCCGCGCACGATAGCTATTAGAGCGGCCAGAGGTAAGGTCGGTGCAAAGGCGAGTGCGACTAGACACGGGATCGCCAGCGCCTGCGTGAGGACTACTGCCGGGAGTCTACCGAATCGGGCGGCCAGCCGTGGACCAAGCAATGTAGCCAGGCCGGTAGTCAGGCTGATCAAGGCCAGGAGCAGGCCGATGATGGTATCAGATGCGGCAAAGCGTTGGCGGAAGAAGAGACTGAGATAGGGGATGAAGAGCGCAGCGCCCAGCGAAATCAGCAGTGGGCCTGGTACAAAGACCAGGCCCTGACGGATTGCGCACCAGAAGGCGTTGAACGATCTGTTCCCGGCAACGACAGTAGCCGTCGGCAAAGGCTGCACGCGCAACCCCACCAGCGGGAGAGCAGCCAGCATCACGACGAGCGCACTTGATAGCGCATTGAGCTGATAAGGGGGTATCGGTGCGCTGTCGCCGAATAGCCAGAGCCATACCGTTGTCAACTGACCACTGAGCAAACTTCCGGCGCCGTTGATGATCAACATCAGTGCCGCACTGCGGGCAAAGAGGCGATCAGGCCCGGCGGCACCACTTAGTTGCATCATTAGCGGTGGGCCGGCCAGATTAAACATCACGCTGGCCGGTCCGCTCAGTGCCACACCGGCCAACAGGAGCCACGCGGTAAGCGGCGATAATCTATCGGCAGTAGGCGCCAGGCTTAAGGTCAGCAGCGCCAGACTGTGTAACAGACAACCGATCATCAGCGCCGGTCGCGCTCCAAGATGTCGTACTGCCTGCCAGGCCAGTGGGCCGGTCAACCCGCCGGCCAGCACCGCTACGCTATTGAGCAGACCGATCAACGCCAGATCGCCGAATAACGGCACGTGTAGCCGGTAACTGGCATAGCCGAGATCGGCATAGGCGATGGTGGCAAATAGCCAGCCTACCGTCAACCCGATGGTAAGCATCCCTACGGTCAGCAGGTAGCGCTGTGCTGCGTTCATACCGGCGCGAGAAATCATCGCTGGCTACAATCCGTTGCGCGCAATAATATCGCGGTAGACGTATGCACTGCGTTTCCACACTCGCCGCTGCGTTGCGTAGTCGGTGTAGATGATGCCAAAGCGTTTACTGTAACCCTTCGCCCACTCAAAATTGTCGAGCAGGCTCCAAACGAAGTAGCCACGCAGATCAATGCCAAGGGCCAGCGCACGCCGACATGCTTCGATGTGCGCCTGTAAATACGCTACTCGTTGCGGGTCTTCGACGACCTGATCCGTTGCCGACGGCGCCGGGTCGTCGAATGCAGCACCGTTCTCGGTGATGTACAGCGGTAAGGAAGTATATTGACGGGCTTTTTGCAATGCCTCGATGATACAATCAGGGTAAATCTCCCAACCCATTGCTGTTTTCGGTAACGGCCCCGGTACCTGTTTCGCCATTACGAACGGCTCACGCCAATTCACCGTGTTGAAAAGACGGGTGTAGGTATTGATACCGAGAAAATCAATTGGTTGGCCGATAATCTCAAGATCACCGGGCCGAATCGGGGCAAAAACAAACCGACGAGCGAAGTGTTTGATGATGTCGTCCGGGTAGCGGCGACAAAACAGTGGCTCGAGGAAGAGACGGTTCATGATGCCATCGATCCGTTGGGCCGCTTTGTGGTCGGCAGGTCGATCACTGGCCGGATATTGTGGCCATATCATCAACACGATGCCGATCTGAGGTGACGGCATATCGCTCCGTGCCGGTCGAGGACGGACAGCACGAAAGGCGCTTACAGCCAATCCGTGCGATAACAGCAGATGATGAACGACGGCCAGTACCTTCCAGGGGACACGTTTTCCCGGGGCATTTTCGCCGTTGCCGTAGCCGTAAAATGCCTGAATGAACGGCTCGTTGTGGGTGGCCCATAATGCAACGTCGCCGCCAATCGTGCGAAACAGGTAGTCGGCGTATTCGGCGAAGCGCAACGCGGTGTCGCGCTGCATCCAGCCACCGCGATCTTCGAGCGCTTGTGGCAGGTCCCAGTGATAGAGGGTTGCAACCGGTAGAATGTTACGCTGATGGAGACCATCAATCAGCCGCCGGTAGAAGTCGAGGCCGCGTTGATTGGGTTGTCCGGCGCCGGTAGGAAAGATGCGCGGCCACGAGATGCTAAAGCGATAGGCCTTTAGTCCTAATGCCGCCATGTGATCGATATCCTCTTTGTAGCGATGGTAATGGTCACAGGCAACATCGCCGGTATCGCCATTGGCAATCGCACCGGGTCGTCGCACGAAGCGATCCCAGATACTTTCACCTTTACCGTCTTCGTTCCATGCGCCTTCGATCTGATAGGCAGCGGTCGCTGCGCCCCAGAGAAAATTGGGTGGAAAATGGGCTTGCGTGTTCATACAAGGTTACCGTATCTCTTCATCGTGTTACCGTTGTCGCAACGGTAGCAGGAGGCAAAGGTGTCTTGTACTGATCTCCTGTATACCATCTTACCAGACCTGAAGAGACGGAGTGAGAAGGAGCGGGGAGCGTCAGAGCCTGGCAGAGGAGAGGCTCTTCATCCTGGGTTAACAGATGAAACCGGTTGTGGGCAAAAGAACGCCTTACGCTACGATTGAACCCCGACAGGTAGGGTGCGGTGCCGCCGGGTAGAACCCGATGGTGCGGACGGTCTGGTGCTGTGATCGCCATGTGTGGGGACAGTTCACCCCTACAAGGTTGGTGGACACGGGTGCGCAATGACTTGCTGTACACTGTTACGTGAGACAGGGTGTTTGAGCAGGCCGGGCGGCCTACCAGCGATCATTCCGTGGCCAGAGCGCCCACAGAATAGCCGCCGCGGCTGCCCACCAGGCTCGCTTCGCTTCGCGTTCCAGCCCGCGAGTGCGAAGCTGCACCCCGCCGAGGAACAGACCAGTTGCCAGCATTCCACCCATCAGACGGTCAGTAGCCCGCTCGACTCGTTTCATGCTCCGTTCCAAGCGACTCAAATCGGAACGAGTTTGCAGTTCACCCCGATTTGCCGCCCGGTAATAGGCATCCATCTGACGAGGTAAAGCCAAGAGAATCTGACCCAGTTCGGTGATCTCTTGTTGGAACTTCTCTAGCCAGTTGCCATTGCGCTGCTCTTGCGCCAACATCGCACGTGCGAAGGGACGTAACTCTTCAAACAGATTGATGTCAGGGTAGATTTCGGTTGCCAGACCGGCGACCATACTCAATGCCCGCCCCAGATAGAGCAAGTCTTGCGGAATCTGGAATGGTAGGTCGTAGATCAGGTCTTTGGTTTCAGCCATAATGGCCTCAACATCAAGATTCGTCAGCTCGCGCACGGTACGGTTGAACGAATAGCGCAGCATTGTTTCGATAGCGCTCTTGATAGCACGACGATCAGCGCCGGGCAAGATCATATTGAGCTGTTCGAGCGCATTCAGAATCCGATCCGCATCGTTCGTCGCAAGCCCCAGTACACCCTGCCGCATTACCTCCATCGTTTGTGGTGGTAACCGGCCTACCATCCCGAAATCAACAAAGATTAGTGTAAAGGGAGTACCTGATGGTACTTCGGGTGGTGCAGTGTCGATTGGCAATTCAGCCTCGATGGCGTGATACCCGTTGTTGCTGGTCGGTACTGGCGGCGCAGTCGGTTTCCCCGGCGTCAGACCCGTCTCGACGCGCACAAAGAGATTCCCTGGATGCGGATCGGCGTGGAAGAAGCCATCAATGAAGAATTGCTTGAGATAGCAGTTGTTGAGACGGGCAGCCAGTTCGAGCCGACTGACCCCCAACTGATCGAGGGTGTGTAGATCGGTGATCTTCACGCCACTGATCCGTTCCATAACCAGCACGCGGCGGGTGGTCAACTCGAAGATCGGCTCAGGGATGTAGATCCCCGGATGGTTAGCGAAGTTCTGTCGGAAGGTAGCTGCCGAGCGAGCTTCCTGCACGTAATCTAGTTCCTGCACCAAGACACGGGCGAACTCGGCTAAGAGAGCCTCTAAATCAGCGCGTCGGCGGATGGGCGGATAATTCTTGATCAGCCGCACCACCCACGTCACCGCACTGAGATCAACTTCGATAATTTTGTCGATCCAGGGGCGTTGCACTTTAACCGCGACTTCACGGCCATCGTGCAACACAGCGTAGTGCACCTGGCCGAGCGACGCTGCCGCAACGCATTCGGTCTCGAAGCTGCGAAAGATTTCGCTGGGTGGGGCGCCGAGTTCTTCAAGAATGACCTCCAGCACATGCCCAGCAGGTGCTGGTGGAACCTCGTCTTGTAGGCCGGTTAATTCACGGCGTACCACTTCAGGAATGATGTCGGCACGCGAGGAAAGGAACTGACCGAGCTTAATCTGCATCCCGCCCAATTCAACAGCCATCATACGAAACCGACGGGCGATGTTTACCCAACGTCGGATCATGGTGCGCTGGACATACCAGCGAAAGATGGCAAAGCGGGCGAGAAAAATATCCCAGATGTAAATGTGGATGACGACGCCGAGAAAAAATGATGAAACGCGCAAGAAACGCTCACGCGGACGGAAGCGGGGCGGTTCGGTCGGCTTGGGAACGGCGGTTGTGGTGTCAGTTGCCTGGATTGAGATTGGTTCACGCATAATGTCCTACCATTATTCCTCTCTTAGATTATACCAGAGGTGAAACTCAATCTCACGACCGATCCATAGAGAATGAATGACCAATTACCATGCAGAGGGTGCCTTATACCCATGGAAAAGGGTTGGATAGGTTATGGTATCACCGACAATATGACTATTGATAGCCTTCGTTTACTAACTAATAGTGCGGCAACACTGTGGCTTCGACTCAGTCAGTTTGGTTCGCCTGAACTCCTTATTCAGCGCTCGTCGTTTGACGAATGGCTCACAACGGTACGTCCTGGTCTCTCCTCTGCCGATGAACAGGCCATTCGCCGTGATTATCGTCGCCTCTCTCTCCTCTTAACTGAACTCGAGATGCTCACTCGCTCACGCGAGCAAGCGCTGGCATTAATTATGGACGCTGTTCAGCTTTCTTCGCTTCATGAAGCTGAACCTGACGATGACAGCCCGCCGCCGAGTCGTGATCCCTGTTGAGCGCTATAGGGCGAACGCAGATCGGGGAATGAGGCGATAGGATGCAGCGACACAGGGGCGGCCTAGATAGTCGCCCCCGATCGACCTGATTGTCTGACTACAAGTTATAGATTGCTGAGTACTTCTCACGCAGGTACGTCATATACGGCTCGATCCGCAGCGGGCTACCTGATGCGCGCTCGATCAGTTCGTTCGGCGTGAAGATGCTGCCATAACGATAAATGTTCTCGCGCAGCCAGCCGTGCAGTGTAGCGAATTCGCCCTGCCTGATCTCCTCATCAATCGTCGGATGTGCTGCCCGGGCAGCAGCCAGGAATTGCGCACTGAGGATGTTGCCCAACGTATAACCCTGGAATGCGCCGCCAATTAACCCACCGAACCAGTGAACATCTTGTAGCACGCCGTCGCGGTAATCCGGTACCGTTACCCCCAAATCTTCGGCGTAGCGCGCATTCCACGCCTCTGGCAGGTCACGTATCTTCAGACTACCCTCAAGTAACGCCAGTTCCAGATCAAACCGAATCATCACGTGCAGGTTGTAAGTGACCTCATCGGCGTCAGTACGGATGAGTGACGGTTGCACCCGATTAATCGCGCGATAGAAGGTATCGAGCGGCACCTGACCCAACTGTTGCGGAAATGTCTGTTGTAGTTCAGGATAGAAATACTCCCAGAATGGCAGTGAACGCCCAATCAGATTTTCCCAGAGCCGCGATTGGCTCTCGTGGACGCCGGCCGAAACCCCTGAACAGAGTGGTGTCGCCTCGAAGGCGGGATCGATTCCCTGTTCGTACATGGCATGGCCTGATTCGTGCAGCGTGCTAAACAGACCGTCACCTAGATCATGTTCGTTGATGCGGGTCGTAATCCGTACATCGCCGACCGAAAACTTGGTCATAAAGGGGTGATGCGTCAGGTCTTGCCGACCTCGTTCAAAATCATAGCCAAAGCGTCGGATAATGTGCTCGCCGAAGGCCAGTTGGTCGTTGCGTGGGTAATACTGACGCAGACACGAATCGTCAATCGGCGGTTGGGCCACAATGGCCCGAATGAGCGGAGTCAGTTCAGCACGCAAGCGGGCAAACAGCTCACGGATCACTGCTGCGCGCATCCCGTAATCGCTGAAATCGATCAGTGGATCGGCCGGATGATCGTAGCCAGGGAAGCAATCAGCTACCCGTCGGCTCAGCTCGAGGGTGCGTTCGAGGTAGGGCAGCATCGTTGCAAAATCATTCTCCGGCCGTGCTTTGGTCCAGGCGTGATAACTCGCCGCCGTGTGGGCAGCAATTTCACTCACCAAATCGGTCGGTATGCGCGTCATCCGCTCGTAGTTGCGATGGGCCACTCTGATCAGTGCCGCATCGGGATGATCATACGGTAGTGTTTCGGCATAAGGCATCAGTTCTGCCAGCAGCTTGCCTAGCTCGGGATCGGTGCTCTTTTCGTGAGCCAGCCGCGAAAGCGTAGCGAGTTGACGGGCGCGGGCGGCTGCGCCACCCGGCGGCATGTAGGTGCTCTGATCCCAACTGAGGATAGCAGCAGCACTGTTTAAATCATCAATCTCTTGCAAACGGGCACGTAGTTCTTGCAGTCGGTGTTCCATCGTTGACACTCGCTTTCTGATTTCAGCTTCGCTGTCGCCAGGCCAACAAGCGTTGTTGTGCAGCACGCAGCGTCTCTTCACGTTTGGCAAAACAGAAGCGGGCAAGCAGCGGGAGATCGGTTTGGCAGGCATAAAAGGCAGAAGGTGGGATCGCCGCAACGCCAACTTCGGTAGTCAGGTAGCGGCAGAACGTCACATCGTCGCGAAAGCCAGTCGGCGAAATGTCGGCCATCAGGAAATAGCTGCCTTCGGTCGGCAACACGGGCAGACCGGCGCTGATCAGAATCTCTTCGAGCAGGCGATACCGTGCCGTATACTCAGCGCGAAACCGGTCATAGTAGCCGTTCTGCAACGCTCCTTCCAGCGCCACTGCTGCCGCATATTGTAAAGGGGTTGCAGTGGCAAAGGTAATCCACTGATGTGCAGCCCGTAGCGCGGCGATGAGGGGGGCCGCACCAACGGCGTAACCGATCTTCCACCCGGTCAGACTAAATGTCTTGCCCAAACTGTTGATGGTGAGCGTTCGCTCCCACATACCGGGCAGTGTTGCAATCGGAATGTGCTCGGCACCGGCGAAGACGAGTTGATCGTACACTTCATCGGCAATCACGATCACGTCGTACGTCTGGCAGAGATCGGCGATCTGTTCTAGCTCGTGACGTCGAAATACTTTACCGGTCGGATTGTGGGGCGTATTGAGCATCAGTAGACGGGTACGTGACGAGAACGCAGCCTGCAATTCAGCCGGATCAAACCACCAGTTTTGCTGACCGTCAGTAGGAGGATGCAGGCGCACAAAGCGGGGGATACCACCGGCCATTGTTACATCGGGCAGGTACGCATCGTAAAACGGCTCGAATAGAATCACCTCATCACCGGGATTGATCAACGCCTGCACGGCGCCAAAGAGAGCTTCGGTCGCGCCACTGGTTATCGTGACCTCGGTCTGCGGATCGACAGTACGCCACCCTTGCGCCTGCCAGGTTGCGGCAATCGCTTCACGCAGGCGTGGCACACCGATGTAAGGCGCGTACTGATTGGCATCGGCGCAAATAGCGTCAATTGCGGCTTGCTTAACCCATTCTGGCCCGGCAAAATCGGGAAAACCCTGGCCCAGGTTGACGGCGCCACATTGTACGGCAAGAGCACTCATTTCGGCGAAGATGGTGGTGCCAAACTGACGAACCCGCTCGGCGCTGCGTGGTGTAGTCATTGTGATCCCCTGAAAGCTAACGTCAGCGTGTGAAGATGTTTCTTGTATGTGCTTGCAAATCCGATTACCTTTCAACTATGGTACCACAGACTGCTGCAACTTTTGCAGTTGAAGCTACGTCATAGCGATAGAAGCGAAGAGGTCACACATTACGGAGGAGATAAACAATGAACAATCAAACACGCTTGATCGGACTGATCTTGATCACGATTGGTGTGGTCGCTATTTTCAGGCTGTGGTGGCTGGTACCGGTTGCTCTGCTGGCCGGTGGTGGCATCGTGATCTATCGCCGTCAGCGCAACCTTGGCCGCATCGATGAGGCAGTACAGGCTCTGTTGTGGGGAGTTGGGCTGGCGCTGCTGTCGCTGTTCAAATTGCTCTGGCCGGGTATTCTTATCCTGGGTGGCGTCAGTCTATTGCTGCGTGGTCGCGAGGCCGAGGTCGAACAACGAATGTGGGCGCTACTCGGTCAACTGTTGAGCTGGAATCGCCAACCGACAACGCCGCCGACCAGTAGCAAGGTGCAGATCGTCGAGAAGCACGACGAGGCATAATGAGCTGCGTCGTTGGATAGAGTGCTAAATATCGTGCGGGGCGGGTCTGCAACCCGCCCCTGCGATTTTCTAAAGGCCGAGGACGACGGGGACAACAGGGATGGGCGAAATGCACCCGACCGTTATCCGTCGTTGACTCCACTGCAAAAAGGCAATCGTCTCACTACAGAGACCATAGAGATCACAGAGACTAAAGATAGATTTATCTTCTATCTAAGCCTTAAAAGGTTGAAAAATTACCCTTTTACTCATAAATCTTGCACGCTCTGCGCGCCCTATGTGCTCCATGATGAGTTTTTGCAGTAGATTCCTCCTTATTTATTCGTAAACCTTACACGCTCTGTGTACTCTGTGTGCTCCGTGGTAAGTTTTTGCAGTCCACTCATCGTTGATAATATTATCCGCAGGTTGTCACACCGTAAACGAGACCGTAAACCCCTGCCCTCGGTTAGCAAACGTGAGCTGGTTGGCGACCAATGGCTGGGTCATCCCATTAACGACAAGCGCTGCTGGGGTGGCACCGTGGATCACTAGCGTCAACGTCTCACGGGCAAACTCCCTGAATCCATCACCGCGCACCGTTGCCGTTACAGTCACCTGCTGGCCACGTCGCTCGATCCGGAACGTCGTGCGGTAACAGGCTCCCTGTGCAAATCTAAACGTCAAACCATCATCTTCGTGCAGGTCTGAGGTGTAAACACCATCGTGCGTTGGCACAAACAGATGTAACTCTAGCGTGCGCGGATAATAGTTCATCGTTGACGGCGGCACTTCTGGCCAGAGTGGAATGACTGCTCCGGCTCGCACGAAGAGCGGGATGCGATTGAGAGGAGCTGCTACGCTGATAAACTGCTCACCGGTAAACTGCTCATCGCTGTACCAGTCATACCACGCTCCGGCCGGTAAGTAAAGTTGCCGGGCAACGGCGCCGGGGGCATAAACTGGCGCAACGAGGAGATCACGACCGAGCAGAAACTGGTCATCAATATCGCGGGTCAAGCGGTCGGTCTGATAAGCAAATACCAGTGGCTGCTGCACCGGTTCGCCCGTTTCCAGCGTGTGCATAAACGCCGTCACCAGATAAGGCATCAACCGATACCGCAGTTCAAGGGCAGCCCGTGCAATCTGCTCAATAGCCGGCCCAAACGACCAGACATACTGGTCAACATGACCATACGCGCTATGATTACGACAAAACGGCGTCAACGCCGCACACTGCATCCAGCGGGCAAAGAGTTCGGGCTGTGTATCACCGGCAAACCCACCGATGTCGGCGCCGATAAACGCCTGCCCTGACAAGCCCGTTCCCATTGCCATCGGCATACTCATCCAGAGGTGATCCCAGCGTGAGCAGTTATCACCCATCCAGTTCGCCGCATAGCGTTGAATGCCAGCAAAGCCTGCCCGTGAGAGCACGAACGTTCGTTGATCGGGGAACGCAGCCTGTAAGCCTTCAACCGTCGCCATCGCCATCAAGAGCGCATATTGATTGTGATAACGCTCGTGTGGTTCTTGCCCACCGTTAAACCGCATTGCATAGGGCGGAATATCACCGGTGGCGGGTTCATTCATATCATTCCAGATACCGGCAATACCCAGACGGGCAAGGTTGACATTCTGTTGCCCCCACCAGGCCCGTACTTCCGGCTTGACAAAATCGGGAAATACCGTTCGACCCGGCCAGACCTGACCAATGTACAACTCACCGCTTGCCGTGCGGCAGAAAAAGTTGTGTGCCTGCCCCTCACGAAACAGCGCAAAGTCGGGATCAACCTTTACACCGGGATCAACAATCGTGATGAGACGGAAGCCGTACTGTTGTAACTGTTGCACCAGCGCTGCCGGATCGGGGAACAACTCGTGATTCCAGGTAAAAACGCGATAGCCATCCATGTGCTCAATATCGAGCCACAGCGTATCACAAGGAATACGTCGTTCGCGATGACGAACAGCGAGCGCTACGACATCCTCCTGGCGGTAACGGTGCCAGCGGCACTGATGATAGCCGAGCGCCCAGATCGGTGGCGGCGCCAGACGACCGGTCAGCCAGGTAAACCCCTCTAGAATATCGGCAATACGCGGCCCGGCGAACACATATTCGGTATACTGACCACCCAACGCACAGACCCCGTAAGTTTCAGCGGGCGAAAAATCGACATGCTGCCGATACGCATTATCAAGAAAGAAACCGGACGCATTCCCAGCCTGATCGAGATGATAAAAGAATGGGATAGAGATGTAATAAGGATCGAACTCTGTACTGGTATTCTTTGCGCGCGGATCAGCAGGATCACGGCCTGCCGCAAACTCGGCTTCGCCTTGAGGACTTAACACATCGTTATTCCACAGAATAAAATCACGCCCCTTACGATTAAGGCGACCGGTTTTCTCACCCAGACCGAGAAATGCGTCATCGCGGGCACATACCCGGTGAAACGCGAACGCATCGTTCAGCGTCGCATACGCCCAGGGCCGCCCATCATGGCCAGCCGCAGTGGTCAAGACCGGACTGTTATCAGGGCGACAGACGTTAAGCGTGAACGGATCGCGCCCGATGATCACCTCCAGACGGGCACTGCGTAAGATCAGAGAAGTATCTGTCTCGGTGAGAGTGAACGGCGGTGCCGGTACGGTTGTCAGATCAACACAGACAGCGTAGGTGGGATGTTCATCAAAACGACCTCCGCGGCTGATCTTGAAACGAACAATATCCTCACGGATCCATTCTACTCGTAACCACTCGTGATCAAGGGCAGCAAGTATCCCGCGTTCGATGGGCTGTACCGCCCCCAGGCGTGATAATGGCGTAAAGTAACGGGTATCGGTCAAGCCGATCCGGGCCGGGGCTTGCGTCATGGCAACCTCCTTAAGATGTCAAGGCAGTATTGATGGATGATTGTAGCATAGGGTATGGATGGGATCATTCTGTTGCAGGGCACTGCTTGGCGCAGAAAGAGGGAGCAGTTCATCCTTCCCTCTCGTGGTCGGCGAGGAAAGGGGCTGGAGAGAAGGTGCGGGGGCGTGCGTTGGTTTCTATCTCTACTACAATCGCTTATATAACCGCTGATGGTGAAATAACCGATCATGTTCCTGCAACCACGCTATAGTATATACAGAACGATCTTACGCAACAGTCGCCCTGTACGATAGATTTGGCTGCATATCACAGGTGCATCAACCATGGCACGTCGGCCTCGTCCACCGTTACCCCGTTTTCGTCGGCGGTCTCCGCCACCAACCCCATGGCTTATTCGCGGCCTGGCGTTTGTTTGGCGCTGGTTGAATCGGCTACTGTTTGCCGTGCTTGTTCTTGTATTGTGCGGCTTGATTGGTCTGATCGGACTATACTTCTATTACGGTCGTGATCTCCCCCCGCCAGAACTGATCGATCAGCACCGCAGCTTCGAGAACACGCGCATTTATGCCCGTGATGGGATTACGCTGCTCTACGAAGTTATCGGGCCGGGGGTGCGCGTTCCGGTGGCGCTTGACCGGATTCCGCAGATATTGCGCGATGCAACGGTAGCCGTTGAAGATGCGAATTTCTACACCAACCCAGGGGTTGATCTCCCAAGTGTCATCCGCGCTTTCTGGCAAAATCTGACTGCCGGCGAGACGGTTTCAGGGGCGAGTACGATTACGATGCAGTTGGTGCGGACAATTTTGTTGACTCCTGAAGAAGCCCAACAGCAAACGATTGAGCGTAAAATTCGTGAGGCGATTCTGGCTATTCGCGTTGGGCAAGAGTACAGTAAAGATCAGATTTTATCGCTCTACCTCAACGAGGTGTACTACGGTGCGCAGGCGTATGGGGTCGAGGCAGCAGCACGTCGTTATTTTGGGAAACATGTCTGGGAATTGAGTCGTGGTGAAGCAACGCTTCTCGCCGGTTTGCCGCAATCTCCTTCGGTCTATAATCCGTTTGAAAATCTGCCGCTGGCCCGTGCCCGCCAGCGTATCGTGTTGAACCGGATGGTCGAAGTTGGCATGATCAGTGCTGCCGAAGCCGATGCGATCTTCGCCGAACCGATCCGGCTGGTGAGACCAACGGTAACGATCAGAGCGCCACATTTTGTCTTTTACGTCCACGACCTGCTCGTCCAGCGCTTCGGCGAGGAGATGGTCAATCGTGGCGGGTTGCAGGTGATTACCACGCTTGACCCAGCGTGGCAGATGCAGGCCGAACAGGTGGCTGCCGAGAAGGTGGCTACTTTACGCGAACGGAACGCAAGCAACGCGGGCGTGGTGATGCTGTCGCCTGACGGGCAGATTCTGGCGATGGTGGGGAGTGTTGACTATAACGCGCCTGATGGGCAGGTGAACGTCACTCTTGCGTTGCGTCAACCTGGTTCGGCCCTGAAGCCGTTTATCTACGCTGCCGCGTTGCAGCGTGGTTGGACACCAGCAACCATATTGTGGGATATTCCTTCGCGCTGGCAAGTGAACGGTGTGGTTTATGAGCCGCGTAATTATGATGGTCGCTTTCGAGGGCCGGTACGTTTACGGCTGGCGCTGGCAAATTCGCTCAATATTCCGGCCGTAAAGGCGCTGGAATTTGTTGGCATTGAGAACTTCGTCGATCTGATGACACAGTTTGGGGTCACTTCTTTTACCGATCCCAACCGTTATGGATTGGCGATGGCGCTCGGTAGTAATGAGGTGCGGTTGCTCGAATTGACCGGTGCGTATGCCGGTTTGCGGGCCGGTGGCCGTCAGGTGCGTCCGGTTGCTATCTTGCGAGTGACGAACAGTCGCGGTGAGGTGCTCGAAACGTGGCAGCCGACTCGTGGTAAGCCGTTGCTTGGCCCGCAGAGTGAGCAAATTGCCTTTCTGATCAGTGATATGCTCAGCGATAATGCTGCACGCTGGCCGGTGTTTGGCCGCAATAACGTGATGGAGTTACCGGGTATTCCGGCAGCAGTTAAGACCGGAACCAGTAACGATTACCGCGATTCATGGGCGATTGGCTATACCGATGCTGTGATCATTGGGGTTTGGGTTGGGAATAATGATAATCAGCCAATGGCTGAAGTGGCCGGCGCCAACGGGGCTGGTCTGATCTGGCGTGAATTGATGTTACGGTATCACGCCAATCGGGTAGCCAGGCCGTTTGTGCCACCGACGGGTATTGTCGAGCAGCCTGTGTGTGTTGAAACCGGTGGCCCACCTACCCCTGAGTGCCCGCAGGTGATTACTGAACGCTTTGTGGTTGGGAGCGGCCCGGTCAGTGCACTCGACTTTCAAACGGTACGGGTGGGTGGTGATGGCTCGTGTCTGGCGACCACGTACACACCGCCAGAGGAGGTGCGCCTGGTTACTTTCCCAGTATATCCAACCGAAGTTGCCGAATGGGCACGTCGCAATGGGAAAGTTGCGCCGACTAGCTATTGCCCGCCGCCGCGTGAACCGGAGCGGGCGGTAGCGTTGCTCGATCTTGCCGAGCAGAGTGTGATTACGAACACGTTGATCTTTATCAAAGGGACGGCCCGTGGCCCATTTATTCTCGATGTGGGCAGCGGTACCGATCCAACCGACTGGCAGGTACTGGGGCAGAGCAGCCAGCCGGTTGAACAGGGATTACTCGGTATGTGGAATGCCAGCTCTTGGTCGGCAGGCGATTACACCATTCGATTGCGCGTGACTCTGGCCGATGGTGTGGTGATCGAGGAGCGCCGACGCATTACCTATCGCCCGTGACTGGCAAGCAGGGCCTGCTGCCATGCCGCTTCGACCTGAGCACGAGTGTTGGCCTGCGAACCGCTATTGTCGATGATGACATCGGCCCGACTGAGCCGACTCTCTTGCGGGGGTTGAGCTGCAATACGTGCCTGGGCCTCAGCCAGCGACATGCCACGAGTCGTCATCAAACGCTCGATCTGCTGTTCGGGTGAGCAGGTAACGACCCACACCTGATCGCACTCGTCGGCCCATCCCGATTCGATGAGTTTAATCGCATCGATCACCACCACCGGTCGCTCAACCGGGCGCAGACGAGTCGCGTAGCCACCAGCGTTCGCTACTTCAGCCAGAAACCGCCTGATCTCGGCCCGTACCGCCGGATGGATGATTGCCTCCAGCCGCTTGAGCGCTGCCGGATCGTTGAAGACGATATTACCGAGCTTGCGACGATCAATAGCACCGCCAGGTGCGCTCAAGATGTGTGGTCCAAAAGCCTCGACAATCGCCTGGTAGACCGCTGTTCCCGGCTGTTGCAGGCGATGCGTTACCCGATCAGCGTCAATTGTGCGTGCACCCAGTGCGGCCAGCATTGCCAGCACCGTACTCTTACCGCAGGCAATACCTCCGGTCAGGCCGATCAAGAAGATGCCGGGATGTTTCATGACACAAGCTCCACATACTCTTGCAATATCAGTGCGTCATCGGTGATACCGGCCAATTCGAGCAATTCGCTGATCAACTGTGCCCGCTGCTCGGCATCGCGGCGGCTCCAGGTCCGACTCTTGATTTCGAGAAATTGCCCGCTATCAGCCTGACCAACCAGGGTGTCAAGGTTGATCGCGAAATCATGATCACGGTAGAGGATACGCCAGCGTCGTCGTCGCTTTTCCAACTCTTCAATTCGGTCGGGTTGAAAATACTCGCGGTAGAAGCGCACGGTGTGGTCTGCCGGTGCAGTATACCGTGCGCGTGAGAGCATCATTGCTTTGGGATGATCGAAGCGGCGTGCTTCGGCCATCAGCGTGAGCGTATATTTGGGCTGCGGTCGTGCTCCTGGATCGGTACGATGATCTTCACGAATCCGAATGCGCTCGCCATTGGCAAAGATAAAGTAGGTATCGTACTGCGTCCGCTCGCTGGTCTTGGTTACCGTGATAGCCGGATGGTTGAGAAGGGCTAGAACCCGTTCAACATCACCTGGATCAAGACGGGCTTTGACCTGAATCTCAAAGATTTCGGCCTGTTGGACACCACCCAGAGCCAGAATCTTGGCAAGCAGGTTCCGTTCGCGCGTGGCGAGAAACTCGTTGATGCGGGTCGCGATAGCCTGGGCGCGATCAATAATCTCATTCTCATCAATCGTCAGCAGATGGCGATTGCGGAGGAGTAATTTGCCATCGACCAACACATCACGGACATCGGCGGCCCGACTGCTGTACACGAGATGGGAATAGATGGCATCTGGGGCGTAGGTGTAGCGTGGTGCACTGTGTAGGCGATCCAGTTCAACTACGACAATATCGGCACGTTTACCCACTTCCAACGACCCGATCAGGTGATCGAGATGAATTGCCCGTGCTCCCCAGCAGGTGGCGAGAGCAAACGCCTCACGGGCCGGTACTGCCGTTGGATCGCCACTGAGACCCTTGGGGAGCAGCGCCGCCAACTGAATCTCGGTAAACATATCCTGATCGTCATTGCTTGCCGGTCCATCGGTACCGAGACCAACCCGCACACCCGTCTCGATCATACGGCGGAAAGGAGCGACACCGCTGGCCAGTTTGAGATTACTGGTCGGGCAAGGCACGGCACCGGCACGAGCTTCGCGCAAGAGTCGCAGATCGTCTTCGGTTGCGTGGACGCAGTGGGCGGCGATACACGGAACATCAAACGCACCGACTCGTTTGGCGTAACGGATAGGTGTTACTTCGCGGTCGCGAATACTCTCTTCGACTTCCCGTGCTGTTTCAGACAGATGGGTAATCAGCGGAACGCCAAACTCGGCACAGAGAGCAGCCGCCTGCCGGTAGATGTCGTCGGTGCAGGTATAGGGGGCGTGCGGGGCAACCGTAGCGATAATGCGCGGATGGCCGCGCCACTCGGTCATGAAGCGTCGGGCACGCTCGATTCCAGCATCGAACGAATCGGCGTCGGGGGTTGGTAGTCGCATCACTGTTTGGCCGCAGATTGCCCGCATTCCGGCCTGATCGGCTGCTCGTGCTACTTCTTCCTCGAAGTAGTACATATCGACGAACGTCGTCGTTCCGCCACGGATCATCTCGGCGCAGCTCAGCAGCGTACCGGTGAAGCTAAACTCAGCATCGACGAACTGACTCTCTACCGGAAACATATAACCGAAGAGCCAGACATCGAGTTGTTGATCGGCAACCAGACCGCGCAAAAGACTCATCGGAACATGCGCGTGGCCATTGATCAGGCCAGGAATAATCGCACAATTACGACAATCAATCGTCTCGGTCGCGGTGTAACGCTCGTTCAGTTCGCTTGCCGGTCCCACAGCTACAATCACACCATCACGGATCGCGACGGCGCCGTTGGCAAAAATTCGCCACTCTGCATCCATCGTAACAACGGTGCCGCCGGTGAGGAGAGTGTCAACATGCTCCATTCTATCCTCCTTTACAACACGCTATCTTTATTCATTGTACGAGAAACCCTTCTTCTATGCGATCCACCAATGTGCTGATGTCGGGTATACTGAGAGATATGCAACCAGAAGCTGTTTCTATCGAACATCAAGCGCCAACGACTCAGCAAACACCATCGCGATCCCAACTCGAAAAGCGAGTTTTGCGGCTGGCCTGGCCTGTTATCGGCGAAAACCTGCTTCAAACGATGCTCGGTGTGGTTGACACGATCCTGGTCGCCTCGCTAGGGGCCGTGGCCCTGGCCGGGGTTGGTGCAGCATTGCAGGTGATCTATGTCATCACCGCCGCACTCAGTGCCTTATCCGTTGGGGTGGCTGTGCTGGTGGCGCAGGCGTATGGTGCCGGGCGATTGGTTGAAGCTGGCGCCCTGGCGCGCCAGGGTCTGTTCTGGAGCGTTTTAATTGGGCTGCCAATCACGGTCATCGGTTTACTGCTCACGCCTACACTTATTGGACTGTTTGGCTTAGCACCCGATGTCAGTCAGGTCGGCATTGATTACCTGGCTGTCACAATGAGCACCATTACAACCCTGACGATGATGCTGTTGATCGGTGGTGTGTTGCGTGGCATTGGTGATTCGCGCACGCCAATGATCATTACTGCTGTTGCCAATGTGATCAATGTGATTGCCAGTGCTGCACTCATCTTCGGCTGGGCTGGCTTACCGGCCTTGGGAGCAGTTGGCAGTGCATGGGGGTCGGTGGTTGCGCGCCTGATAGGGGCAATACTATTGGCCGGTATCCTCTGGCGTGGCCGCAATGGTGTGCGGGCCGGCGGAGGCGGGTTATGGTGGCCGCAGCTCAGCGTCTTGCGTGATATTTTGCGGATCGGGATGCCAGCCGCCGTGGAAGAGGTGTTGATCATCGGCGCTATTGCCTCGCTGACACCAGTAGTAGCAACACTGGGTACGATACCGCTGGCAGCGCATCGGGTAGCGATCAATGTGCTCTCTCTTTCATTTTTACCCGGTATCGGCTTTGGATTGGCAGCAACAGCATTGGTAGGACAGGCCGTTGGTGCACAGCGTCTGGCCGAGGCCCGTGCTGTCGCGCAGATTGCTCTCCGTTGGGCGGTCATTTGGATGGGAGGACTCGGTGTTCTATTCATCGTATTTGCTGAAGGCCTGGTGCGCATATTCAACAACGACCCGCAATTGGTCGCCGAAGGTGCAGCAGCCGTGCGTGTCGTTGCCCTGACTCAACCGGCCTGGGCTGTGACATTTGCGCTTGGTGGAGCGTTGCGCGGTCTTGGTGATACCCTTTCGCCACTTGTGATTAGCGGCTCAGCAATTTGGATTTGTGTAGGGTTGGCCCTGGTCATTGTGCTGTGGTGGGTACCAGCCTTGTGGGGTATCTGGCTGGCCTTTCTGATTGTTGGTCCATTCGAGGCAGCCGTTTTCTGGCGGAAGTGGCAGCAGCGTATAACCTCCTGGAAGCCGATTTCGTAGAAGGTATCTAAAAATCTCACAAGCGTAGATGCAGGCCAGCGCATTACCTTGCCGTCAGCGCCCAATCAACCCGCCCAGGTCGTTGATTCAGACGCTAAAAGGGGGCATGGCGCCATCGTGTCGAGGTGAGGCATGCGCTGACTCGCCAACCATTGTCGGATACAGTTTCGTCGTGGTGTCATTTCTGTATACGGTTATTCCCAATGCCCCAACACGTTCGAGTGCCGATAGGCGTTCTACAGGCCATTCGGCAATAGCGCCGGAGCGAAGCGATGGTTCCGGCGATGCCGGAGCAGGGTGATGGACGGTGCGGCAGGGGCGAAGCATTTTTCGCCCTTACCGCCGACCCTGCTAATCCGTCCGACCCCGCCGATCCCGTTAATGCAGGTGCGACGATTGATCCCGATGGTGACGCCAGACTCCATCCGCGATAGGGGAATGTCATCGTCTGGCATCGGATCAATAACAATCCCGTCAAGTCAAATGAGGAACTCAGTGCGAGCTGGGGACATGCCCTGACGGTAGGTACTTGTACGGAACGATTCTTACAGCAAACACGTCTCTGGTATGCGACTTTCAAATGACCTTTGCCTAAAGGAGTTACCACAATGGAAAACCGTCTACTTTCAATCGTACTCGCACTAACAGCGCTTGTCGCTGTGCTGGCCCTGGCCGCAGTAAGTCTGTTGCGTCCAGATCAAACTGTCACCGCGCAAACCAGTGTCGCCAATATGCCGCAGATCGTAGTGATTGGCACCGGTGAAGTGAAGGTCGAACCTGATATGGCCTCGGTTTTGATAGGGGTTGAGACGACTGCACCGACAACTCAGCAGGCGTTAGCGCAGAACAGCAGCCAGGCTCAGGCGATTATTGATCAGATTCGACAGCTAGGCATTGAGGCCCGCGACATTCAGACCACCGGTATTAACATCTATCCGGTATACGATGAAAAAGGGCGTGAGATCACCGGATATACCGTCAATAACACGGTTCAGGTGACCATCCGCAATCTGGCGCAGGCCGGAAATCTCATCGATAGCGTGGTACAGGTTGGCGCCAACCGGATTTACGGCATCAGCTTCGGAGTCAGCGATCCAGAGCGTGTGCTGTCTCAGGCCAGGGAAGCGGCCATTGCGAATGCCCGTGCACGGGCTGAACAGATGGCCCGTGCCAGTGGCACATCGTTGGGTCGCGTCTTGTTTATTACCGAAAATCTGGGTGCCAGCCCTATCCCGATCCCGATGATGGCCGAGGCTCGGCTGGCAGAAGGAAAAGCAGCCCCACCCATCCAACCAGGTCAGCAAACCTACAGTGCGTCGGTGCAAGTGACCTTTGAACTCCGCTAGATCGCGCCTGATCTCTCTCCGCGCCACATCATCGGCGCGGAGAAACAATGAAACACTGTCACCTGGGAGCGCGGGCCGCTGCTTGCATTGGGCATAATGCGCCTAGAACCCACTATGCCGTGCCACTGTCACCTGGGAGCGCGGGCCTCTGGCCCGCATTGGGCATAGTACGCCCA
>JAGHYT010000220.1:0-4341 GCA_017743535.1 Chloroflexus sp.
CACGGGAGGATCATACCACAGAGCACACAGAGGTTGCTCCATTTCTCTGTGCCCTCTGTGCTCTCTGTGGTAACAATATACCCAGCACGGGAGGATCATACCACGGAGCACACAGAGGTTTCTCCAACTTCTCCGTGCCCGCTGTGCTCTCTGTGGTAAGTTTTGGTCTCATTCGTCTGTATCATCAGCTCTCACTACTCGGTTATAATACTGACTTGTGTCAATTGGTACCTCTAGTACTCGACCAAAAGTAAGCTATGGCACCATTTACCATTACAGCCCGTGATCCTGCCAGCCGTGCCCGTGCTGGCCTCTTACAAACCGCGCACGGTACAGTAGCGACACCTGTCTTTATGCCGGTCGGCACTCGTGCCACCGTCAAATCGCTCACTCCTCACGAACTACGCGATCATGGGGCATCTATCATTCTTGGCAACACCTATCATCTCTACCTCCAACCTGGTCACGAGTTGATCGCCCGTCATGGAGGGCTGCACGGTTTCATGAGCTGGAATGGCCCAATCTTGACCGATAGTGGTGGATTCCAGGTTTTTTCGCTCGTTTACGGTGGGATCGCCGATGAAGTCAAAGGGCGTCGCCCTGCCCATCCATCACGGCTCAACGATATGGTGACCGTTACTGAAGAAGCGGTCATCTTCAAATCGTACCTTGACGGATCGCGACATATCTTTACTCCCGAACGCAGCATAGAGGTGCAGCACTACCTCGGCGCCGATATTATTGTCTGTTTCGACGAGTTACCGCCATTCCGGGCTGGTTACGAATACACGGCTCAGAGTCTGGCACGTACCCATCGCTGGGCAGAACGCTGTCTGACCGCGCATCGGCAACGGAATCGAGCCGCATTGCCGAATCCTGATCAGTTACTTTTCGGCATTGTGCATGGCGGCATTTTTCCCGACCTGCGGCGGGCGAGTGCTGAATATATCAGCAGTATGGATTTCGACGGCCTGTGCATTGGCGGATCACTCGGCGCCAATAAGACCCAAATGTACGAAGTGGTTGACATGACCGTACCGTACTTGCCAGATGGGCTGGCCCGTCATCTGCTTGGTGTTGGCGATGTTGACGATCTGCTGGAAGGTGTTGCGCGTGGAATCGATATGTTTGACTGCGTCAGCCCCACCCGTCTTGGGCGTCACGGCGCAGCGTTAGTTCGCAATCGTGAACGCAACTGGCGTCTCAATGTTACCAATGCCGCATTACGCGATGATCGACGACCACTGCAAGAGGGATGTACCTGCTATACCTGTCGGCATTTCTCACGGGCTTACATCCATCATCTCTACCGCTCAAAAGAACTGCTCGGTATCAGACTGGTAAGTTTGCACAATGTTGCCTTCTTACTCAATCTGATGGCCGAGATTCGCAGCGCACTGGCAGCCGGACGGTTCGGTGAACTCTATACTGAGTGGTTGGGTAAACCGCTGCCGACTGTGGCGAGGGCAGAGTGACACGCCCTACCTGCATCTGGCACCAGCCTTTACAGTGCAAATACGTTAGCGGCGTCGATGACCGAGGGCCTGATTGATACGCTCAAGCACCCGCCGATCGGCCTCCTGCTGTGATACCGGTCTATCAGCATGCAGTTCCTGTTCACTGCGAATTGCATGCAGCAGCCGAAACAATAAAATCAGCAGACCGGCCAGCGTAAGTGCCAGCATCCCCCAAGGCAACAAATCAATCACGAGCGGGGTGATCGTCGCTGTGGTAAGCCAGGCAAGTGCAGCGGGGTCGGGCCAGGCTTCACGAGCGTAACGCACCAGATAGTTGGTAAGCAGTGCCGCATTCACCAAACCGATAGCCGCACCAGTGAGCCGATGTGACCACTCAGTGGCGTTTTCCAGACCAAATTCAAAAATAGTATCGGCGCCGTATCCAACCACGACCGCGATCAGGAGGAGACAACTCAGGGTGAGAAAGAGTGGCCAGCCACTGGCGAGAGCCAGCGGTGTTAACACATGCACAATGCCATCACGCCAGAGGTCAACCAGTACGGTACCGATCAGAGTACCAACGAGAACAAACCCACTCGGCCACGCCCCTCGACGAAAGCCCATCACAACAAAGAAAAGCAAGATCGCTCCTACGCCCCCATCGATAAGCAGACTTGTCATGCCGCTCCTCCTTGCCCGCTTAAAAGCAGTTATCTTCTTACTACGTATTGTAGCAACATCAAGATGGAATGCAAAATGTTTCTCATCTGATGGCACATCTGATAGATTGAACGTATGAATACTGCCAAAAAGGGGTATGCCTGGCTATTGATTCGACATAACAGCGCAGATTGGAACCCTTCCTCTCTCTGCCTCCCCTCGTTTCACCGTTTTATCATTCCGCTGTAGACAGTTGCGTATGCAATTCTTCACCTGATAGGCAAGAATCTATAATGCGAGTCAACAGACAAAGATGCTATAATGACCACGTCAGTTAATGGCAGACCCGTATGCCATTGACCCTCTTGGCGAAGGCGCCAGAGTATCGTGATCTGAGTACTAAGGAGGCTTCCATGGTTCGCGTCGCTATCAACGGTTTCGGCCGGATCGGACGCCAGAGCTTTAAGGCGATGCTGGAGTACTATCCTGAAGAGTTTGAAATCGTGGCAATTAATGACCTGACCGATGCCCAAACGCTGGCTCATCTGCTGCGCTACGACTCGACTTACGGCGCATTCGACGGCGAAGTGACGGTGACAGAGAAAGCGATTGTGGTTGAGCTAGACGACGTCCGCTATGAGTTGTTGACGCTGGCCGAGCGCGATCCAGCCGCCCTACCCTGGAAGGAGCTTGGTGTTGACATCGTTATCGAGTCGACCGGCCGGTTTACCGATGCCGAGAAGGCCAAAGCACATTTGGCCGCTGGTGCTAAGAAGGTCATTATCACCGCACCGGCAAAAGGCGAGGATATTACCATCTGTCTGGGTGTCAACGACGCGAAGTACGACCACGAGAAGCACCACATTATCTCAAACGCATCCTGCACCACCAACTGTTTGGCACCGGTCGCGAAGGTGCTCAATGATCGCTTTGGAATCGAACGGGGTCTGATGACTACCATCCACTCGTATACGATGGATCAGAACTTGCAGGACAACGTTCATAAAGACCTGCGCCGGGCACGAGCAGCCGCGATCAACATGGTACCGACCACCACCGGTGCTGCTAAGGCAGTCGCGCTCGTTATCCCTGAACTAAAGGGTAAGTTCCACGGGTACGCGGTGCGCGTGCCGACACCAACGGTCTCGATGGTCGATTTCTCGGTCTTGCTGAGCACAAAGACATCAGTTGAGGAGATTAATCAGGCCTTTATCGAAGCCAGTGAGAGCGAAGAACTGGAGGGTATTCTCGGTGTTACCCATGATCAGCTCGTGAGCAGCGACTTTATCGGTACCACGTACAGCAGTGTCGTCGATCTGCCACTCACGATGAGCATGGGTGATGACTTCTTCAAGATTGTGGCCTGGTACGATAACGAGTGGGGCTACTCGGTGCGCGTTGCCGATCTGACGGCGCTAGTGGCCGACCGCTTCGAGTAATTCTCTCCGCGCAGTATCGGTAGCCGGTAGGGGCGGGCAGAATCCGCCTCTACCGGTGCGGTGGAGTTTGCCAGTTCCGAACAACACCATCCGTAGCTCCGGCGAAAAGCATGTTCAATACACACACATCGCCTATCGCATGAGCAAGACATTTCTGATAGACGCCTCTGGTCTACCTAATCTATTGCCACTCTTGCAGCCGCATAACCAGATCACGTCCGAGCCGTCGTAGCTGCTCCTGCTGACGCTCGAGCAAAACGTAGGTCAGAAGCATCAACATTCCCAACAAGCCCAACACGAGCCACTGATTGAGCATACTGGCAGCGTAAGCCACCATCCAGAGCACAGCGATGACCAAACCTGCTACCCCACCGATAAAGGGTACTCGGAGCCGGGCAAGTATACCGTAGGCCATTACCAGTAACGACTCACCACCGAATAACATCACGTAGCCGACGTTCTCACCTGATCCACCAGCTTGTATGAAGGTAACGCCAAGGAGTAGACAGACGGCGGCGCTATCGACCAATCGCGCCACCGACACCTGC
The DNA here is from genome assembly GCA_017743535.1 of Chloroflexus sp. Lineage (GTDB taxonomy): Bacteria > Chloroflexota > Chloroflexia > Chloroflexales > Chloroflexaceae > Chloroflexus. The sequence goes on from JAGHYT010000220.1 coordinate 4,105, forward strand.
CGTTGAAATATCCGGATACCGGCTGCCAATGCAAAGAGGTAGATACCTACCGGAACAACGTACAACTGAACCTCACGCAGTTCCCAGACCAGAAACTGACCGAGGCTGGCAGTCACAAAGACCGCTCCGGCGAGGTAGGCATAGATACTCCGGCGTTCGCGGAACGTAGCGGTAACGAGGAGCACCCCACCATTCACAAGGGCTATCACCCCGGCACGCAGATCGAACAATGCCTGG
>JAGHYT010000221.1:0-4287 GCA_017743535.1 Chloroflexus sp.
ACAGTCCGGTTGCACCTTCATACCCTCTTGGTACGATTCTGGCCACTGCCGAACAAATGGTGCTGCAAGCGGTGCGTGCGTATCGCTTTCCAGCAATCATCTTGCGGATGGCAACGGTATACGGCCCTGATCGCGATCCACTAGAGGCGATTGCCAGCGGTCAGTTGACGATTTATGGCAATGGGCGCAATTTTGTCCCCCACATTCACATTGATGATGCGCTGGAAGTGCTTGTGCGTGCTGCCGAGGTAGGTCAGATCGGCGCTATTTACAATGTTGGCGACGATGAACCACTCCGTTTGATTGAAATTGTCAGTGAGGTACGTCGTCGGCTCGGTATGCTACCGCCACGCACCTTTGATCCCAGCATCGGTATCCGCGCCGGTATCGACCGCTCGGTGATCGGGGCGTTGACTTCTTCGGTGCGATTGAGTAACGCTCGTATGCGCCATGATCTGGGAATCGAGCTGCGTTACCCCAGTTTGCGCTACTGGATCGATGAACGCTTACCACTCGAGCTAGAGGTTAGTGTGTAGTAGAGGGTCGGCGCTCTATGTGGCTCATTATTTGGGGCGGGTTGCCAGGCTTCCCGCCCACCTATGTTAGTGCAATCCCGATTGTTTCCCTGCATCCATCCTGCGATCGCCAGGCCCCGACGTTCTACACCTGACCATCTGAGATTACCCGGCCCGGCGCGTTGTCCACCAACTGTAGCTACCACGCCAGATCACGAGCAAGATAGCCACCGTCAGGAACGTAACCAGCGCAAAACTGAGCGGGCTTGCCCGTCCGAGTTGCAACCAACGCAAACCGAGACCCACCGGCAAGGTGATCAGCCATGCTACCAGTGTGAGACCGATCATACGTAAGGGCGGGTGTTGGCGAAAGACACCGATCCACGGTGCAACCAGCAGCCAGCTCAGGAAAAATGGGAACGCTACGCGCACTGCTGCCAGCAGCGGATGCTCATCGACCAGACCATGTGAACTGCGACCTAGTAAGGCAAAGATGATAAAGACCAATCCATCACCGCTAACCATGACTGCCCGTTGCCACCACGAATGCTCTTTATACGTTAGCCTTGCCATTGAAGCGCAACTCCTTTTTGTTAATCAGGCGAACATCCAGCCTTCGCTCTAGACCCTATCTCAATAACCCATCGTCACTTCACAACGAACGCAACCCATTGATTGAGACAATGCAACTCGCAACCATCTTGATATCAATGGTATCACATATAAGGGTAAGGCAGCGCCTTGCCCCTACAGCTTTACGCTGACAATTGCCGAACGGTCTGTGGGGATTCCCATCGGCGCCCGAACGTGGTCTCAGATCGAGGGATATGATGCGCTCGGGGTTGCACCGATCTGATAGGGAGAGTGACACACTATATGACCGCAGCAGGATGTTTCGGATAAGCGCTCAGACAAAACTATTGTAACTGCTCTTGCCGTAGCACCTGCAATTGCCGCACCAACCCTTGTTGTTGCCAGTTAGCCAGGCGTAATCGTAAAGCAAGGGCAGTGGCTATATTCCACAGCACCGCATTCCCGAGCGCAGGATCATCTTCAGCCAGTGCCCGTAGTCGTTCACGTCGCAATGCCAGCAGGGTCACCCCATCTTCACCGGCCCGCAGATCAGCACTCCGCCTACCACCATCGAGTAACGACATCTCGCCAGTAATTTGCCCACTGACAACAGTCATCAACAAGCGCTGGCTATCGGGATCACCTTCTATCGGCGGACTCCAGATCTCTAATGATCCTTCTTGCACCAGATACAGATCGGTTGACTCCTGATTTGTCCGATCCACCAGTGTCCCTGGTGCGTAGCGTCGGCGCTCTAAATGGGCCGCCAGCCGGATACGCTGCGCAAGACTCAAGCCACTGCCAATTTGTGAATTCGCGAGAAACTCGGCGATCTGGGTCGTCACTTCTGCCGGTTGTACTAATACATCTGGTTCGCCGATAATTGATGGTAATCCCAGGTAACTGGCAATATAACGCATCGTCACTTCTGGTGTCTCGAAGTGTGGCCAGTGGCCCGCTTTCGGAATGATGCGGAGATCGGCAGAGGGCCACTCATCGGCAATCACACCAGCATCGCGCAAAGGCACCGTATTGTCTTCTGCCCCCCAGATCACCAATGCTGGCGTCTCAAGTTCACGTAAACGCCCACTTAAGTCCTGATTACGCATCGCGACGAAACACTCTGCCCGCACCCGACCCTGTCCGGGTCGGCGAGCATCGGCGCGCAGGCGCAAGTAATCGGCTTCACTGATAGCCGAACGCTCGGCAAAGGAAGCCGGTCTCATCAGACTATCGGTGACGTAGAGCATCGATGGTTCAAGCAAGGAAAGAAACCGATCCAGGAGCGGAATACGCTCGATCATCGTGATCGGCGAGACAAATGTGTTAATCCAGAACGATAAGCGACCAGAGATGGTTGGACAGAGGAGAACCATCCGATCAACCAGTTGCGGAACCTGCAATGCGAGCGTGGCGCTGATCATGCCACCCATTGAGTGACCAACTAACACCGCCGGATGCTCGCTTAAGCCGGTGATCAGACGACCAATAATCTGCGCATACCGACCAATGGTAGCCCGCTCACGCAGTGGTGGTGATTCGCCGTAGCCGGGGAGATCAATAGCTACACAGCGGAAACGCCGGCTCAGGAGAGGAATAAGTGGTGACATTGCAAATGATGAACTTGACCAGCCATGAACGAGAACAGCCAGTTGCGCATGACGTGGTCCGGCATCAATCGCATGAATCTTTGCGCCGTCAATTGAAAAGATTTCCATAACTTATGCCCGCTGTGCAAACTTCCGGTTTGGTGGTATCATACCAATGTCTGAGCCATTTCGTCTATAGTTATAGTTATTGTGCCGAATAACCGGCACATTGAAGATTACGAAACGTTTGCGAATGAGCGAATTCTCAACCTCTCAAACGGTACCACCCCTCTATATCGTGTCTGGCGGCGCGGGCGCGGTTGGCGAACAGGTTGCCCGCCTGACACTTTCTCAATTTGAAGGAGCCGAAGTGCCACTGATCATCGTGCCTAATGTCCGTGATCTGAACCAGATTACCGAAGTTGTAGCACAGGCTGCCCAAAACAACGGTACGATTTTACACACCCTGATGGAACCGGTCCTTCGACGTGAACTGATGCGCCTGGCTCGCGAAATGGGGGTAGCCGAAATCGATCTGGTGGGAAGTGTCCTATCACGATTAGCCACTGTATTGCAGAAAGAACCGATCGGCAAGCCGGGTTTGTATCAGCCGCGCCGTTCGACCTATTTTGCACGATTGGAGGCGATTGAATATACTGTTGCCCATGATGACGGCAATAAACCGCATGAACTCCATCAGGCCGATATTGTGCTGGTTGGGATTTCGCGCGTGGGCAAAACACCGCTTAGTATGTATCTGGCAGTGTTGGGTTGGAAAGTTGCAAACGTACCACTGGTGCGCAATATCCCGCTCCCCGAATCCCTGTTTCAGATTGATCGGCGACGGGTGATTGGATTAATTGTCGAGGCCGAACAGATTGCTGCCCGCCGTCGCTGGCGCCAGCGGCGAATGGGGGTCAATATTGGTGGAACATATACCAACCTTGAAGCGACTCACGATGAGGTGGAATGGGCCAGACGAATCTTCCGCCAACATGGGTGGACCACAATCAACGTTACCGATAAATCGATTGAAGAGAGCGCCGATGAAATTATCTGCCTGATTTCGCGTCGATTGAATACACCCTCGTAAGAGAAGGCTAAGCAATGCTCCTGTTACCTGGGAATGCGGCATACTGGCTTGTATCCCGAAGGAAATGGCTGGAACCGATTACACGCTGCATGAACGTCAAGTAGGACGGGTTTGGAACCCGCCCCTACCAGTATGGTAACGGGCAATGTAAGAGAGATGATGGGGATATGGTTGCAAACTTCCGTCGACATCAGAAATATACCGCTACACTTTGAGTTTGACTACATTACAACCTGCTCAACTAGGAACCCTCGCCCTAGCGGATCGCGTGGATCAATAATAAACTCACTGCGACCGACAATGAAAGCACTCCCACTCACTTCGGGAATAATAGCCGGATACGAACCGACCTGCGTCTGTGCAACAACTCGCCCACTGAAGACACTACGCCGACCGAGAATACTTTCTACGGCAATCGTCTGCTCAAGCTCGATTTCACCTCTGGCATAATGGATTGCCAGACGGGCCGAGACGCCAGTTCCCGTTGGTGAGCGATCAACTTCGGCATTGGCAAAGA
>JAGHYT010000222.1:0-4158 GCA_017743535.1 Chloroflexus sp.
AGATGTGTATAAGAGACAGGCACTGAAACGACGGGGCGGTTCTCCACGCCAAGAGACGAACGTCGGTGGATAATGAATAACGACCTGTAGCCCCCTGGTCTGTAATTCAGCTACATACTGCTGAAAACGCGGTGCAACACTGTCGGTCACGTGAACGGTTGAAGCCTGATGCTCGGCGGCAAATGCTCGCACTTCATCAACCACGACTCCACGACGGATGCTGCCATTTCTACCGGCAATTGCTTCAAGTGCACATTCGTAAAGAAAAAAGAGCCGCTTGAAGCTCAACTGAGCCGCCGCCAGAAATGGCTCATCGAAGACGAATATGGCGGGCGCATCGGGGTTTGCCAGCAATGCCGGATCGGTCGGGCTAAGACTATCACCGTGCAGCCAGACAATCACCCCGTTCATCGCCGTCCCTCCAGTTCCGCGAGTGACACCCCAAACAGCCGTTGGGCCAGGTTCTCGTAACTGTCGTCAAATGGGCAACCATCGTGAGCTAGTGGGCAGCGCGCACAGTAGGTTCCAGCGCTGAAGCGTTCTACGTTCTGGCGGTTGAAAATGTACGGTTTGTGGCTGAAGGTGCTGCCCACCCATTGCCACGACAGGCTATTTGAGGCCGGATCGCCGTCGAGCAGATGGCGGTAGAAGAGATCGGCGCCCTCGCGCCAATCTACACCCAGCCAGTGTTGCAGGTACGCGGCCACCCACATGCGGGCATGGTTGTGCATATAACCGGTTGTGTACAGTTCGCGCAGCGACTCGTCGATGCACACTAGGCCGGTCGTGGCCGACATCACCTCTGATGGGAGACGACGACGCGGGACACGAGTCCGATATTTGGCCGGCTCAATATCCTGATGAATTCGATCACCGAGGTGAGCATACACGAGTTGCCAGAACGCCCGCCAGGCCAGCTCATTGACAAACTTTTCCGTATCGGGAGTGTGTCCAAACCGACTCAAGATTGAGTCGCGCACTTCGGCCAGCGTCAGAACGCCGTGGCGAATATACGGTGAGAGCATGGAAACTCCACGATTCACCACATCGTTACGTGTGCGGGCGTAGTGCTGAACGTTAAACGCACGTAACCGACGGAGCGCAGCTCGTCGTCCACCACGAATGGGAGACGGCTGAGCGGCCCCCTCGAAAAGACCGGCAAGTGCTTCCGCCAGATACGCTGCCTGTTCTTCACGAGTTTGTAAATCGGTACGGAGTTGCATGAATTTCAGTCACGCTGCTGCGGCCAACAAGTCTGCTCTACCACCGACTAGAGCATCGTGCATTGTCCTGCTGTCGGTCGCGGTACGCTCTTTCAATCATTCACCACAGACATTCTTGTGTAAAACCTGAACTCTAACAGGTATGACGCGACATAACTCGTTCTGTGCATTTCGTGTCTCTACGATGAGTGTTCCGGTTGAGATCATTGCTCTTTTCGAGTATACCACGAGTTGCGCGACGAACAAACGGGGAAGACACATGATGAGGAAGGACGACTCTTTTTCCCCACGAGCGCATTCCGATGGGCGGGCACAGCGCCGCTGCGCTGCGACCGATCTTCTTCTATAAGAGGATATTTCGGTCAGGCTCTAATCACTAACGTACTGTAGCGGTCGAGACGAAAAATGCCTGTTGCGTGGTAAGATCAATCTGATAGACTGGCTGTAAGGAGGCAATTACTGCTCGAAGTTCATCAATGGTGAAGCCCTGCGTATCAAGTGCTATGCGTGTACCAGCGTTGCCAGGCGCCGAATCTGGTTCAATCGCGACCCGATAACGCTGACCGCGTACCGGTTCGATCCGTACCCGCCAGCGGTCGATCACTTCAGTGGGTACTGTGGAATCAATATCGGGTATCCGGTCGAAGGTCAAGATCAGGCGTTTGTTGCGCCCCGTATACAGCACACCGTTCATCGTGGAACCACGCAACTGTAACAACACTGCCTGCTCAATACCGACCGGGATCGTCGCTGGCAGGACGAATGGCTCTGATACACGAGCAAGCTGTGCCGGTTCAATTACGTTCGCTCTGCGTAGCAGCGGCCAGCTCGGATCGATGAGTGGTTGGGGCGCCGATCCTTCAGCTTCAGCTCGTCCGTTCCACGCTCGCTCGAAGGTGAACGCATCGCGAATCTGTTCACTACTAACCAGCCAATTGAACTCGGCCAGTCGCCAGACCACCCGACTCGTCTGGGTGCCGCCAGGTGGACCGACCAGCTCAGTGATACTCAGAACATGGCCGTCTTGCCCAGCAATGGTCATCAAGACCATAACCGGTTCAGCGGCTTCAGCCGGTAAATCAAGCGGGCTGAAGCCGCGGAAACTGACAATATAGGCCAGACGGTTTCCGATACGCTGTTGCCCCAGCAAGCGCAGATCAGGGGCCTCTGCTGCCTGTTGCAGGTACGATGGCACAATCCGCCATGGCCCAGTCTGGCGTCGAGCAAAGAAGGCAGCCTGCTGTTGTTCAGCAGACATCAGACTCACCACCAACTCCGGCTCATTCGGCGCTGCACGTATTGGCAGATCGCCGTACAACGTTGGTGCATACGAACCATCGAGCGCGTAGTAGAAACGGCGTGTTCCATCGCCCAACTGAAACTCGTAGGGCGCACCACCCTCGATGTGGCGCAGTTGTAAGCGATGACGGGCCGGATTATCGCGGTCGTGCCAGATTTCGGCGAAGAGCGGGGCGATGGTGCGATTGTTGAAATACCAGATCGTTTGATAGCGAGCGTACCAGATGGGTGGGCCTTCTGGTTCGGGGATGCCGCCATGAACCAGCGCACGATTGACCAGTTCCCCGGCGGTTATACCGGGTTCTGCCGCTCCCGTTGTTACCACGGTGAGAGGATTGCGAAGCAGTCCCGGTAGGATGAGAGTCAGGATTAAGATGATCAGGACAAGTGGCGGTATCAGCAATGCCCATTGCGCAAAACGTTGCCGTGGCGCAGAAGCACTTTCCAGCAAACGATTCAGCAATCGCGTCGGTAACGGCTGATTGTCCCGTATTCGGCGGAGGGTCGCTGTCAGCTCGTGCGTTACCGCCTGCCATTCGCGATCAAAGAGCCGACAGTGAGTACAGGTGCTGAGGTGGCGGCGGACAGTCTCGAACAGTTGCAGGTGTTGTGTCGGGTTGATCAGCGCCTGCCGGACGGTGACGCACGCATCACTCTGGATTTGCTGCGTGAGATGGTGACCGAGGGCAGGGGCCAATGCCGTGATCGCTTGTTGGAATGTCACCAGTGCATTATCAGGACTGGTATTCAGCATTGCGGCGAGTCGGGCATAATCGGCGCTAAGTAAACTGTACGCCAGCACTGCCATCCGCTGATCGAGTGGCAGTGTACGTAGAGGCCCCAGGATCGATGCGGTTGGTGGCGCCGGACGGCGCTCACGTGGTTGATCGGCATACTTGCTGAGTGCGAGCCGGTAGAGACGAGTAATCAGCTCGTCGTCACGCCAGACCGCAGGTGGCTGTTCGCGGAGTGTGCGCACCCACTGTTGCAGCAGACGCTGGGCTGTCCGTTCATCTGGGGTTAGCGCCAGTGCAAAACTGTACGCCACATTTCCGGCGTTGGTTAACCAGTGTACCAAATCGTTACCTATCATGCTCGTCGACCTGGCGCGGTGTGGTATCTGCCAGCAGTTGCTGCCGTAATCGCCACATCGTCTTGATTCGTGCCCGTTGCCAGGCTGCACTCTTTGGTCCGGTTTCGCGCAACAGGACGATCCGCTGCAATGCAATTCGGATTGCGTTCGCCTGTCGGTCGATCAGCGCATCGTTTTCCCGATCCGGCATAGAGTTCCCTCCACTGTCTGGGAGCGCGGGCCTCCGGCCCGCATCCTGCCCGAGTATCGGTGGAACGCCTTGGTGTACATATCACCGCCCAACGTCCTCCGGGCCTGGGAGCGCGGGCCTCCGGCCCGCGTGCTGCACCAGGATTGGTGGCAGGCCGTCGGTGGTGGGCCGAGCACCGACCAACACCCGCTGGCGCTGGGAGCGCGGGCCTCCGGCCCGCATCCTGTCCGAGGATTGGTGGCAGGCCGTCGTTGGTGGGCCGAGCACCGACCAACACCCGCCAGCGCTGGGAGCGCGAGCCTCCGGCCCGCATCCTGCCCGAGTATCGGTGGAACGCCTTGGTGTACATATCA
>JAGHYT010000223.1:0-4127 GCA_017743535.1 Chloroflexus sp.
TCGTCGATGACGATGGTCGTCCGGTTGCACCAGGTGCAACCGGTCAGATCGTCGTCACGAGCTTTGCCAGCTCAGGAACGCCATTTATTCGCTATCAAACAGGTGATCTGGCAACGCTAGCTCCTGATGATTGCCCATGTGGACGGCACAGCCCTTCGTGGGTAGCGATTGAAGGCCGCATCGACGATCGGATTAAGACACCAGATGGACGTTGGATCGGTCGGCTCAGTCATGTAACCAAACCGGGAATAGGAATCAAAGAGAGCCAGATTGCGCAGGTGGCCCGCGACCGTATCGTCATTCGTGTCGTACCGGCAGCCGATTTTGTACCCGCTTCAATGACAGCCGTCATCGAAGTGGCTCGTCGCTATCTTGGCCCAACTATGCAGATCGAGTGGGAACTAGTCGAGCGCCTGCCACGGACACGGGCCGGAAAGTTACGTCACGTGGTACGCGAGATCGAGGTGTAACCCAATGCACATCCTCTATCTGCATCAATACTTTACAACCCGCTCTGGGGTAGGGGGCACACGGTCATACGAGTTTGCCCGTTTTTTCGTCTGCCAAGGCCATCAAGTGACGATAGTGACAGCAGCCAATCAGCAGCACCCGTGGTCAGGCGGATGGTGGCGCGAATCCACTGTTGACGGTATCAAGGTCATTGAGGTGCGGGCCGGCTATGCCGATTATCATCGAGGAACGGCGATTGGCTACGGTTGGCGGATCATCGCCTTTATCTTCTTTGCCATGGTCAGCCTGCTCGTCGTGTTGCGTGTTAAGCGGCCCGATGTCGTATTCGCTACCAGCACACCGCTAACGATCGGGATTCCGGGGATGCTGGCCAGTCGCTGGCATCGGGTGCCACTAGTGTTTGAAGTACGTGATCTGTGGCCCGAAGCGCCGATTCAGATGGGAGCACTTCGCCATCCACTGCTCATCCTGGCGGCACGCTGGCTTGAGCGAGCGATTTACCGTTATTCGTACCACATTATCGCCCTCTCACCCGGCATGCGACAGGGAGTGATCGATGCCGGTATCTCACCAACAAAGGTGAGTGTCATCCCGAATGCAGCCGACCTTGATCTGTTTCATCCACAACGTGATGGTCGGCACTGGCGTGAACAACTCGGTGAACCACCGTTTCTCGTGCTTTATTTCGGTACGATGGGAGAAGCAAACGATCTGGGCCAGGTGATTGAGGCAGCACATGTCTTGCAGCAGCAAGGACGGAGCGACATCCTGATCGCGCTGGCCGGTCAGGGCCGTCAACGGCCGTGGTTAGAAGAACAGAGTCGGCGTTACAGTTTGAACAACGTGCGGTTTATCGATCCATTGCCTAAAACCGAGATTGCCGATCTGGTCGCTGCGGCAGACGTTTGTCTGACGATCTTCAAAGCGGTACCGGTGTTGGCAACCTGTTCTCCCAATAAACTGTTCGACACCCTGGCTGCCGGAAAACCGGTTATTGTCAACACTCCTGGCTGGCTCCGCCAACTGGTAACCGAACACCAGTGTGGTCGTTATGCACGAGCTGGCGATCCTGCGGATCTAGCAGCGCAGATCGTCTTCTTCCGCGATCATCCGACCTTCACCCACCAGGCCGGACAAAACGCACGTCTGCTGGCCGAACGGTGCTTTGATCGCCAGCGTCTGGCTGCCGAGGTATTGCGTGTGCTGGATGCTGCGGTGACACAGCGATCAATCACTTAGTGCCTGTTGCACGGCCACTTCAAGTGTACTGGAACGAAACGGTTTCTCAAGCACGTGCTCGTCGTTCAAGTCTATCCCTTGCAGGGCAGCAAAACCGCTTATGTAGAGCACCTTGAGCTTGGGATCAACCTGTCGGGCCCGTGCAGCTAACGTCGGCCCATCCATCCCAGGCATCACCACATCGGTCAGCAACAAATCGAACGGTTCAGCCTGTAATCGGGCCAGCGCTGTTTGCCCATCGCTGGTCGCAGCAACCGTATAGCCGAGTGCGAGCAACGTCTTCACGGTGATCTGAAGGAGTGCTGTATCGTCATCAACGACTAAAATACGGGCACCGCGACGTTCGGTAATTGGAACGGATGGTACTTCTTCAGACGGCAACTCTCCCGCACATGGCAGGTACAACCGGATTGTCGTTCCCAAACCCGATGTTGAATAAATTTGGGCAGTGCCGCCCGATTGACGGGCAAAGCCGTAGACCATTGCCAGCCCCAGACCGGTGCCGCGCCCACGTTCCTTTGTGGTGAAGAACGGTTCAAATGCCCGTTCAGCCACCTCTGGCGTCATACCGGTACCGGTGTCGATAACGTCAATACTGATATAGCAACCAGGTGACAGAATTGCCAATAGCATCGTATCTTCGTCTGTCACCCGCTGTTCGCGTACTTTAATGATCAAACTGCCGCCATGGGGCATCGCATCACGGCTATTGATCACCAGATTGAGGAGTGCAGCCTCTAATCCGGCTCGATCCGCCCGTACTGTGACTGTCGTCTGCTCGATCAGCTCCACCTTAATAGCTGAACCAACCGTCACCTGTATCAAAGGCAGGAATTCACGCACGATCTGGCAAACATCGATCGTGGTTGGCGCGAGCGGCTGCCGACGAGCAACCGCCAGCAGACTTTTCGTCAGTTCAGCACCGCGTAGTGCAGCTTGCAGCGCCGCTTCTAACGATTTTCTGGTTTCTTCATCTCCCTGCCAGTCAAAGAGCGACAGATCGAGATTCCCAATGATAATACCAAGCAAGTTATTGAAATCGTGAGCAAGGCCACCAGTAAGCAAGCCAAGCGCTTCTAGCTTCTGAGTCTCGCGGATGCGCTCATCCAGTTGCTTACGATCGGTGATGTCACTCAACGCACCGACCATACGAATAACATTACCATCTTCGTTGCGCAGCGCTTCACCACGCGCCAGAACCCAACGATATTTGTCATCGCGGTAACGCATACGAAATTCCATGTGAAATGGCTCCTGACCTGCAAAGTGACGATCAAGCGCCTTCGTTACCGCCGGCCAATCATCTGGATGAATACGCTCGAAAAAAGTTGTGATGCTATTTGGGAGTTCATCTTCGCTGAAGCCGAACATCGCCTTCCACTGTGGCGAGAGATAGGTCACGCTATTCGTGATGTCCCAATCCCATACCCCGTCTTGCACAGCCCGTTCGGCCAGCGCGTATCGCTCTTCGCTCAGACGTAACCGTTCGGCGATGACATGTTGTTCTATCACTGGCCCAGCCAGATTGCCGACAAACCGTAAGAGTGTCAGCTCTTCGTTTTCAGCCACAGTCTCACGCGCCGACCAGACGGTAAATGCACCGATTATGACACCGCCCGTACCGAGAATCGCTTCAGCCCACAGAGTCATCAAACCGTGCGCTCGGGCCGGTTTGGCATAGACTGCCCACAATGGATCAACTTGCAAGTCGGGGATCATTACTCGTTGTTGGGTAATCAGTAACTGCCAGAGTGGATTAGTCAGGTGTGGCTCCGTCTGTTTCGGCGCTTCGATCAGGGGTTGTGGCAAATGTGGTGCGATAACTTGTGTTACTTGATGGCCACCGGGATCGAATAGCACAACTGCACACCGAGTATCAGGTTGTTCATCCTCAAAAGCCTGTAACAAAATGTTCATTAAGGTATTCAAATCTCCACCTCCTAGCAGGCAAGTGAAGAGCTGCACCCGTAATCGCTCTTGAAATTCCAGACGTTTCAGCGCACTAATATCGGTGTGCGTGCCCATCATTCGGAGCGGATGGCCCTGTTCATCGCGTTCAACAATTGCACCTACCGAAAGTATCCACTTCCAGCCGCCTTGCCGCATCCGTGAGCGGAATTCTACTCTATATTCGGGAATGCGTCCGGCGAGATAGTCAAGATAGGCTTGATACGCCCGATTTACGTCAGCTGGATGAATTCGTTCGCGCCAGCTCTGGTTAGTCTCGATAAATGCCGCGGGATCGTAACCCAACATAGTAGCGTATGCGTCAGTTACCGTTGTTGCTCCACTTTGGAGATCAATATCGTAAAGGCCCTGGTTGGCGGCACGTAAAGCTAATTCCAGCCGCTGAGCATTGATTTGAAGGGTTTGCAAACTCTGATATTCGGTTGTCACATCGGCAAAAAAGATAAAAA
>JAGHYT010000224.1:0-4038 GCA_017743535.1 Chloroflexus sp.
GAAGGCGTCAGCACTGTCGCCACCGATGGCGGCGCTGCTTCAGGTGAGCGAAATAATTGGATAAGAAACGCACGACTCCCAATGACAACTAGAGCTAGTAGAGCAACAGCCATAATGATCCAGCGCCATCTGCCTGTCTGAGCGGAGGCGATGCTGGAAGATGGTGCGGGTGGAGTTTCCGATGGTAGCGGTATTTGTGGTGGTTCCGACAAACGGTTACCACAATTGGGGCAAAAACGCCCGGTAGACGCGACTGGCGAACCACATTGTGGGCAAGATCGTTCTGAAGACATAGCTTTTGCGCCTCACGCTGTTCAATTCTTAAACCTGTCGTGCACCGGCAAGACTCACTCCGGCCAGACTCCCGCCAACGATCCGCACCGGCAACCCGATCAGAGACTGGTATTCAGCCGTGATCCGTTGGATATCGCCTTCGGCGTCATTGCGCCCCAATACTACGAGTGTCGCCTGCGTTGCAGCTACCGGCTGGCGTACTCCCAGAATGGTTGATGCGACCAGACGTTCGGCTAAGGCTTGTGCGTGCGGGTCGATCAACCCAAGTGCTGCTTGTTCCCAGTGGCTTTGGGTGAGTAATTCCCCAATCAGATGCACATCCTCCTCGCGTTGTAGTCGGCTTGCCGCAGCACGCAACAGGGCCAGGATAAGCCGCGATCGCTGCTGTTCAGCAAGGACAAAGCTGGTTAATGCGGAAGGTGTCATCTGCTCGGTCGTCGCGCCGGTTGTAACGCTCGTGTGCGCAGGGAGTCGGTCACGTAGGTAGCGTATAAAATCCGTGAGACGCAGTGAAGCCAGGATTGCTCCCTCTTGACCCTGCGGAAGGTCAACCGCTGTTACTAGCTCAGCGACAAGGCGTTCTGCGAGCGTTAATGCGGAACGCAGGCGAAATGGTGGTTGACGAGGTTCATCACCGACGCGAATCGTCCAGATGGCACAACCTGGCGGCAGATGAACATTCCCGCCGATCAGGGCCTGATGTGGCTGAACAACCAGTACTTCATTGGCCGGTGCGCAAACAGTCGTTAGCGTGCCGATCAATTCCAACCCGCGACTGTCGAGATGATACAAACCCTCGGCGCAGGTAATCGCCAGCTCGCGTGGCGCAAGGTGAACATTGTAGGCGGTCACCAGAGCCTGCGCGACCGCAGCGATAACCGTAGCAGCACTACTTTCGCCGGCGAGTGGATGTAAAAGCAGCCGTGCGCCACCACCAAACCGCACAAACTCTTCGCGCATCAGGGCAACCCATGCCATCAGTGCCGGCCCCCACCACGAACTGCGCGGTGGACGATGACGATCAATCTCGGAGACAGCATCCGCATATTCGCGCGGCCCCGATGACAGAAACAAGGCAGTGCAAGGAATGGATTCAGTCCGTTGCCACACCCGAATCCGAATAACCGGTTCAGGATCAGGCTGAAGTGCTACCAACACCCCACCACCGGTTGGCCAGAGCAGCGTATGGATTCCGGTTTCGGCAACCACCCCACCACACAGATCAACCCAACCCGGTGCACGTACCACGGTTATAGAGCGGTCACGGTCGAAAAAACCACCCCGCTCGGCACGCACACGTTGCAAAAAACGCTCAAATTCAATAGCCACAAGCAGGGTCCTATGCTACATGTTCAGCCACAATCGCCGCACCAAGCGTTGCGGTAAGGTCGGGAAAATGCAACCCCTTCAGGGTAACGGCACAGATCCCTTCGCCCCGGCGCATTAGCCGATCAATCACGCGCTGATCACCTGAATCTGGACCACGTAGCACAATGGTACTTTCACCCAACGGAATGCGCACCTCAGCGGGAGTTGCCTGGGGTGTGATCCCCAACAACATTGCATAGCGGCCAGCACTCGCGATTGGATTGGTTACGGCTACGATCACCTCAGCAATACCTCGCGCACCGTTACTGTGCCCCCAAAAATCAGCATCAGGCACCCGCAACGAACGGTCGGTCACATCACCGCACAAAAATGGGAGATCGGGACTAGGCGGCCATGCCGTCTCCCAAGCCAGGCTGAGACCATCAGGTCGGATGCGACCACCGGGAACTGGTCCATTCATCATTAAGCCACGGTCGGCTGCTGCGGCAACGGCAATTGTCGTATTGACCGGCAACAGGGCAAAATCGATCAAACCGGGACCAGCAGCTACGTGTCGCCACCAGCGATGTTCCGGAGCCGGCCGTCGAAACGCCAGCAACTCAAGGTACGTTCCATCAGGAAAGCTAATCAGCGCATTATGGGTCGCGCCATCAGCATGCTCGCCACCTGGCGCCACAACAAATCCGGCTGCGGTATAGGCCGCTACTGCCGACGACAATTGCTCTACCAAAATGACGACGTGATCAAGTGCGTGAATCATGCAAACTCCATTACAGAAGGTATAGTGGCGGTTCCTGTTGGCAAAGACTCCTATCCTCATTATAATCGACAATACAGAAATCACACCTGACAGCACAAAAGGAGAAGCGGCGATGAGTGAAGAACGCTTTACGGCCCTGGTGGTGGAGGAGGGGGCTGACGGTCGGAAGGTTGAGTTTCGCGAATTGCCTTTAAGCGCCTTACCAGAAGGTGAGGTGTTAGTAAAAGTTGCCTATTCTACTCTCAATTATAAAGATGGTCTGGCGATTACCGGCAAGGGAAAGATCCTGCGCAGCAGCCCGCTGGCGCCGGGGATCGATTTTGCCGGTACCGTTGTCGAGTCGGCAGATCCGCGCTACCGGCCCGGCGACAATGTCGTTCTTACCGGCTGGGGCGTCGGTGAACGGCACTGGGGCGGGTACAGCCAGTACACACGAGTAAAAGGTGAATGGTTAGTACCACTCCCAGAGGGAATGAGTCTGAAACATGCGATGACCATCGGTACCGCCGGATTCACGGCGATGCTCTGCGTGCTGGCCCTTGAGCGGCATGGGTTTATTCCCGGACGCGAAGTGCTTGTCACCGGCGCCGCCGGTGGTGTGGGGAGCGTTGCAGTAGCTTTGCTGGCAAAGGCTGGCCATAAGGTGATTGCGGCAACCGGTCGTCCTCATGAAGAAGCTTATTTGCGTGACCTCGGCGCCAGCGGCATTCTTGATCGAAATGTACTGAGCAGTCCCGGTCGCCCACTCGAAAGTGAACGCTGGGGCGGCGCCATTGATACGGTCGGCGGGGCAGTGTTAGCGGGTGTGTTACGGGCAATGGCAATGCGCAGCGCGGTTGCGATCTGCGGCAATGCCGGTGGCGCCGAGTTTACGACCAGCGTGTATCCATTTATTTTGCGCGGTGTGACAATGATCGGGATCGAATCGGTCATGGTACCGCGCGAAGAACGACTCGTTGCCTGGGAACGACTGGCCCGCGATCTAACACCGGAATTACTGGATCGAATGACGACAGTTATCCCATTCGCTGAATTGCCCGCTTATGCTGAACAGATTACCAACGCGCAGACCCGTGGCCGTGTAGTGGTCGATGTTCAGGGAGAAGATCAAAAATAGGAGTGAGAGAGGAGAGGTTTTCCAACCCCACCTCAACCCTCTTCCTCTCCCAAAACGAGAGAGGAAGAGGGCCAGGGATAAATTTATTCAGCCGTCTTTGATACGCTGATAAACGTCATGTCTCCACTGACAGCGATCTCCATTCTGCGCCGTTCGTCCAAGAGCACAAGCTGTTGACAACCCCCACATACCCCGACCATCGGGAGCATCTTTCCAAACCCACCCTAAACGACTATATCGTTGCTTCGCATACTTCTCAACTCTGATTTCTTAGGAGTGGTGAACATCTTTTGCAAAGCCTTTATACTGAATTGTTCAATTTATAATCTGAACATAATTTTCTCATAACAATAACCGGTTAGACTGCACAGGGCGATGTAAAGGCTTCGTCAAGAGTGCCTGCTAAGGAGGGTGCCCTGTATGCAGTCGATGCGATTCCTGATCTTTTTGTTGATGGTGACACTGGCCCTATCGGCATGTGGCGCCAGCGGTGGTGGTACGGCAGCAAATCCAAATTCACCGATTATCATTGCCTGGT